>NZ_JAKMPU010000001.1:0-315505 GCF_025771175.1 Campylobacter sp. RKI_CA19_01128
GTTGATTGCTTTTGCCATAGCACCAAGCTCATCATTTGTTTTAACATCTATCATAGCAGAATCTTTAGTTTTATGATTGATGAAGTCAAAGAAAGAGTTTAGGCCGATTTGAAGTTTATGAATTGTTCCAACAACACTTTTTTTAACATAAAAATAAATCACACTAATAATAATAAAAAGCACAATTGCAGAAATTGCAAATATAATAAATGCTAAAGAATCAGCAGGCTTTTCCACTGATTTTTTTGGTGCTATAGTTACAACACTCCAATGATCATTAGAACCCTCCCAAAGATCAAAATTTACAAGCTGGGCTAAATTTTCTTCATTTGTAGAAGCAGGTATAAAAGTAAATAAACCATTGGTTTTGGTGCTTTGCATGTCTAGTATTGTTTTTGCACTAGGATGAGGATTAATTTCTGTGATGATTTTTCCAACATATTCTGCTTTTGGACTAGATATGATTAAACCATCACTTGAAATCAATAAACGTTGGTCATTTGCAAATAAACTCTTATTTGGATCATTTAATTCTTCTCTCAATAAATCAATGCGCACAAGCATACCTATTGCACCAATTGTTTCGTTATTCTTTCCAAAAATTGGTAAAACAATGTTTACTAAGTATAATTTTTCTCCATTTATAGAATAATCTCTAGGTCTTCCAACGGCAGGTTGCTTGGTTTGTAAAGCTTTTATGAGAGAATTTTGTTGTAAGATTACTTCTTCAGCTTGGATGAATTTAATTGATCCTTTTTGTTGTGGATTTTCATCTTTTGCTAATAATAAAAACTTTCCTGACGGAGTAAGATTTAAAGGATTATTGCCGTGGTATTGGTTAAGATGAATATATGCAAAATAAGTCCAAGAATTTGAATCTAGCATACTGCTTATTAAAATTTTAAGATCTTCTATATCTAAGTTATTATCTTTATTTGCAAAATTTTTAATAACGCCTTGCGCTGTTTCTAGTGTTGAATATGCGTTTTGGGTAATTGCTTGAATCCCATTTGAGTATCTATTGGCGCTACTTAATAAAAGTTTATGAGCTTCATCATTAAGCATTTCTTGGCTTTTTGAGATTATCGTTACAGATAAAATTCCTATGCCAATAAATATTACAGAAGATAAAATTAAAATCATTTTTGTAGTTAAATTAAAATTTTTAAACATTAGTTACCTCTTTCATCTGATGTATTTGACAAAATGGTAACTTTTGTTTTTTAATATTTTTTTATTAGTTTGTTAATTTTTTCCCACAATCTTACTCCCAATTCTTTTGCATTATTTTTATCTAAACTTTTATATTTATGACTAGCAAGTTTTTCAAGCTCGCTTAGCTCTTTGGCTAGAATGTTAAGTTTATTTTGTGCTAGCTTGCTAAAGTCGTCAATTTTTGGATTTTGTTTAATTTCATTTATTTTAATAAGGATTTGTTCTCTATTTTCTTGTATGAGACGTTTAAATTTAGCAAATAAAGTGTCAAATTTATTTTCTAATAAATCTTTGAGTATGTCTTTTACGGGATTGTCAAGTTCTGATGATATTTTTTTAAGCATTTGAATAAATTCTTGTTCTATATCTATGAGTTCTTTTTCTTTGTTTTTTAAATCATATTCTAAGGCACTATATGCAAAGCTTGATTTAAATTTTTCAATCGCTAAAGAAATTCCTTCTTGCGCTCCATAAATACTTCCAATACATAAATCATAAGCAAAGGCTTGTGATTCATTAGCAAGTTCAAAAGCTGCATTTAAAACTACTTGGGAGATTTTTAAAATTCTTTCTTTTTCAAAACTTCCTTCACAAATTGCATTAAAGACTAAATTTTTAGCAATCTCACAAGAAGTAAGCTCTATATTTTCTCCTTTTTCTAAGGTTGTGATAAAAGCACTTTCGGCAGTTTCTTTTAAAAGACCTAGTATTTCTATATCATAAAGCATTGCATCATTAATGCTTATATTAAATTCATTTAAATTCAAATTCTTTAAGATTTTTTCTAAGTCAAAAAAATTATCACAAATTTTACGCTTAATGGTGTTTTTTTGTTCTTCGATTTTTACTTTTAATTTGCCATATTCATTAATATAAGCAAAAAATGCTTTTTTATCCTCTTCCACTCTAGCTTTGATGATACCTTGGATTATTCTAGAAATATTTTCTTCATTTATAAGTTCAAGTTTTTCTAATACCTTAGAAAAGATGGCAAAAAGTTCTTCATTGCTAGTATTTTCAAAACTAATTTTTTTATAACTTAGACTAAAAACAAGCTCGCTAATTAAGTTTGGAATTTCGTTTTTTTCACAAGCTAAGAGAGAATTTTCAAAAATAATGGCTAAATTTTTCATAGTTTTTCCTTTTTATAGTACAAATTTGGCTTTACTTTTTAATTGATTAAAAATATTTAAACGGTCACTTTTGCTATCTACATAAACACTTAAAAGATAGCTTTTGTATGTTCCTTGTTTGCTAGTATTTGAGATTTTGTATTTAAATTCTCTTTCATTTAGTATTTGAGTAAAAACTTCCAAAGCATCAACTCCAGCTTCAAAAACGACTTTGTAATCCCAAAAAGTAGGGTAGTTTATAATAGGTTCTTTTTTAAGATCGCAGATATTTACCACTTTTTCCTCCTTCTTTGCTTTCTAAAACTATATCAGTAATTTGCATGCTTTTATCAATAGCTTTAACCATATCATAAATAGTTAAAAGCCCAATGCTAACAGCAGTTAAGCTTTCCATTTCAACTCCGGTTTTTCCTTCGCATTTTACGGTCACAAAAAGTTTAAAAGAATATTCTTCTTTGTTTTCTTCTATGTGAGTTTGTACTTTTGAAATCATTAAAGGATGGCACATTGGAATGAGATTTGAAGTTTGCTTAGCTCCCATGATGGCTGCTGTGATGGCAGTTTGCAAAACAGGTCCTTTTTTAGCTTTATTTTCAATGATAGCTTCAAATGCTTCTTTGCTCATGTATATTTTACCGCTTGCACAAGCTTCTCTTTGGGTGATATCTTTTTGACTTACATCTACCATTTTGGGATGATTTTTTTCATCTAAATGCGTTAAATTCATATTTTTCCTTAAGTAAAGTTTGAAAAATTATACCAAAATGTATATTTTTATATTAAAATACTACTAAAAAATTTTAAAGGATTTATAATGGCTTATGATGATGAAGAATTTGAAAATTACGATGATGAAATGTATGATGAAACAGATGATGATACTTATGTAAATAATCAAAGATCGTATAATTATGATGATGATGATTATGAATACGATGATGATTATAGTGATGATGATACTTATGAGATGGATTAAGAGTGAGTAAAAATCTTAGTAAAAAAGATATAAAAGTTTTAGGTCTTTCTTCTTTGGGAGGGACTTTAGAATTTTATGATTTTATCATTTTTGTATTTTTTGCAAGTTATATTTCTAAAAATTTCTTTCCTGAAAATTTAAGTCCATTTTGGCAAATGTTTAATACTTATGGAATTTTTGCTGCAGGATATTTAGCTAGACCGCTTGGCGGTATAGTTATGGCTCATTTTGGCGATAAATTTGGCCGTAAGAAAATGTTTATGCTTAGTATTTTGCTGATGGTTGTGCCAACTTTTATGCTTGCTTTTATACCTGCTTATGAAAGTATAGGGTATTTATGTATAGTATTTTTAGTATTTGTAAGGATTTGTCAAGGTATAGCTATAGGTGGGGAATTACCTGGTGCTTGGGTTTTTGTATTTGAGCATGCTCCAAAGGGTCAAAAACGCACTTATCTTGGAATTTTAACAGCTTCTGTGGTAGGTGGAATTTTACTTGGTAGTTTTGTGTTTTTGATGATGAATAAACTTTTCACGCAAGAAGAGCTTTATGAGTGGGCATGGAGAATTCCATTTTTCTTGGGAGGAATTTTTGGGATCATTTCTGCTTATTTGCGTAAATTTTTAAGAGAAACTCCTGTTTTTGAGCAAATGAAAAAAGATAAAGCCTTAGAAAAATTCCCTTTAAAAGAAGTGTTTAAAAAGGCTAAGCTAGGTGTTGTGCTTTCTATGTTGATAACTTGGGTTTTAACTGCTTGCATTGTTGTGATGATTTTAATCATACCTTCTTTTATGGCAAAAATGTTAAGTATTGATGCAAGCGTTCAAACTTATATGCAAATGCTTGGTATAGTTGTGCTTGTAACTGGCTGTATATTAAGTGGAATGTTGGCTGATAAAATAGGTATAGTGAAAGTTTGTGTGGTTTTTTCATTAGGATTTTTCTTAACTTGCTTGTTTTATTTTAATGCTCTTTATACTAAAACACCTGATTTTAATACAGTGAGTGTGTATTATTTGAGTGCTTGTTTTTTTGCTGGAGTGATGAATTTTTGCCCTTTAATGATGAGTGAAGTATTTGATGCTAAGATTAAATTTTCAGGACTTAGTTTTTCATATAATATAGCTTATGCATTAGCCGGTGGGTTTACCCCGCAACTTGCTTTATTTTTACATACTATTGCTTTAGGAAATTTAGAAAATATCGCTCGTTTTTCTTTAGGATTTTATATGTTAGCTATGGCTATAATCTCACTTATTTGTGCTTTGATGTTTAAATATCTTAGTAATACCCAACGCACATACTCTCAGTGATTTTAATACGCTTTTCCAAAGGAGTGGGACTAAAAAAATGGCATTTTTCGATGTAAATATTATAATTATAATCTAGCTTTAAAAGATCGTAAAATGCCTTTAAATTTACAAATTTAACCCCACATACTTCTTTTATATCTAAGATTTTATAAATTTGAGAATTATTTTTTTCTACTAAATGAGATGGGGCTAGGGTTGTAAATGAGCAAAAAGCACTTGCTAACACATAGCCACTTAAATTTTCACATTTTTGTATAAGATGTTGGTGTTTTTTTAAAATACTTTTTTTGTTTAAAAATACCACTCTTGTACCTTGATAGCGTGCTGCTTGAACGTTTTTCCAAAATTTATAAGCGTTTTTAGAGATATTTGCTAATTGATGTAATTGCACATTTAAGACATAATCATCTAAGAATTGATTGGGTGGTAAAATAGTATAAGTCATAGTTTTTCTTTAGTTTTATTTTTAAAATTATACTAAAAATTGACTTTTGTTTATATTTTTAATTTCTAAATTTAATACAATAAGTAAAAATTATTTTTAAGGAAAAGCATGAAATTTGAAACTATTAATCATGAGGGTATAAAAAAACTTATGGATATTTTTTATGCAAAGGTTAGAGTGGATAAAGATTTAGGACCTATTTTTAATGAAAAAATCGGCACAGATGATGAGAGTTGGAAAAAACATAAAGAAAAAATAGCAAGTTTTTGGGCAGGGATGTTTTTAGCTGATCCAAGCTATAGTGGTTCACCTTTGAGAGCTCATCATGAATTACCTCCATTTCCAAGAGAATTTTTTGATATTTGGCTTAATTTATTTGACGAGAGTTTGCAAGAAGTTTTTGAAGATGAACCAAGAAATATCATTATAGAAAGAGCTAGAATGATAGCCCAAAGATTTCAAATGATTATTTATGATCATAGATTTGCTTAAGAGTTTAAAAACTCTTAGCGATAGTTAAATGTATGTAAGTTTTCACTATGTGAATATTTATAACTGTATTTTCCATCAAGATATATTACCAAACGATAATACCCTTTATGTGAACCAAATACAACTTTTCTAACTTGTGCTGTATTAACTTGCAGTGTTTTGGTGTTAAAATTTTGTTTTTTAGCAAAATCTATAATAATTTTAGTAGGATCTCCTATAGAAAGATGTCTTAGTATTTTATCCTGAGTTTTGATATTGATTTTGTTATTGTAAAAACCAAGAGAAATAAAATTATAAATATTTCCGCTAAAAAGTGGTGTTTCTATGTTTAAAGTAGTGTTGTTTTCTTCTGTTTTTGAGTTTTTATTTCCTTGTTTTTGTGGCACGGTTACAGATACATCAAGTATAGGCGTGGCATTTGGACTTTTGGTTTTTATAAATGAGTAGGTATCATGCCAGTTAATGCTTTTGTATATATCTAAGGTAGTTTGTTCTTCAGAACCATCAAGGTTGATATAAGTAATGGTAATATTTTTTAAAATTCTCGCATCGGAATTAAAGTTAAAATCTTGTCTTTGAAAAGGACTGAGTTTTACAAATTCAGTGTTTTGTTGTTCTGAATTATTATCAAAAGGATTATCCTTTGCATTTAAAAATACACAAGAAAGTAAAAATAATATAAAAAATTTAATTCTCATGCGAATTTTCTCCCTTAAGTCTTAAAAGTTGCAAATATTCTTTTTGAGCTTGAGCATTTTTGGCTTTTAAAGTTATGATATTTTTTTCTAAAATTTTTTGCTCTTCTTTGAGTGTTAGTAGCACATCTAGTGAAGATTTACCAAAAAACATATTACCAAAATACATAGCAACGATAATAGCTACAAATGACAAAGCAATAGTCTTGATGAGTTGATGACGAGCTTCCTTTTTTTTGGAATGCTCATCATACTCTTTTAATAAATCACTCAGAGTTTATCTCCTAGGTACTCATCATTATCAAGTTCAATTTCTAATAAGCGATTGTATTTAGCAGTTCTTTCGCCTCTTGCTAAGGCTCCTGTTTTGATTTGCCCTGTATTAAGCGCTACTGCAAAATCAGCTATAAAAGCATCTTCGCTTTCGCCACTTCTATGGCTCATAATACATCTATAATTATTTCTATGAGCTAATCTTACTGTTCTCATAGTTTGAGTGATTGTTCCGATTTGATTAGGCTTAATCAATACAGCATTTGCCATATTTTTCATGATGCCTTCTCTTAAAATATCTTCATTAGTTACAAATAAATCATCACCTACAAGTTGAACTTTATTGCCAAGCTTTTGAGTGAGTTTAATCCAACCTTCATAATCATCTTCAGCTAAACCATCTTCAATACTAAAAATTGGATATTTTGCACATAATTCTTCATAACGTGCGATTAAGTCTTCGCTTGAGAAAACTTTACCTTCTAAATGGTATTTACCATCTTTGTAAAGCTCACTACTTGCTACATCTAGTGCTAGTTTGATTTTATTTTCATAGCCTGCTTTTTTAATACAAGTCATTAAAAGATCAAGTGGTTCTGTATTATTTGCTAAATTTGGTGCAAAACCACCTTCATCGCCTAAGGCAGTAGAGTGACCTAGATTAGCTAATTCTTGTTTCAATACTGCATAAATTTCACAAACTGATCTTAATCCTTCTTTAAAGCTTGAAAAACCAAAAGGCATAATCATAAATTCTTGAAAATCTACGCTATTGTTTGCATGTGCACCACCGTTGATGATATTACACATTGGTACGGGTAATACGCTTGCATTTGCCCCACCTAAATAGCGATATAAAGGCACACCTAGTGCATTAGCAGCAGCACGTGCTGTTGCCATAGAAATTCCTAAAGTTGTATTTGCTCCTAGATTAGAGTAGTTTTTTGTCCCATCAAGTTCTAAAAGAGTGTTATCTAATTGGGTTTGATTAAATGCATCAAGCCCTATAATATTTTCAGCTATGGTGCCATTGATATTTTCAATCGCTTTTAAAACACCTTTTCCGCCAAATCTTTCATCATTGTCTCTTAATTCTAAAGCTTCTTTTTTTCCTGTGCTTGCACCACTTGGAACGATAGCACTACCCACACTACCATCGCTTAACATGATTTCAGCTTTAATGGTAGGATTGCCTCTACTATCTAAAACTTCAAAAGCTCTTAAATCTTCAATAATCAACATTATTCTTCTCCTTCATCGTCTTCTTTTGCGCCCAAAATCATACTATCTATACCGATTGAGTTTTGTATGGCTTGAGTGATTTCATCTGCAATAGCTGGGTTTTCTTTTAAAAAGGCTTTAGCATTTTCTCTACCTTGACCAAGCTTAGAAGCTTTATAAGAAAACCACGCACCACTTTTATCAATAATATCAAGTTTTACACCATAGTCTATTAGCTCGCCTTCACGGCTTACACCCTCACCAAACATCACATCAAATTCAGCTTGTTTAAAAGGAGGGGCTACTTTATTTTTAGCCACTTTTACTTTAACACGGTTTCCAATAGGCTCATCATTTTGTTTTAAAGTAGCTGTTTTTCTTACATCTAAACGCACTGAAGCATAAAATTTTAAAGCATTTCCTCCGGTAGTTGTTTCAGGAGTACCATAGCCCATCATGCCTATTTTCATACGAATTTGGTTGATGAAAATTACAGTAGTATTCATTTTATGAACGATACCGGTTAATTTTCTTAAAGCTTGACTCATTAATCTTGCTTGAAGACCTACATGTTGATCTCCCATATCACCTTCGATTTCTGCTTTTGGAGTAAGTGCAGCAACGCTATCTACTACTATTAGATCAATGGCTCCACTTCTTGCTATGGTTTCAACGATTTCTAAGGCTTGCTCGCCAAAGTCTGGTTGAGAGATGTAAAGATTTTCTGTATCAACACCTAAATTTTTTGCATATCTTACATCAAGAGCGTGTTCAGCATCGATAAACGCACAAACTCCACCTTTTTTTTGACATTCTGCTATGATGTGTAAGGTAAGTGTAGTTTTACCTGAACTTTCAGGCCCATAAATTTCTATAATTCTTCCTTTTGGAACCCCGCCAATTCCTAAAGCCAAATCAAGTCCAACCGAACCTGTAGGAATAGAATCAATTTTTTCAACTTCTTTATCGCCAAGTCTTAAAATAGTACCTTTTCCAAAGGTTTTATCAAGACTTTTTAAAGCCGCATCAAGTGATTTTCTTTTATTATCATCCATACTTGTTAATCCTTTTATAATATGTTTAAAATTGTATCAAAAAGAAATTTAATATAAGTTTTTATTTTGAATTTTGCTAAAATACTTTTTTAAATTTTTCAAGGAAAAAAATGAATAAAAAAATTAGCGTAGCACACTCTCCTGATGCTGATGATATTTTTATGTATATGGCGGTTAAATTTGGTTGGGTTGGAAATGCTTATGAATATGAAAATACAGCTTTAGATATACAAACTTTAAATGAACTTGCATTAGAAAATATATACGATGTTAGTGCGATATCTTTTGCACTTTATCCTTTAATAGCTAGCGAATATGCTTTGTTAAAAACTGCGGTGAGTTTTGGTGAGGGTTATGGGCCAAAGCTTATTAAGAAAAAAGATAAAAAATTAAAGCCAAATTTTAAAGTTGCTTTAAGTGGAGCACACACTACTAATGCTTTAATCTTTCGCATAAAATACCCACAAGCTAGGATAGTTTATAAGAATTTTTTAGAGATTGAAAAGGCTGTTTTAGAAGATGAGGTTGATGCAGGAGTGCTTATACATGAGAGTATTTTAGAGTTTGATTCTAGTTTGTGTGTTGAAGCTGAACTTTGGGATATTTGGCAAGAATTAGCCAAAGATGATTTGCCTTTACCTTTGGGTGGTATGGCGCTTAGAAGATCTTTACCACTTAATGATGCAATAGCGGTTGAAAAAGATTTGATTAAAGCAGTAGAAGTAGCTGATCATAATAGAAAAATCTTAGCTTCCATGCTTTTAGAGCGTAATTTAATACGCGTAGATGCCCAAAAACTTGATGTGTATTTAAATTTATACGCAAATAAAAACTCTATAAATATGAATGATAAACAATACAATGCCATAGATAAGCTTTTTGAGCTTGGGCATAATCATGGATTTTATGAGAAATTAATAAAAAGCAAAGATTATCTTATACCTAGTGAGTATGAAGAATTTAGAAATTCTTGATAGAATTTGAATTTTTAAGGAGAAAATATGGAAAGTACTTTAGTAGCCTTGGGTGTACAAACTTTTAAAATCACACTTATGCTTTCTTTACCTATGCTTTTAGCAGGGCTTATCGCAGGGCTTATTATAAGTATTTTTCAAGCTGTAACGCAAATTAACGAAGCCACGCTTTCTTTTGTGCCAAAAATTTTACTTGTTGTTGTGGTAATAGTATTTTTAATGCCTTGGATGATAAGTTCTATGATTGATTTTACAACTAATATTTTAAATCAAATTCCAAGCTTTATTAGATGATTATTGATTTTTCTAAGTATTCTTCTGTGCGTATAGGCGAGAGCTTTGAAGTACAAATACTTGAAGAGCTTTGCGAATTTGATGGTTTTTTAATAGGTGGGGCAAATAATCTTTTAATTTCTCCAAAGCCTAAAAAACTTGGAATTTTAGGGAAAAGTTTTGATTATATTAAAATTTTAGAGCAAAATGAAAAAGGTATGTTTTTAGAGATAGGCTCTGGTGTGAAATCTTTTAAAATGTATCATTTTGCTAAAGAAAATAACCTAAAAGGCTTTGAGTTTTTAAGAAATATCCCAGGAACTTTGGGCGGTATTTTAAAAATGAATGCAGGATTAAAAGATGAGGATATTAGTAAAAACTTAATCAGCATTTGCACTTTTAATCAAGAAATTTTAAAACAAAACATCGCTTTTGCTTATAGGTTTAACCCTATTAAAGAAGTGATGTTTAGTGCGAAGTTTTTTTTAGAATATGGATTTGACCCAGTTAAAGATGAACTTTTAAAAAATGCAAGAAAAAATCAACCCAAAGGCGCTAGTTTTGGATCTATTTTTAAAAACCCCAAAAACGATCATGCAGGAAGGTTGATAGAAGCAGTTAATCTTAAAGGTTTTAGTAAAAATGATGCGATGTTTAGTAATGAACATGCAAATTTTTTAATCAATAAAAAACACGCTAGTTTTGATGATGCTTTATTTTTGATAGAGCTTGCTAAGAAAAGAGTTTTTGAAGAATTTGGGATTGTTTTAGAAGAAGAAGTGGTGATTATATAGTATTTTTAATATCTTCATAAACAATTGTAGCTATTTCTTGGACTAATTCTTGATAAGATTTATTTTTATCATTTGTGCTAAATTGAGTATTGATAGTAAGGATTTTATGATCTTTTAGTTTTTTTGTTTTGGCATTAAAAAGTTTGTATTCTATGTCGGCTTTGACTTCAAAATTGGAAAAAAGCAAGAAATTTTGTTGGCTTGCTTGAATGCTTTTTAAATCTAGCAAAATAATAAAATCAGCCTTTTTAAAACGATTAAATTCTAAAAACTCACTTGCATTGATGAAATTTTTATTTGTTTGCAAGATATTTTGGCTATTGATATAAGTTTGATTTTCTTTTTGACTAAGCAAGGCAAAATTATTTTGCTCATTTAAAATAGCACTTAATGCTTTTAGTGTGTCTTTTGCCATGCTTTTAGCATCGATTTTTAAATTTGAAAAATAAAAATTATATTCTTTTTCATAGCTTGGCACTAAAGCTAAGGTGTTAATGTGTGAGAGTTTATCATAATTTATATTTTGTTCAAGATTGATGATGCTAAAATCATCGTTATTTTGTAATTTGATGATTTTTTTATTCGCAAAAGAGTTAGCATAAATAGCACTTAAAAAACAAAAAAATATTAAAAAAAATCTCACTAAAAACCTTTTAATTTAAATTCATTCTTAGCAAAAGCTATAAAACTTGGAAGTTTAAAATCAGGACTATTGTAGTTTAAGGCCTTTTTGTCAAAATCGTATAAAATTCCACCATTTTGTTTGATTAAAAAGTCTCCCGCAGCTATATCCCAAGCTTTTGGGCCGCCAAAACGCGGGTAAATTCCAGCTTTTGCTTCAAGTAAATATACAAATTTCAAAGCAGATGAAACCTTAATACCTTCAAGATGATTTTGAATGAAAAAATCTTCATTATTATCATGGTTTTTAGAGTAAAGGGCTATATTTTTAACCTTTTCGTATTGCTCTAAGCTAAGATTTAAAATTTCATTATTTTTATAAACCTTAGTATGAGTATGTGCATAATAAAATGCATTATTTTCCACATCGCCTATGAGTGAAAGTATAGGGGTGTTTTTGTGGATTAATGCGATTAAAACACAATATTCTTTATCTTTTTTAGCATAAGATTTAGTGCCATCAAGAGGATCTATAAGCCAAAAATACTCTAAATTTTTTCTTTCTTCATAAGAGAGTATATTTTCTTCAGAGCATATAGCTATATCGCTTGAAGCCAAAATCTCACTAATAACTTCATTAGACTTTATATCAGCTAAACCTACTGGGGAATCATCATCTTTAAGCCACAAGGTATTTTTGTCTTTATATTCAAGCAATACTTTTGAGGCTTCCTTGCCTGCTTTTAAGGCTAATTTTAAAAGTGTGTCTAAATTTTTCATAAAAAAAGTATAGCAATTTTATATAAATACTTAGTAGAATTATTTTCTACTAAGATTATTAATAAATTTAATTAAGCTAATGGCTAAAATTGCTTCAAGTAAAGCAGTAAGCACTAGCCCTGAGTATATATCTTGAGTGATGATATTGGTTTGATAAGAAAGCGTAGCTACTGCAATGAGTAAGGTTAGTGGCATAGAATGGCTTAGGCCAAATAAAAAGGTGTTTTTTAAACCAAGTATTTTTACAAAAGTCATAGCACAAAGTATTCTTAGTCCTATCATAAAGGCAGTTAGCGAAAAAGCTATAAGCAAAACTTGAGGGTTTAAAAGCATTTGAAGCTTAAAGCTTGAGCCTATATAGATGAAAAATATAGGGATTAAAAAGCCATAACCAAAACTAGAGAGTTTATGCTCTAAGTCTTTTTTATGATCAAAAAAAGTAGCTATAAATGAACCTGCTATAAAAGCTCCAAGTGCAACTTCAAGTTTAAAATAAATCATAATCGCAACTATGGCTATGAAAATTGCCATGCAAAATCTTATATCTTTTTCGTTTTGATCTTGCCAAGGCATGAGTATGGTTTTAAGCTGTGGATACCACCAAAAAAGCACTTCTAAAAATTTAAATCCAAAAATACAAAGTGCTAAAAATCCCACTAAGTATAATAAATTTTGAGTGAGTGAGAAAAGATCGGCTCCTTTTCCCAAAAATGCTGCAGCTATGGTAAGCAAAACTATGCTTACAACTTCAGCCAAAGTGGCTACCACCATGGATACATTAAGCCACTCACAGTTTTTACCAAAGTCTCTATAAAGTGTTGAGAGTAAACCTACGCTCATAACAGGTATGATAATGACAAAAATATAAGAAATATCTATACTTTCAACTGCTAAAACACTAAAAGCATATAAAAGTATAATGTAAATAAAAGCTTTATTAAGCAAGCTTCTTTCAGTGTTTAAAAAGGTTTTAAGGTTAATCTCCATACCCGCAATAAACATAAGATAATAAAACCCTGCATTAGCTAAAAGCTTAAAATTCTCACTTTCTCCTATGAAACCCAAAAATCCTATAAAAGAGCCAAGCATGATTTCAGTGGCTGAAAGTGGGAGTTTTAAAAATTTAGCAATATAAGGTGAAGTTAGCAAACACCCTGCTACGACTAATAAAATTTTTAAATCCGTAGCAGCTTGAGCATCAATGGCATGAGCTAGCAAAGCTAAATCCCATTTGTTTTAGTTTTTGTATGTCTTTGCTAGGTTCTTCGCCTTTGGTTGTAAGATAATCACCCACTACTATAGCACTAGCTCCTGCGTCAAAAATTTCATATTGTCTTTCTTTTAGCACTACTTCTCTACCACCTGCTACCATGATATGTGCATTTGGTAAGTCTTTTTTAGTGTCTTTGATGATATTTAATGCCTCATCAGGATCAAGCAAAGCTTGTTTAAGTTTTAAGTTTTCATTTGGTATAAAAAAATTAATAGGCGAGGAAAAAGGATCAAGCTCTTTTAAACTTGTTCTAAAACTTTTTCTATCAGCTTCACTTTCTCCAAGACCATAAATTCCACCACAGCAAAGCATTAAACCTGCTTCTTTAGCATAAAGATTAGTTTGAAATCTTTGCTCCCAAGTATGTGTAGAGCAAATGTTTGGAAAAAATTCTTTGGAAGTTTCTAGATTATGATTATAAGAAAAAATTCCTGCTTTTTTTAATTCTTTGAGTTGTTCTAAATTTGCTATGCCATTGCAAGCTATGAGTAAAAGTCCTTCTACTTCTTTTTGCACTGCATGAGCTACTTTACACACATACTCAAGTTTTTCATCATCAAGCCCAGCGCCTGCTGTAACTAAACAAAAACCCAAAGCCTCATTTTTCTTAGCCATTTTAGCTTCTAAAACAATTTGATCTATATCTTTTCTTTTGTATTTATTGATATTGGTTTTCACATGAGCACTTTGAGTGCAGTATTTGCAGTCCTCCCCACATCCTCCACTTGCTATATTAGATATAGCACAAAGCATGATTTGCATTATATTTCCTTTTTGATTTTGCATTTTAAGCACTCTAAAAATGTGCCTTTTTTAAGCTCTTTTATGATTAAAGTTTCGCCACACTCGCTACATTTTTCTTCACTTGGTTTGTATTTGCTTATATAGTTGCATTTTGGATAAGCACTACAACCATAAAATTTACCACGCTTAGAAAAACGCTCCACAATCTCGCCTTCTTGACAGCTTGGACATTTTACGCCTATGGTATTGAGCTTTTTCTCACTTTTTTCTTCATTTTGTGTTTCTTGTTTTAAATTTCTTGAGTATTTACATTTTGGAAAATTTAAACAAGCTATAAATTCTCCATATCTTCCTTTTCTTATAGCAAGCTCACCACCACAATCAGGGCAGGTTTCATCTAATTTTGTAAAAGTTTTTTGACTTTTTATATTTTTTTTACCCTCATCGATTTTTCTCATAAAAGGAAAATAAAACTCTCTTAAAACTTCTTGCCAGTCCATTTTGCCCTCTGCTATGATGTCAAGTTTATCTTCCATTTTAGAAGTAAAATCACTATCTACTATATCGCTAAAGTTTTGCTCTAAAACTTCTGTTACAACAAAGGCTATTTCATTAGGTATGATTTGTTTTTTATCTATATGCACATATTCTCTTGCACTAAGTAAAGAGATGGTTGGAGCATAAGTTGAAGGGCGTCCTATACCAAGATTTTCTAGCTTTTTAACAAGCCCAGCTTCAGAGTATCTTGAAGGTGGCTCGGTAAAATGTGGGTTTAATTCTATATTTTGGATATTTAATGTATCTTCTAGTTTTAAATTAGGTAAAATTTTATCTTTGTCCATATCCCCATATACTTTATAATGCCCATCAAATAAAATTTTTCTACCACTTATTTTAAAACTTGCTTCATTTGATTTTGCATAGACATTTTGAGTTTGAGAGATAGCAGGGTTCATTTGTGAAGCTAGGAAGCGATTATATATTAAAGTATATAATCTTGCTTCATCTTTTTCTAAAAACTCACTTGCAAGTTTTGGAGTAAAACTTAAATTTGTAGGTCTTATAGCTTCATGTGCTTCTTGGGCGCCTTTGCTTTTGGTGGTGTAAATATTTGCCTTGCTTGGCAAGTACTCTTTACCAAAATCACTTTTAATGAGCTTTCTTACTTCTTCTAAAGCTTCTTTTGCGATATTTAAGCTATCAGTTCTCATATAAGTAATCACACCCATAATACCTTGATGAGTTTTTACGCCCTCATAAAGTTTTTGAGCTATCATCATGGTTTTTTTAGGGTTAAAACCAAGACGATTGCTTGCACTTTGTTGCAAAGTTGAGGTCATAAAAGGTGCTTGTGGGGCTATTTTTCTATCTTTGCTTTCTATGTCTTTTATTTTAAAGTTAGCATTTTTGCAAGCTTCAAAGATAAGCTTAGCTCTATCTTCATTAGTTAGACTTAGTTTTTCTATCTTTTGATTTTGAAATTCGACTAATTCAGCTTGTAAGTCTTTTTCAAAAATCATATCTATACTGAAATATTTCAAAGGAACAAAAGCTTTGATCTCTCTTTCTCTATCGACGATGATTTTTAAAGCTGCACTTTGCACACGCCCTGCACTTAAGCCTTTTTGGATTTTTTGATTTAGTAAAGGACTTAATTTATAACCTACTATGCGATCAAGTAAGCGTCTAGTTTGTTGGGCATTGACGCTATTTATATTTAAAGATCTTGGGTTTTTTAAAGCATTTTCTATAGCACTTTTAGTGATCTCATGAAAAACTATGCGTGGCAGGGAATTTTCATCTTTATTGATAGCCTTGGCTATATGATAAGCTATGGCTTCACCCTCGCGATCCTCATCGGTTGCAAGGTAGATGGTTTTAGCTTTTTTAGCTTTTTCTTTGAGTTCTTTTACTAAGCTTGAATGATCATTTGAAATTCTATATTCTGGTTTAAAATTTTCATCTTCTATTTTTATACCAAAGCTAGTTTTAGGTAAATCTCTAATGTGGCCTTTAGAAGCTATTACTTCATAGTCTTTACCTAGAAAATTACCTATGGTTTTAGCTTTAGCAGGTGATTCTACTATGATTAAATTTTTCATTATTTTCCTTGTGAGGATTAAAATTAGTAAAAGTGTATAAAAAAAAGTTAAATTTTTTGCTTAGATGGGTTTTTAAATGAATAATCTAAATTAAGTTACAAATAAAATATTTTAAAAGTATAAAATTTTTTTCTTTATTTTCGATATAGTCTAAACAACGGCATGGAAGCGGTTGAATTTATTTAAAAGGATTTAAAATGGGATTTCGTATAAATACTAACGTGGCATCTTTAAATGCTCAAAACAATGCAAATTTAAACTCAAGAGCATTGGATAACTCTTTGTCTAGACTTAGCTCAGGTCTTAGAATCAACTCTGCAGCAGATGATGCTTCAGGTATGGCTATAGCAGATAGCTTAAGATCTCAAGCTAATACTTTAGGTCAAGCTATTAACAATGGTAATGATGCTTTAGGTATTTTACAAACAGCTGATAAAGCTATGGATGAGCAACTTAAAATCTTAGATACTATCAAAGTAAAAGCAACTCAAGCTGCTCAAGATGGGCAAAGCACTAAAACAAGAAATATGCTTCAAGCTGATATTAACCGTTTGATGGAAGAGCTTGATAATATCGCAAATACAACCTCTTTTAACGGCAAACAGCTTTTAAGCGGTGGTTTCACTAATCAAGAATTTCAAATTGGTGCTCAATCAAATCAAACAATCCAAGCTAGTATAGGTGCAACCCAATCAAGTAAAATCGGTGTTACTAGATTTGAAACAGGCTCTATGTCTCATAGTAGTGGTGTGGCTCAACTTACTATTAAAAACTATAATGGTATTGATGATTTTACATTTCAACCTGTAGTGATTTCATCTTCAGTAGGTACTGGTATAGGTGCTTTAGCTGAAGAGATTAACAGGGTAGCTGACATAACTGGTGTTAGAGCAAATTTCTTAGTTCAAACTACTGGTGCTGGAGCTATAAAAGCTGGTACTACAAGTGATGATTTTACTATCAATGGAGTTAAGATAGGCAAAGTTGATTATAAAGATGGTGATGAAAATGGAGCTTTGATTTCAGCTATTAACTCAGTAAAAGATACCACAGGTGTGGAAGCTTCTAAAGATGCCAATGGTAGATTAGTACTTAACTCAAGAGATGGTAGAGGTATAGAAATCACTGGTAATATGGGACCTGGAGCAGGTATTTTAAAAGATGATTATACTAACTATGGTCGTTTATCATTAGTTAAAAATGATGGTAAAGATATCTTAATATCAGGAAGTGGACTTAGTGCTATAGGTATGGGAGCGGGAGATATGATCTCTCAAGCATCAATTTCTTTAAGAGAATCAAAAGGTAATATCGATACTCATATTGCCGATGCTATGGGCTTTAATGCTTATAAGGGCGGCGGAAAAATGGTTGTTACTTTTTCATCAATTGAGGCTTTTATGAGTTCAGACGGTAGTGGCATGAGTGCGGGTTCAGGATTTTCTATAGGCAGTGGTAAAGAAATGTCTAAAATCTACAATAGTGGAAACTTAGCTTTAGTAACTGCATTTTCTAATGCTTTTGGCTTTAGTGCAAAAGGAGATGGAGCTTCTCAATTCGCTGCATTTGCTATTAGTGCTGGTAATAACAGTCAAATAGCAGCTAAAGATCAACAAGCTGGTGTTACTACGCTTAAAGGTGCTATGGCTGTAATGGATATAGCTGAAACTGCTATTACTAATCTTGATGCTATCAGAGCTGACATTGGTGCGGTGCAAAATCAAATTACTGCAACACTTAATAACATCAGCGTAACTCAAGTAAATATCAAATCAGCTGAATCAAACATCAGAGATGTAGACTTTGCAGCAGAAAGTGCAAACTTTGCTAAGTATAACATCCTAGCTCAAAGTGGATCTTATGCTATGAGTCAGGCTAATGCTGTACAACAAAATGTAATGAGATTATTACAATAGTAAAGAAATCCAAAACACCTTGAATATTCAAGGTGTTTTTCTCTCACTTTTTATTTTATCTCCCATTTACTTTCTTATATTTTGGAACACTTATTGCTTTTATAGAAATCAAGCAATATTTTGAAAGGATTTAAAATGGGTTTTAGAATAAACACCAACATAGGTGCAATGAATGCACATGCAAACTCAACTATAACAGCAAGAGAATTAGACAAGTCTTTGTCTAGACTTAGTTCAGGTCTTAGAATCAACTCTGCAGCAGATGATGCTTCTGGTATGGCTATAGCAGATAGCTTAAGATCTCAAGCTGCGACTTTAGGTCAAGCTATTAACAATGGTAATGATGCTATAGGTATTTTACAAACAGCTGATAAAGCTATGGATGAGCAACTTAAAATCTTAGATACTATCAAAGTAAAAGCAACTCAAGCTGCTCAAGATGGGCAAAGCACTAAAACAAGAAATATGCTTCAAGCTGATATTAACCGTTTGATGGAAGAACTTGATAATATCGCAAATACCACAGCATTCAATGGTAAGCAACTTTTAAGTGGAAATTTTACTAATCAAGAATTTCAAATAGGTGCTCAATCAAATCAAACTGTAAAAGCTAGCATAGGTCCAACCCAATCAAGTAAAATCGGTGTTACTAGATTTGAAACAGGCTCTATGTCTCATAGTAGTGGTGTGGCTCAACTTACTATTAAAAACTATAATGGAGTGGATGATTTTAAATTCCAACCTGTAGTGATTTCATCTTCAGTAGGTACTGGTATGGGTGCTTTAGCTGAAGAGATTAACAGGGTGGCTGATGTAACTGGTGTAAGAGCAAATTTCTTAGTAGAAACTACTGGAGTTGGAGCTATAAAAGCTGGAGTTACTAGTGATGATTTTGCTATCAATGGAGTTAAGATAGGTAGGATAGAATATCAAGATAGCGATCAAAATGGAGCTTTAGTAGCAGCTATTAACTCAGTAAAAGATAGCACAGGTGTGGAAGCTTCAAGAGATGCCAATGGTAGATTAGTACTTAACTCAAGAGATGGTAGAGGTATAGAAATCACTGGTAATATGGGACCTGGAGCAGGTATTTTAAAAGATGATTATACTAACTATGGTCGTTTATCATTAGTTAAAAATGATGGTAAAGATATCTTAATATCAGGAAGTGGACTTAGTGCTATAGGTATGGGCGCAACTGATATGATTTCTCAAGCTTCTGTATCGCTAAGAGAATCAAAAGGAAGGATAGATTCACAAATGGCCGATGCTATGGGCTTTAATGCTTATAAGGGCGGCGGAAAAATGGTTGTTACTTTTTCATCAATTGAGGCTTTTATGAGTTCAGATGGTAGTGGTATGAGTGCGGGTTCAGGATTTTCTATAGGCAGTGGTAAAGAAATGTCTAAAATCTACAATAGTGGAAACTTAGCTTTAGTAACTGCATTTTCTAATGCTTTTGGCTTTAGCGCAAACGGTGATGGCTCTAGTCAATTTGCAGCATTTATTGCAACTGGTGCTAATAGTGGTATAGCAGCAAACGATCAAGCTCCAGGTGTTACTACACTTAAGGGTGCTATGGCTATGATGGATATAGTTGAAACTGCTACAGCAAATCTTGATGCTATTAGAGCAGACATCGGTGCGGTGCAAAATCAAATTACTGCAACACTTAATAACATCAGCGTAACTCAAGTAAATATCAAATCAGCTGAATCAAACATCAGAGATGTAGACTTTGCAGCAGAAAGTGCAAACTTTTCTAAGTATAACATCCTAGCTCAAAGTGGATCTTATGCTATGAGTCAGGCTAATGCTGTACAACAAAATGTTCTAAAACTTTTACAATAAATCCAAAGTGGGTAAAAACCCACTTTATATTAATTTTCTTTTTTCTAAGATATCTTGCAAAGGTATGATAGCTATCTTTAAAGCTTTTTCTTGAATCAAGGTTAATTCTGCAATGTCTTCAAGCCAAGTTTTATGTGCTAGTATCCAAGCTGTAAGTTTGTTTTGTTTATCACTTTCATTATGTATAGGAGTAACATAAATTTGAGAAATAGTACTTTCTAAGTGGAACAAAGAAGGAGAGATAACTTCTCTTAAAAAAATATATTTTTGACTTTCTAGTGTTGCTTTGAGAGTGTCTATTTGAGCACTTAATTCTTGAGGAGTGTAGCGGATTTTGCTTTTATTATTAAGTGCTTTGTGTATTCTTTTACACTCTTTAAAAAATTTATTACTTGCTTTGATGTGTTGTTTGATTTTTTTATAAGCTTGTAACATAAGATCGTTACTATCTTTGCGCTTTGGTTTTTGAACTTTTGGAAAAGGCTTTTTGATTTCATTAGTAAGTAAATTTTTGCAAAGTTCTTTAAAAGGTTTTTCTATGGTTCCTTCTATTCTAGCTCCACCCTCTGTAGCATTATAAATTTTTACTTTTGTTTGTTTGTGGAATAAATTTTCAAAAATTTGTTTAAAAATAAGCCATATTTCAGAGCTTTGCACATAGCCTTTTCCACCATATGCTAGGGTTTCATATTTACCATGATCGCGCTCAAAATCTCCTTCATGATAACTTTCATGTAAAAAGCCATCGCTGTGTGTTTTGCCATCATTAGCATAGGCTAAGTCTTGTCCTATTAAAATGATATTTTCATGCCCTAATAATTGAGCTAGCTCATAATTTAAATGAGCAACACTCATTCCTCCACTAACATAACCAAAATCATGCAACCCTAAAGAATAAGCAAATGCATAAGCTCTAGAAACTAAAATATATTTTCTTTTATTTTTTTCTAAAAAATTAACACTATCTTGATGGACTAAAGAAACTAAAATAAAAGTTATATCTTTATCAAAATCACCAAAATCATTATCAAAACATTTAGCTACTATATCATCTCTTTCAAGCATACAAACATAATCAGGTTTTATATTATGTTTTGCTAGTATAGGATAAGCACTATCAGCGCAAAAGATAGTTGCTTTATTTGCATATTTTTTAAGTAAAGGAAGTTGCTTTTGTAGTGACGGTCCAGTTGCTACTAATATAGCATTTTTGCTTTTATGACTTCTTTTTTGTTTTAACTCTTTAAAGCTTGGGTGTGTTAGCATTTTGGGTAAGTTTAAAACAAATTGCTCCACTCCTTGCATAGCATCTACTGGGTCATTTCCTTTTCGCAAAGCTATATTTTTAATCACTTTGGAATTTAAGGTGTTGATGTATTGAATTTCTTTTTTTTGATCTTCATAAAAATATGAGTGAATATGCAAATCATAAGTTCTTAAAAACAAACCCAATAAATTACAAATTAAATCCGCCTTAACATAATTTAATTCTTTAGTATGAACAACAATTAATCTTCCTTCTGAAAGTTCTTTAGAAAAATCAATCATATTAAAGACCAAAAATATAAGTTCTATATCTTTTTCATAAACAATAACCCTTTCATGGATTTTATTGGTTAATAAATTTTTATAAAAAATTCCATTGCCTAAACCATAAAAAAATAACACAGGGTATCTTAGATATTTTTTATTAAAAATTTCTATTTGTTCTTGTAGCTCCTTTAGCGGATCTTTATATATGTTTTTTAGATTTTTATAACAAATATTGCAGTTTAAAGGATCTTTATCAAAAACATAAATATAATCTTTTGCTTCTTTGATTTTACCTAATTTTCTTTTTAAGCTCTGGTGTTCACTTCCTTTTAAAGCTTTGATATTTTTTTTAAAAATTTCTGTTTTCATATTACCCTTTCGCCTAAAGAAAATCGTCATTTTTTCAAATAAAAATAGTGTGGTTTTTTTGCTTAGAAAATAAAAAAATTAAATATGTTGATTATTTATTATCAAGATTTTCCTTAATAGTCTCATTGTATTTTTCTAGGTATAAAATGATTTCTTCAAAAAAGTCAATTTGCTGAGCTAAGAAAAATTCTAAATCTTTGACTTTCGTAACTTTGTATTTTAAAACCTCACATTCGTTTTGAAAACACCTAGCTTGCACAATATCTGAAAAAAAATCACTTTTTGGTAGCTTTAACCTCAGTTTTTCTAGTTTTTCTAAGTTTTTTTCTTTAATAGCTTTTTTGCATTCATTAATAAATATTTCACATTGTTTTGTTTGTTTGATAAGTTTTTCTTTACATTGTTTGATTTTTTTTTGAGGATTTTTTGGTTTTGTTAAAGCGATATTTTTGTCAATTTTTTCTTTTAGCATTTCTTCACAAACTTCTTTAAAAGGCTTTTCTATAGTTTCTTCTATCCTAGCTCCGCCCTCTGTAGCATTGTATGTTTTTATATTTAGGATATTTTTTGCAAGAGCAATATCTTTTTCAAAACTTTTTAAAAACAAATACCAAGTGAGTTGTGTTTTAACCTTTCCGTTGCCACCATAAGCAGTTATTTCCTTATAGACTACTTCCTCATCTCCTTGATCACCATATAGATGTTCTTTCGGGTGTGATTTGCCATCATCGCTATAGGCTAAGTCTTGTCCTATTAAAATGATATTTTCAAATCTTAAAGCACCAGCAAGTTCATAAGCCATATTGGCAACACTCATAGCGTTTCCTAAAAAGCCATACTCATTTAAACCAAGCTTGCTTTCAAAAAATAAAGGTCTTAAAACAAGCATATAATTTCTATTATTTTTTTCTAAATACTCTATGGTTTTAGGATGGGTTAAAGAAGCAATTATAAATAATATATCTTTATCAAAATCTCCAAAATCATTATTAAAAAATTCACTTGTAAAGTCTACTCTTTCTAGCGAAAAAACATAATCAGGTTTGATCCCTTCTTTTGCTAAAATCGCATAAGAGCTATCAGCGCTAAAAATAACAGCATTTTCTTGGTATTTTTTTAAAAGAGGAAGTTGTTTGATTAAAGAAGGGCCTGTTGAAACTATTATAGCGTTTTTTGCCTTTGCTTTCCTGTCTTTTATTAGACTTTTAAAAGGGGTGTGGGTGATGATTTTTTCCAGGTTTATAACATTATGTTTTATTCCTATTAAAGCATCTTTTGGGTCATTTCCTCGAGTAAGCATGAGTGTTTTGATTAAATTTAGTAAAGTTTGCATTATATTTTGGGTGTTAGATGAGTAAAAATTGGTGTAAAATTCATTATAAAAGTGAAAGTTAAAAATTTTTAATGTATGTTTGATGTTTGGATAATTAAATAAAACTTTGATTTGAGCGGTGTTTATATTTGGTGTAAAAAATAAAATCAATTTTTCCTTTCTTAAAAATGCAGAAAAATCAATCATATGAAAGGCTAAATATAAAATTTCTAATTCATCTTCAAAGATTACGATGTGTTTTAAGTGTTGATTTTTTAAAAGTTCTAAGAAAAATTTTCCATCACCAAAGCCATAAAAAAATAATACTGGATATAGCTCAAATTTTTCAAAGTCAAAAGAGTGATTTTCATCTAAAAGTATTTGATTGTGTGTATCATAAATTTTATTTTCTATAAGTTGAAACCGTTGAGTGTTAGTTAATTTTCTTAATTCATAAGCTAATATTTGATCAACTTCAAAAAGAGCTTGAGTGTTTTTTAAAAATAATTCTTTATTCATTAATATCCATTTTTATTTTAATTATAACAAAATTATATTGAATGTACTTTATATTAATCAACAGCTTTGTAGTTTTGTTGCTTTTATTTTATTTACATATTTTTCAAAGTTATTTTTGATCAGAAAATTTTCTAAATTTAATATATTTGTTTCTAAGGTTATTTTTAATGCAATAATATGTTCGTTAATAATTTCAATAAAAGATAAGTATTCTTTAATCCAAAGAAGCATTTTGTTAAAATTATCTTCTTGCGTTTTAGGGTTAAGCACTTGAATTCTTGCTAAATTAAGCTCAAATTGAACACTAATAGCGCTTGTTAGCTCTTTTAAAATATCTACTTTGATAAGTTTTGTTTTATAATTTTCAATTTCTTGTATTAAACTAATAAAATTTTTTTCATCACTCATTAAAAAACAAATACGATTGAGTATATATAAATTTTCTTTATGCAAAAACTCACAAAGCTTGATGGCTTGTTGTGTTTTATAAAATGTTTTAAGCATGAGTTCATTTTTTTTATTTTGTGTGATTTTATCAAGTTGTATGAATGATTTTGGTGTGGTGTTTTCAAATAAAGATTCACAAAGCTCTTTAAAAGGCTTTTCTATGGTTCCTTCTATCCTTGCTCCACCTTCAGTGGCATTATAAGTTTGGATGTTTTGTTTTTTATTATCAGCAATAGCTTCTTCTAGATAATGTTTAAACACCATCCATATTTCGTGTGTTTTCACCATGCTGTTACCACCATAACCCAAAGTTTGAATATGTTCATAATGACTTTCGCAGTCTGCCTTATAATGATAATCTTGAGGATGTGAAAATCCATCATCAGAATAAGCTAAATCTTGTCCTATTAAAATGATATTTTTGTGTTGTAAGCAAGATGCTATGAAATAAGCCATATTTGCCACGCTTGGAGTATTTATTAAGCTATCCAGGTCTTTTAAATGAAAAAGTTTACTAAAATCACCTATTTTTTGTATAAAAATAAAATCCCTATTGTTTTCTTTTAAATATTTAGGGGTGTTTTTATATACAATTTCAGTTAAGATGAATAATATATCTTTATCAAAATCTCCAAAATTATTATTAAAAAATTCACTTGTTTTTTCTATTCTCTCTAAAGATAAAACATAATCAGGTTTTATATTATGTTTTGCTAGTATAGGATAAGCGCTATCAGCACAAAAGATAGTTGCTTTATTTGCATATTTTTTAAGCAGAGGGAGTTGTTTGATTAAAGAAGGACCTGTTGAAACTATAATAGCGTTTTGGTAGGTGTTTTTTCGTTTTGATAATAATTCTTTAAAAGAATGATTTAAAAAAAGATCTGGTAGGTTATAAATAAAATTTTCTATACCTTTTAAAGCATCTTTTGAAGAATTGCCAAATTTTAAAATAGATTTTTTTATATAAGTTTGCATAGTTTCGTTTGTTTTTAAAATATCATTGTGAAATTTTTCATAATAATCACAATGGATATCTAAAAAATAAGTTCTTAAGAAATTAAAAAACGGCGAGCTATTGCATAAAATTTGAAAATGTGTATAGTTTATATTGTTTATATCTAAAATAATTAGTCGACAGTCTTTTAACTCTTCACTAAAATCTAAAAGATGAAAACTCAGATAAATAAATTCTATTTCTTTTTCAAAAATAACAATTTTTTGTCTATTTTTGTTTTGCAAGAGAATTTTATACAAAATTCCGTTGCCAAAACCAAAAAAATATAATATTGGATATAATAAATATTTATCATTGTATAGATTTATTTTTTCGTTTAACTCATCAAGTGTATTATTATACAACGCTTGTTCTCTTTTATGATGAATAAAATTAATATCTAAAGGATCAGATCCTTGTTTTATTTTAAAATTATTTTGCTTGAAATTTGTTAGTTTTTCTTTTAAATCTTTATTACTTAGAGCTTTTAAATTTTTATTAAAAATATTTTCTTGCATAATTACTCCAAAAAATCTTCTTTTTTTAATGCTTGTCCAAATTCTATATCACAACTTGCTTTTTTACCAAGTATGATAGGTAAAAATTTAGGATGTAAGCCCAGGTTTGGTCTTATGCTTTTTACATTTTCTTGTGTAAAAACCTCACCTTTTTTTATATCTTTACTAGCATGTAAGCTTCTTGCAAAATGACGATTTTTTAAAGTTTTTTCATCCATGCTAAATTCTTTGTTTCCTAAAGCTTGCTCGCTTAAACGCACCATAGAACACATTTTCTTAAACTCTTCATAATCAAGACTAAATTTAGCATCGGCACTATTTAAGCTTTTATCTAATATAAAATGTTTTTCTATGACTCTTGCTCCAAGAGCTACTGCTAAAGTAGGTGCTAAAAAACCCTCACTATGATCGCTTAAGCCTACTATGGTTTTAAATTTTTCTTGTAAAGTTTTGATGGCGTTTAAATTTAAATCACAAATTTGTGAAGGATAAGCCGAAGTGCATTTAAGCAAAATTAGATTTGGGTTGTTTTCTTCTTGGAAAATTTTAACAACCATTTCAAGCTCTTCTTCATAAGCTATACCTGTAGAAACCAAAGTAGGTTTGTTTTCTTTTGCCACATAACGCACAAAATCATAATCATTTACTTCAAAAGAAGCGATTTTATAAGCTGGGGGATTAAATTGTTTTAAAAAATTCACATCCTCTTTAGAGAAAGGACTAGAAAAGCAGATTAGCCCTTCATTTTTAGCACATTCAAAAAGTTTTTCATGCCATTCATAAGGCGTTTTAGCTTCTTCGTATAATTCGTATAGTTTACGTCCATGCCACAAACCACCTTCGATAATAAAATCTTTTTTGTCAGAATTTAGCGTTAAGCTATCTGGGGTATAGGTTTGAATTTTTATAGCATCAGCCCCTGCTTTTTTAGCTGCTTGTATGGTTTTTAAGGCCACTTCAAGGCTGTTTGCATGGTTAGCTGAAAGCTCGGCAATGATAAAAACTTTTTCATCTAAATTAAAATTTTCTATAAACATTAAAAGCCTTTTAGCAAATCAAAATTATAGTATTTTATATTTTAATTATTAATTATGATTAAAGGTTTATTTAGTAAAATAAATTTATTATAAGTTTATTAAGGAAAAGCTATGACTAAAACACTTGAGTATTCGATTTATCATTTTTTTGAGCATATTTTAAAATTAAAAATTTCACAAAAAAGCGTGATTAGAGGCGAACTTTATGGGGCTTCTATACCTTTGTATTTTAAAGATGAGGAATATAGTTTTTATTTGTTTTTTCAAAAACAAGCTTTAAATGAAATTGCACAATTTTTATTACATGAAGAATTAAAAGAAGATGGATTGGCAGATTTAGTTAAAGAAGTGGCTAATCAAATCATAGGCTATGCTAAAAAGCTACTTAATGATACTAATGGAAAAGATGAGTATCGTTTAGGTGTTCCTGAGTATTTAGGGCGTATTGATGGATTTTCAAAAATTAAACTCAAAGAAAAATTTACTTATGAAGTAAAAAATGCTTCCTTTAGAATAGGTTATAAAAAAATATGATAGAAGATCATTTAGGATTATTACAATCTTATGAAGATATTTTAGACATTAGTGTTGATTTTGTTAGTGAGCTTGGCACGACTAATATGAGTGTGAGAGAACTCTTAAAGCTAGAAGTTGGTTCTGTGATAGATCTTGAAAAGCCAGCAGGTGAAAGTGTGGAGCTTTACTTGAATAAAAGAATTTTTGGAAAAGGTGAGGTAATGGTGTATGAAAAAAACCTTGCCATAAGAATTAATGAGATTTTAGATTCTAAATCAGTATTGCAGTATTTTAAAAAAGAATTGCAATGAAATTTATTTGGATTTTACTACTTGCTTTGCCTCTTTTTGGGGCAAAAATTCTTGATTATAATATCTATCCTAGAGAAGATAGGGTGGATATTACTTTTTCATTTGATATTCCTTATAAAGAAGGCATTAGTCAAAAGAGAAAAGGCGATATTATTATTTTTACACTAAATGCTCAAAGTGTTAAAGAAGAAGATAAGACATTAAATTCTAGCATTATTAAAAAAATAAAAATTTTTTCAGAAGGTAAAAAAACTTTTATAGCCTTAAGTGTTGGCGATAAGATACAAATTAATGCAGATACGATTGGTGAATATGGATTAAGACTACGCGCTCAAAAAGAAGGTATGAATTTAGCAACTAAAAATAGCTTAGAAGAAAAAAATGAGGAGATAAAAATGCAAGAGTATGATTTTACAAATTATATTTTAGTTGTAAGTGTTTTGATACTTTTGCTTGTTGGACTTTGGTTTTTAAAAATGTATTTAAGACAAAAACATCCTTTAGATAGAAATTTTACTTTGATTTTTCAAAGACCGCTTGATAGACATAACCAACTTGTAGTCTTTGAGTATGGCTTAAAACGCTATACTATGATCATAGGAAATTCTAATGTGGTATTAGAAACAAGTGAAGCTATGATGAAAAATGAGGAACAAAACAAAACATCCCAAAAACCAAAAGAAAAAGACTTTGATTCTTATTTTGAAGAAAATAAACAAAGATTGCAAAATTTACTTTTAAAACAAAATGCTTAATTAGATTGATTAAAAGCTAAAACAATAAGTTTTGGCTTTGAAATTTTTTTGATTTCTTCTCTTGAAAAATAAATTTGTTTTTTTGTTGAATAAATATATAAGGTATGATTTTTTAATGTAAAATCAAGATTTTCATCACTATCTTTAGCAAGTTTTTTTGCTAGTGCTAGAATAAAATTAAGCCAAGCTAATATATGGTTATTTGGTAATAATTCTTTAACATGTTCTATGGCAAGGGGGTTTATTTTTTTACCATTGGCTTTTAAAAGAGTTGCAATAAGCAAAATTTCTTTGTGTGAAAAGCCAAAGTTTAAGCCACTCATTGCCATATAGGCGCTATGTTCATTAGCAAAATAAAAATTAATTTTTTCACCTATATGGGCTAATTTAGCAGCGCTTAAAAGATCTTTTTTAAAATCTGAACTTATTTTGTGAATAGGTAAAAGCACATCAAATAATTTACTTGCAAAATAAGCACTTTTATCTTTATAATCAACACCAAAGCGATCTTGTAAGGATTTTAAACTTGGGTTGAAATTTGGCGGAAATTTGGCATTAAATTGCGAAAAGTCATTAGTGTTGTTTTTTATTTTGGCGTATTTTTGAAAAAGATTAGATAAAAATACGCCTTCTCTGACACCTACTGCAGAAGTGATGATATTTTTAGCTTTGAGTTTTTTAGCTAAGGCTAAAAATATGACACAACCTTCTTTTATAGTATCAAAGCGATCTTTTTTGATATCAAAATCTGTTAAATTTTTTGCATTTTGAATTTTTTCTATATAATTTTTTTCTTTTTCAAAGCTATAGCTGAAATTATGGATTATTTTTAAAGGATAGGAATTTTTTTTCATTATAGAATTTGATAATGCTCTTAAGCTTCCACCTATGGCAATAATATTTTCACTTTGAAAATGTTTTGGAACTTGTATTAGAGCTTCTTGTATGAATTGATCTAGAGCGTTTAATCTTTTAGTATCATAAAAAATCTCTTTTAATCTTACGGTCCCCAGATCAAGCGAAATGCAATCTATAATTTTACCTTCTTTAATCAAGCAAAGCTCGGTTGATCCTCCACCTATGTCTATGGTGGTGGCATTTTGAATATTTGATAGTAAATTTAATGCAGCAAGACCACCTAAAAATGATTCTGTTTTACCATTAATGCATTTTATATTTAAACCCACATTTTTTGATATTCTAGTAATAAATTCTTTTGCATTTGGTGCATCTCTTAGCGCAGAAGTTCCAACAGCAATAATTTTCCTGCATTTTTCTTTTACAGCTTTTTCTTTAAAATAAGCTAGTGCCTTCTCGGCCTTAAACATGGCTTCTTCTTGAAGGATTTTGTTGTTATTATAAGCATTTTCTCCAAGTCTTACTTTCTTTTTGTGTTCACTGCAAATAAAAAAACCATATCTTGAGGTTCTTTCAAAAACAACCATACGAACGGAGTTAGAGCCAAGATCAATTACTGCTGTTTTTTTAGCCATTAAATATCTTTATTTTTATGTTTTAAGCGAAGCTCATCAATACTTTCTACATTATCAGGATCAGGTATGATGCAATCTACTGGACAGGCCACTATACAGGCTGGTTCTGAAAATTCATTCACACATTCAGTACATAAATCAGGATCTATGACATAGATTGGATCATTATCATAAATTGCTTCATCTGGGCATTCTTCTCTGCATGCATCACAGGATATACATTCTCTAGTGATTAAAAGTGACATACTTTTCCTTTTATTGATAATAAAGCAAACTTATACTATATAAAAACTTATAGCTAATTTAAAAAGAGATAAAAATATTTAATTTTTAGAATGATCAAATCATTCTAAAAATTTTTTAGTTAGTTTTTTTAGGAAAACAAAAGCGATATCCTCTGCGGCGCACAGTTTCTATAGTGGAAATATTAAGAGGTTTATCCATTTTTTGTCTTATTTGATTGATTGCAACTTCTATAACATTTGGAGTTACAAGTTCAGGTTCTTCCCAAATAGCATCTAAAAGTTGTTCTTTTGATACGATTTGATCAGAGTGTCTAGCAAGGTGAGTTAAAACTTCAAAAGGCTTTCCTTTTAACTCTATGTCTTTTCCTTGATAAGTGATTTTTTCTTCATCAGGATCAATCACTAAATCATCAATCTTAATCACATTTGTCCCGCCAAATCTAAGTCTAGCTTCGATTCTTGCCATTAAAATTTCAAAATCCAAAGGTTTTTTTATATAATCATCTGCTCCAGCTTTTAAAGCTTTGATTTCATTTTCTTTATCTGCTTTTGTACACATTGTTACTATAGCAGTTCTTGGGGATTTTTGTTTGATAGCATTGATCAAATCGCTTGCATCATTATTACCTATAGTCCAATTTGATAATACTAAATCATAATGTCTAATACCTATAAAATACTCAGCGTCTTTAAAATTTTCTGAAGTGTCGCTTTGATAGCCAAACTCATTTAAAGTGTTTGATAAAGTTTTATTAAGCGATGCTTCATCTTCTACAACTAAAATACGCATTTTATTCCTTTGAAGATAGTTTTAGTGCAAAAGTATAACACAAATTAAGCAAATGTTCAAAATTCTTTAAAAAATTTTTAATATTTTTTGCTTAAACTAGCTCCAACGCACGCATTTTTGATGATATCGGGCTTATAACAAGTAATATTTATAAATTGAAGTTTTTTATGATGTTTTTTAATATCTTTGCATATATATTTTAAAGATTTTTCTATAGTCTTAAATTTTTTCTTTTTATAGATTTTTTCTATTCTAGTGCATAATTTTGCATAATCTAAAAATTTCTTACTTTTAGCTTCTAATTCTATTAGGACTTTTTGCTCTTGAATTCTTTCAAAATCCAAAAGCCCTATAATGCATTTAAATTCTAAGCTAACTTTTATATGACTTTGCATTCTTGTTTTCCAATAAGCCTTAAAATATTTGGTATGTGTTTATAAACTACTATAAAAGCGATGATAAATATCGGCGCATGGGTATTAATCATAGGCATATCATAATGAAACATAAAAGAAGTTGCAATTAAAACAATTAAAGCTCCAAGTGAAGCTAAGCTTGAAATTTTAAATACCTTACCTATAATAAACCAAGCCAAAAGTGCACATATAATCTCAAAAGGTAAAAATACTGCTAAAACCCCAGCTCCAGTAGCTACTCCTTTGCCACCTTCAAATTTTAAATAAGGAGAAAAACAATGGCCAAATACTGCTAAAACCGCCATAGTCCATAAGATATTTTCATCATAGCCTAAAATTTTTGCTACTAATATAGGTACAATTCCTTTAAGTGCATCTAAGACAATTGTTGCAACAGCAAGTGTTTTGGCAAGCTTAGGGTCGCTTTCTTTTACTACTCTTAAAACATTGGTAGCGCCTATGCTTTTACTGCCTGCATTTTTGATATTTGTTTTGGCAAAAATTTGAGCTAGCAAAAGACCAAAAGGTATAGCACCTATAAGATAAGCTAAAAGATAAATTATTAAATTTTCCATTTACTTTTTATCCTAATTCTATAAAGATTTATAATAATGATAGCAAAAAACTCTGAAATAAATATTTAAGAGATATTTTATCCTATAATAATTTTTATTTTTAAATAGAAATTTTTTATTTTATTTAAAGAAAATTATAGATATATTTTCAATAAGTTTATTTTAAATAGGCTTTATTTTATCTTATTTAGGAGTGAATAATGAAAAAAATTTCATTATTAGTTGCATCATCATTATTAGTTGCATCAACTGCTTTTGCTAACGATAAAGCTTTGCTTGATGAAGCAAAAGCAGCAGGTTTAGCACCTTTGCCAAAGGATCAAGCAGGCGTTGAAAAACTATTAAAAGAAATGGGCGTTAAAGCTAGTAAGTTTTCTAAAGAAAAAGCTAATCTTGGTAAAAAGCTGTATTTTGAACCAAGACTTTCTAAAAGTGGTTTGATTTCTTGTAATACCTGTCACAACTTAGGTATGGGTGGTGCTGATGGTATAGCAGCAGCTGTAGGACACAAATGGACTGCTAATCCTCATCATTTAAATTCGCCAACAGTTTATAACTCTGTTTTAAATTCAACTCAATTTTGGGATGGTAGAGCAGGTACTTTAGCAGATCAAGCAAAAGGACCAATTGAAGCAGAGCCTGAAATGGCAACTCCTGCTAAGTTAGCAGTAGAAAAAATTTCTTCTATGCCAGAATATGTTAAAGAATTTAAAAAAATATATGGTAATGATGGGGTAACTTTTGATAATATAGCAGATGCTATTGCTACATTTGAAAGAACACTTTTAACTCCATCTAAATTTGATAAATTCTTAGAAGGTGATACAAAAGCTTTAAGCAAAAAAGAAAAAGAAGGTTTAAAAACTTTCATCGATAAAGGCTGTACAGCTTGTCATACAGGAGTAAATTTAGGTGGTAGCATGCAAGCTTTCCAAGTGGCAGCTAAATATAAATTTGCAAATGTAGGTGATTTTAAAGGTGATGCAAATGGTTTAGTTAAAACTCCAACTTTAAGAAATATTGCCGAAACAGCTCCATACTTCCATAATGGCGCTATTTGGTCTTTACAAGATGCGATTAAAGAAATGGGTAGTGTGCAACTTGGCATAGAAATTTCTGACAAAGAAGCAGCTTCTATAGAAACTTTCTTACATGCTCTAACAGGTAAAAAACCAAGCATTACTTATCCTCAACTTCCAAAAGCTACTGAAAAAACTCCAAAACCAGAGCTTTAATCAAATTTTCCCTAAAGATATTTCTTTGGGGAATGTTGTTTTTTGTTTATTTTTTATATATAATACATTCTTAATTTTTAATTAGGAATTGGCTATGAAAAATAAAATTTTATTTAGTGTGATTGCATTAACAGCTATTTTATTTAGTGCGTGTGCTAATCATGCAAAAGTAAACAATGAATTAGAGCAAAAGTTAACCCAAAAGATATGTTCTGATGAATTTTTTACTCAAGAAATGACTAAGGTAGATAAAAAAGATGATCCAGTATATGTAGGATTAAATGCAGGTTTAATCGCAAAAAATTGTGGATATTTTAATCTTAGTAATGAATTTTTTGATAAGGTTGAGGAATCTTATCAAGTTGATGTGGATTTAAGAAGTGGCGCTCAAAAAATTGCTAAAACAGCTGTAACTACATTAATAAATGATTCTATATTAGACTATGATGGCTCTTTATATGAAAGAATAATGGTAAATACATATAAGGGTTTAAATTTTATGAGTGAGGGTGATTATAATAATGCAAGAGTGGAGTTTAAAAGAGCTTTATTGCGTCAAGATAGAGCAAAAGATTATTTTAAAGCTCAAATTGCTAAAAATAAAGCAGAATTAGAAAAGGCCAAAAAAGAAGATCCAAATTTTAATAAAAATTTTAGTGAATCAACAAAACAAATAAATGCTCAATATGAAGTTTTGTTTGAAGAATTTTCAACAAGTAAAAATTTTACCAATCCTTATGCAACTTACTTAGCTTCGATTTTTTATTATATGAGCAAAGATTATACTTTGGCTAAAGATTTATTTAAAGAAATAAAGATTTTAAACCCAAAAAATAAAGAAATTAATAAAGAGTGGAAAGCAATTAGCAACGCTAAATCAAAAAATAAATATGTTTTTATTGTTTATGAGAATGGTTTTGGTGTGGTAAAGGATGAGTTTAAATTAACTCTGCCTTTGATTTTAAATGACACTCTTACGACAACTTCTATTGCTCTACCTAAGCTAAAAAAAAGAAGTCAGTCTTTTGAGTATTTAAGTGTAAATGATACTAATACTACAAAATTAGTTGATTTGGATAATGTTGTAGCAAGCGAGTTTAAGTTCGAGCAACCATCAATAGTTACAAAAGCAATAGTTTCAGCTATCTTAAAAACTACTATCAATGCAGCAGTAGCTAATAATGACTCAACAGGAGGTTTTTTAAGCCTTGCTAGTGGTATCATGAATGCAGCAACTACTCAAGCTGATGTTAGATCTTGGAGAGGATTGCCACAAAGCATAGGAGTTGTTATGATTAAAAATACAGGTAAAATTATTATTAAAACTCCAAGTAATGATGTGCTATTTGAAAGACAGATTAATCCAAAGAAAAATGTATTGGTTGTAGTGCGTTCTTTTGCACCTAGTATTGCTCCAAGTATAAATATCATAGAAAAATGAAAAAGTTAATTTTTTTATTATTATTAAATTATATGTTTTTGGTTTCGCAAGATGTTCTTGATGCAAATTTTAAACATACAAATGTAAAAAGTATAAAAGAAAGAATAAATAATGCAGGATTATTAGAAGTGCAGATTATTTTTTATAGTTCTGTTGATAAAAAGCTTTCTTATAAAATAGAATGGTTTGATAAGGATGGATTTGTTATAAAAAATACTATTGATAAAAACTATAAAAATATAAGATTATTAGCTAAACAAGGGTATATTATACAAAATATAGCTAGTAATAAGGAAGCAAAAAAATATAAAATATATATTAAATAAAAAAGGATAAAAAATGCAAAAAATTAAAATTTTAACAAGTGTAGTGGCTATAGGTGTTTTATTTAGTGCGTGTATGCAACAACCTACTTATGTAGATGGAACTGCGGCAAAAGTAAAACAAGGCGATTCTTTAAGCATGGCTTTAACTGGTGAAGATTTTGACAATACAGCTAAAGAGATGTTAAATAGTTTGTTTAATTCAAGTTATGTTGTGAATAAAATAGGAAATTCAGGTAAGGCTATTGTGGCAGTTTATGATGTGGTAAATGATACAGCTTTAAGAATAGATACTAGAAATTTGACTGATTTGATGGTAGAAGAACTTATAAATTCAGGTAAATTTGCAGCTTCAGCTACTCAGGGCAATGATAGTGCTACTCAAAATAATATGGATGATGTAATGAGCGATAAAGATGATGATAGATATGATAAAGCTACGGTATCTAAAAATCATACGCAAATTAGTGCATCTTTGACTTTACAGGGAAGAATTGGTCAGCAAAATATAAAATTAAGTAATGGTAAAACCCAGGTTGAATACTTTTTTGTTATGAAATTAGCTGAAAAGGGCAGTGGTTTGGTAGTATGGCAAAAAACTAATAGAATCAATAAACTAGGATCTAGTAAAACTGTAAGCTGGTAATATAAAACAACAAGGAAATATATGATGAAAAAAAGATTTGTTATTGGATCATTATTGGTAGCGAGTTTTCTTTATGCTCAAGCAACTCCACAAGTTGAAATTACTCAAGAAGATATTAAAATTCAAAATGAAATGTCAGATGCTAGCTCTAAAGATATTACTCCAAAATCTTTAGATGATTTTTTTGAAGAATTTGCAGATAATTTTGGTATAGAATATGGTATTACAAAAGATGGAAAAACCTTTTATACTGGTAGAAGTGTAGTTGCGCTAAGCGATAGCGATCCTCAATTTGCTCAAGCTTTGCAAAATGCTTACCAAAAAGCTATGCTTAATTTACAGTCTGATTTTATTGAAGATGCCTTTGGAAGAATGGCAGTGAGTAAAATTCAAAATTACGAAGCTGATAATTCTACTAATGCAAAAGAATTTGAAGAACTACCAAAAGGAAGTGTTGTAGGGCAAATTTTTGATAAACTGGTTCAATTAAGTGGTGCAAAATTAGATAAAGCTTTGAGAGATTTGGGTATTAATGTAGAAGGTTTAACAGAGGAAAGAAAAAAGATTTTATTAAAAGAAGAGTTTCTTAATAAAACAATTACTAGTGCAGTTGGTTCAATGAGCGGTTTAATTCCTGTGCAAACTATAGTTACGCAAAGAAGAGGGCAATATGATATTGGTGTAATTGCAGTTGTTTCTAAAAAAACTCGTCAACTTGCTAAAGATATGTCTTTAGCGCGTCAAAGTAAGATCAAAGGTAAAGGAAAAAATATCAACGAGTATTTACCAAAAGACAATAAAGGCTTTCTTAATGAATATGGTATTCGCTTAGTTTATGATGAAAAAGGTTCACCGGTTATTTTAAGCTATGGAAATTGGGGTTATATTGCTGATGCAAATAATGCCAAGAAGACAAATATATTAGAAGATAGGGCTAAAGATACAGCTTCAACTATGGCTGATGCAGCTATAATTGAATTTATCAATACAAATTTAAGTTTAAAAGATGAAAAAACTACAGGTGAAAGTTATGAAGAAATCATCAAGCAAAGCTTAAATATCAATGACAATACTACTCAAGAAGAAATTAAAGATTTTACAAATATTGTAGAAAAAATCAATACAAAAATAAAAGCAAGCGCTAGCGGAAAAATCAAAGGCATAGGAACACTTAAAAGATGGAATTATACAAGTGAAAATGGTATAGAACATGTAGGTGTTGTAAGATTTTATTCTTATGATAATGTGGCAAATATTAACGAAGCTTTAAAATCAAATTCAAACACCAGTGTCCCAAAAACTGAACCTAAAAAGTCTTCTAATATACAAAGAAGTTCTAATGTTGTAAATGATATGGATGATTTTTAGGAAAAATTTATGAAGATATTACAAATTTGTATTTTGATTTTATGTTTTCATTTGAGTTTATATGCCAAAATAATCACCACAAGCACTACCAATTCAAGTACGGGCGAGGGTATAGGAGCTAGCAGAGAAGAGGCAATAAATAATGCCATAATAGAAGCTATTGGTAAATTAAATGGTGTTAATATTGACTCAACCAAGCAGTCTTTTGTCAGGGTAAATTCAAATAATAAAAAGACTAATATAGAAGATAGCTATAAAGAGCAAATCATAAAAGCTACAAAAGGCAGAGTTGATGCATATGAAATTGATAGTGTGGTTCAAGAAAACGACAAATACATAGCAAATGTAACCATTTTTAAAACTACTACTCATAAAAAATATCAAATACCAGGTTATAAGCCAGATGGTAGAAGAAGTATTACGGTATTTAATACCTCTTCTAAATACCAAGAGCTTGGAAATATTTTACAGCAAAAAATTATCACAGATTTACTTCAAAGTAGGAAATTTAATGTTTTAGATAGAGATTCTAAAGGTTATTATGAAATGGAGAAAGCTTTGATAAATTCATCTAATTCGCATAAAGATGAAATTTACAAACTTAAGAATGTTTTAGCTACTGATTATATTTTGTTATTTCATGTAGGTGGAGTAGATCTTAAAACCAAAGGAAATAAAAATAAAATAGATGTTGTGGTGGATTATCGCGTGCTTTTATTTGCCACCAGACAAATTAAATTTTCAAATACTTTAACCATGTCAGCCTTTGTTAAAGGTGATTCTTTAGTAGCTAGTGAAAAGCTAAGTGAAAAAATTGCAAAGAAAATTTCAGATGATATTTTAAATGCTATTTATCCTTTAAAAGTTGCACAAGTTAGCAATAATGAAGTAGTCTTCTCGCAAACTTTGAGTAATGATGAAATCTATGAGTGTTATTCTTTAGGTGAAGTGATAAAGGATGCTTATACTAAAGAAAATACAGCAAGAATAGAAACAAAAAGTGGAAAGGTTCAAATTATCCGCTCAACACCAAAACTATCATATGCTAAAATTCTTGAAGGAAGTGTTAAAAAAGATGATGTTTGTAGGCCTTTAGATGAAGCTAATATGGGCGTGGAAAAACAACATAGTGTAAATCCAAATGGTACGGTAAATTTAGGTTGGTAATTAACCTAAATTTAAAATTATTTTGAGTATAATCTCAAGTTTTAACCACTAAAGCTTTTTAAATTTATGTTTTATGCATAATGCTTTATGGTGCTACCAAAATATTTTAAGAAAGGATAGCTGTATGTATGCTATTATAAAACACAGTGGAAAACAATACAGAGTAAGCCAAGGTGATGAGCTTAAACTAGATCGTTTTGAAGCTGAAGCAAAATCAAGCGTAGAAGTAAGTGAAGTTCTTGCTGTATGTGATAAAGAATTAAAGGTAGGTGCGCCGTTTGTTGCGGGTGCAAAAGTTGTTTTAGAAGTGATTGCTCATGGAAAAGACAAAAAAGTTGTGATTTATAAAAAAAGACGTAGAAAAGACTCAAAATTAAAACGCGGTTTTAGAAGACAATTTACTCGCGTTAGAGTAGTAGATATTAAAGCTTAAGGAGTAAAGAATGGCACACAAGAAAGGTCAAGGTTCAACTCAGAATAATCGTGATTCTATAGGTCGTCGTCTAGGTGTTAAAAAATTTGGTGGAGAATTTGTTCGTGCTGGTAACATCATCATTCGCCAAAGAGGAACAGCAACTCATGCAGGTAATAACGTAGGCATGGGAAAAGATCATACAATTTTTGCTTTAATTGATGGTTTTGTAAAATTTGAAAGAAAAGATAAAAATAGAAAAAAAGTTTCTGTTTATCCTGCATAATTTTTAAGGCTACTTTGTAGCCTTTTTCTTCTTTTTAATCTTAATATATTAAAAAAAATATAATATCATTTTAAAAATTTATACTTTGGTGATTGTATGTTTATAGATAATGTAAAATTAGTTTTAAGTTCAGGTAATGGTGGCAAAGGTGCTGTGAGTTTTCGCCGTGAAAAACATGTTCCACTTGGTGGACCTGATGGTGGCGATGGCGGAAATGGTGGCGATGTGTATTTTATATGTGATAACAATACCCATACCCTAGCGCACTTTAAAGGCAAAAAAGAACTTAAAGCGCAAAATGGCCAGCCGGGTTTGGGCCGTAACAAAAATGGCAAAAGAGGGGAGAGCTTAGAATTAATCGTTCCTCAAGGCACCCAAGTAATTGATGCACAAAGTGGGGAAGTTTTGCTTGATATGTTAGTAGAAGGCCAAAAAGAACTCTTTTTAAAAGGTGGTAAAGGCGGTCTTGGTAATACTCACTTTAAAAACTCTACTAATCAACGCCCAGATTATGCTCAACCAGGTGTGACAGGAAAAACCTTAAGTGTGCGCTTAGAGTTAAAACTCATAGCAGATGTTGGACTTGTAGGCTTTCCAAATGTAGGAAAATCCACTCTTATAAGCGTAGTGTCTAATGCAAGACCTGAAATAGCTAATTATGAATTTACTACTTTAACTCCAAAACTTGGTATGGTTGAAGTAGATGATTATAATTCTTTTGTAATGGCAGATATCCCAGGTATTATAGAAGGTGCAAGCGATGGTAGGGGTTTGGGGCTTGAGTTTTTAAGACACATAGAAAGAACTTCTTTTTTACTTTTTGTACTTGATCCATTAAGAGATATGAGTTTAAAAGAGCAATTTTGCATTTTAAGAAAAGAATTGGAAAAATTTTCAAGCAAACTTTATGCAAGAAATTTTGGCTTAATGCTTTCAAAAAGTGATAGTGTAAATTTGGGTGAGGAATTTGCACAAAAAATGGAAGATGATTATAATGAGTTAAAAGCTTATTTACAAAGTCAAAATAATCCACAAAGCTTTTTTGTTAAAGTATCAAGCCTTGAAAAAACTGGACTTAAAGAGCTTAAATTTATGCTTTTAGAAGAAGTTAAAAAAATTAGAAATCAAAATAATCTTTGATGAGTGAAAATTTAACTATAGATTTTATCCAAGAATATATCAAGTCCAATTTTAAAGGTTTGGTATATAAATTTACCTATAAAGAACATAGCTTTTTTTATAATCCCGATAAGGTTTTAAAAAACGGAGTTTATTTTTGTACTATTAAAGAAAATGATGGCATAAATGATAAAGCTTCGAATTTAAATAGAGAAGGTGTGTTTCGTCTAAGTTGCTCTCTTTGTGATCAAGATTACCAAAATCTTTTTGGTCAAAAACCTAAAAAAGCTTTAAAGGGTGAAATTGTTAGTTTAAATTATGATTTTTCTATGCTTGATCTTATCATGCCTCATCCAATTTATGCTTATATGGGATATATTTGTATTAACAATCCTTCAAGAAAAAATTTTGAAATTTTTAAAGATTATCTTGAGCTTTCATATCAAAAAGCTATAAAAACTTATCAAAAAAGGATAGCGGCACTATGAAAAATATCATTTTTATGGGAACTCCCTCTTATGCAACATGTATTTTAAAAGAGCTTGTCGATAAAGGATTTAATGTTCAAGCCTTATTTACCCAGCCTGATAAACCTGTGGGAAGAAAACAAATTTTAACTCCAAGTGATACTAAAAAATTTGTTTTAGAAAATAATTTAAATATAGAAATTTTCACTCCAAAAAGCTTAAAAGATGAAAATATAATCAATGAAATAAAAAATCTAAAACCTGACTTTATAGTTGTTGCTGCTTATGGGAAGATTTTACCAAAAGAAATTTTAGATATCGCTCCTTGTATCAATTTGCATGCTTCCTTGCTTCCTAAATATCGTGGCGCTTCACCTATACAAAGTGCTATTTTAAATGGGGATAAAATAAGCGGGGTTTGCACTATGCTTATGGAAGAAGGGCTTGATAGTGGTGCTATTTTAGAAAACATAGAATGTGATATCGCAGGTAAAAATTCAGCTGAAGTTTTTATTATGCTTTCAAATTTAGCAGCTAAGCTTACTATTTCTACACTTTTGAATTTTGAAAAAATTATCCCAAAAAAGCAAGATGAAAGTTTGGTTACACATTGTAAAAAAATCAAAAAAGAAGATGGGTTGATTAATTTGGATAATGCAAGTGAAATCTATCAAAAATTTTTAGCTTTTACACCTTGGCCTGGAGTTTTTTTAGAAAATGGTATGAAATTTTTAGACATAGAATTAGTTGATAGTGAAAAAACTCAAAAATCAGGTGTGATTTTACAAGTAGAAAAGGAAAGCTTTTTGCTTTCATGTACAAAAGGTATTTTAAGGATTAAAACTTTACAAGAAAGTGGAAAAAAAGTTTTAGACGCTAAGACTTATTTAAACGGAAAAAGGTTAAAACTTGGAGATAGTTTATTTTGATGAACTTGAATCAACTCAAGTTTATTTAAGTGATAAAATTCGTAGTGGAGAAATTACTAACAATACAGCCATTTGTGCTTTTATCCAAAGTGCTGGTATAGGCAGTAGAGATAATACTTGGCAAAGTAAGCAAGGAAATTTGCATGTATCTTTTTGCATAAAAACTCAAGAATTAACACAAGATCTTCCTTTGGCTTCTGCTAGTATATACTTTGCATTTTTAATGAAAGAAGTATTGCAAAGACAAAATTCAAAAGTATGGATTAAATGGCCTAATGATTTTTATATAGAAGATAAAAAAATAGGCGGATTGATGAGTTCTAAAATCAATGATTTTTTGGTTGTAGGAATGGGGATTAATCTTAAATATGCTCCATTTAATGCTGAAATTTTAGATATAGAAGTGGATATAGCAAAACTTTTAAATGAGTATTTTTCTTATGTAGATGAGAAAATTTTATGGAAGAATATTTTTAGCAAGTATATGCTAGAATTTGAAAAATCAAGAAATTTTTTTATACATAATGAAGGTAAGATTTTATCTTTAAAAGATGCTTTGTTGTATAAAGATGGTTCTATATTGTTAGATAATAAAAGGATATATAGTTTAAGATGAGTGAGATAATAACTATTGCAAATCAAAAAGGTGGGGTAGGTAAAACTACTACCGCTATTAATCTAGCGGCTTCTTTGGCAGTAGCTGAAAAAAAGGTTCTTTTAATAGATATTGATCCACAAGCTAATGCTACAACAGGACTTGGTTTTAATAGAAGTAATTATGAATATAATATTTACCATGTTTTTATAGGTAGGAAAAAACTTTCTGAAATTATTTTAAAAACTGAGCTTCCGCAATTATATTTAGCTCCATCAAATATTTCTTTGGTTGGAATTGAGCAAGAAGTAGTAAAAGAAAGCGGAGAATATAGAACAATTTTAAGAGAAAAAATCAAAGAAATTGCCAAAGATTATGATTTTATTATCATTGACTCACCTCCTGCGCTTGGAAGCATTACAGTGAATGCTTTTGCAGCAAGTGATAGTGTTATTATCCCTATACAATGTGAGTTTTATGCACTTGAGGGCGTTGCGATGGTTTTAAACACTATTAAGTTTGTGAAAAAAACTATCAATCCAAAACTAAAAATAAAAGGCTTTTTGCCAACCATGTATAGCTCTCAAAATAATCTTTCAAAAGATACTGTGGAGGATTTAAAGCAAAATTTCAAACAAAAGCTATTTAGAACAGGTGATAATGAAGATGATTTCATCATCATACCAAGAAATGTAAAACTTGCTGAAAGTCCAAGCTATGGAAAGCCTATTATACTTTATGATATAAAATCCCCAGGTTCGGTGGCATATCAAAATTTAGCACATTCTATATTAGGATAAAAAATGGCAAAAAAAAGTGCATTAGGAAGAGGTTTAAGTAGTATTTTGGCTGATATTGATGAGGTTTATGAAAAAGAATTAGGCTCTAATGAAGGCAGAATAGAAGAAATTGATATAGATTTAATTAGTCCAAACCCTTATCAGCCAAGAAAAAATTTTGATACCCAAGCTCTAGAAGAACTTGCAGGTTCTATTAAAGAATATGGCTTGATTCAGCCTGTTGTAGTTTTTAAAAAAGATGAATTTGATTATATTTTAATAGCAGGTGAGAGAAGATTTAGAGCGTGTAAGCTTTTAGAAAAAGAACAGATTAAAGCTGTAGTTTTAAATGTAGATGATATAAAATTACGTGAGCTTGCTTTAATAGAAAATATTCAAAGAGAAAATTTAAACCCTATAGAATTAGCACATTCTTATAAAGAGTTATTAGAAATTCATGATATCACTCAAGAAAAATTAGCCGATCTTATTCACAAATCAAGACCTCAAATTGCTAATACTTTAAGACTTTTAAATTTAAACGAGCAAACGCAAAATTTCATTATAGAAGGTAAAATCTCACAAGGACATGCAAAAGTTTTAGTGGGACTTGAAAAAGAAGAAGAAAAAATGATAGTTGATACTATCATAGGGCAAAAACTCAATGTAAGAGATACCGAAAAGTTAATTAAAAATTTTAAAAACACAAACCAATTAGAAAAAAACGCAACTTCAAACAAACAATATCAATCTATAATAAATTTAAAAGAAAAAATTGAATCTTTAGGCTTAAAAGTAAATGCAAAAGATTTAAAAATTACTATAAATTTTGAAAATGAAGATGAGGTTAGGGAATTTCTAAAGACATTAAATTAAATATGTTTTTAGGTATGTTTTGCTATAATTTCGCGTTTTATTTAGATTTATTTAGGAGTATTAATGTTTAATGATGTACACTTTTCCATCATGATAGCCACTGGTGTCATTTTTTTGCTTATGATAGCGATTTTAAATTCTATGCTCTATAAGCCTTTGATTAAATTTATGGATTCTAGGGATTTAACTATAAAAAATGATGAAGAAAAAATGAAAAAAAATTCTGATGATGTTTCAAATGTAGAAAGTGAATTAGAAAAAATTCATATCCAAACAAGAGATGAAATCAATCAAATCAAAGCAAAAGCAATAGAAGAAGCTAAAATAAAACAAGAAAAAGAATTATCAACAAGAAAAAGAGAATTAGAAGATCAAATGCTTGTTTTTCTTAAAAGTCTAAGAGAAAAAGAAAAAGAATTAAAAGAAGAAATGCGTTTAAAAATGCCAGAATTTAAACAAAGCTTTAAAAATAGCTTGAGTAAAATTTAAGGAAGATAAATGTTGAAAAAAATTACATTATTATCAATACTTCCTTTTTATGCTTTTGCAGCAGGTAATGGAAGTGGTGAGTATGATATTATTCCAAGAGCGGTGAATTTTGTTTTATTTGCTGCTATTTTGTATTATTTCATAGCAACACCTTTGAAAAATTTCTACAATGGTAGAATTGCAAAGATTGCATCTAGAATGAATGAAATTCAAGAAAAACTTATTGCAAGTAAAAATCATAAATTAGAAATGATGAAAAAATTAGATTTAGCCAAACAAGAAGCTGTTAATGCAATTGCTCTTGCAAAAAAAGAGGCAGAAATTATTACTGAAAAAATCGAGAATGAAACAAAAATGGAAATTAAAGCTCTAGAAAAAACTTACGAAGAGCACAAAGAATATGAAATAAGAAAAATGGAAAAAGAAGTTGTGCAAGCAGTTTTAGAAGAAATTTTTGAAGATCAAAATTTACAGCTACAACAAAAAGAAATTTTAAATATCATGATGAAAAAGGTGTCTTGATGGAAAAAGTAATTGCTAAAACATATGCAAAGGCAATATTAGAAAGAAATGATTTTGAAAATTTTTATTCTAATTTGTTAGAGTTAAGCTCAGCTTTTGCATCTAATAAATTTATAGATATTTTAAATTCATACGAAATAAAGCAAGACAAAAAATTAGAGTTAATACTTTCATTATTGAATAATCCAAGTGATGCTTTTAAAAATTTTATAAATTTGATTGTGGATAATAAAAGAGAAATGTTAATTCCAGAAATCACTAAAGAATTAAGTGAACAAAAAGCATCAAAAGAAAATACATTTTTAGGACAAGTTTATTCAAAAGAAAAATTAAGCGAAGAAGAAATTAAAAATTTAGAGGAAAAACTTAGTCTTAAATTTAATGCAAAAATTAGATTAGATAGTAAAATAAGTGATAATGACAGTGTAAAAATTAGCTTAGATGGACTTGGATATGAAATTTCATTTTCAATGCAAAGCTTAAAAGCTAAGATGAATGAATATATATTAAAAGCAATTTAAGGAGATTTGATGAAATTTAAAGCAGATGAAATTAGTTCTATTATAAAAGAAAGAATTGAAAAATTTGACTTTAATCTTGAAATAGAAGAAACCGGTAAAATTATTTCAGTTGCCGATGGTGTTGCTAAGGTATATGGCCTTAAAAATGCTATGGCTGGAGAGATGGTTGAATTTGAAAATGGCGAAAAAGGAATGGTTCTTAACCTTGAAGAATCAAGTGTTGGTATTGTTATCTTAGGTAAAGGACTTGGACTTAAAGAAGGAAGTTCTGTAAAAAGATTAAAAAAACTTTTAAAAGTTCCAGTTGGAGATGCGTTAATAGGACGTGTTGTAAATGCTTTAGGAGAGCCAATTGATGCTAAAGGCGTAATTGAAGCGAGCGAATATCGTTTTGTAGAAGAAAAAGCAAAAGGTATTATGGCTAGAAAAAGCGTTCATGAGCCATTACATACGGGTATTAAAGCTATTGATGCTTTAGTTCCAATTGGTAGAGGACAAAGAGAATTAATCATCGGTGATAGACAAACAGGTAAAACAACTGTAGCAATTGATACAATTATTAGTCAAAAAGGTAAAGATGTTATTTGTATTTATGTTGCAATTGGTCAAAAACAAAGTACTGTAGCTCAAGTAGTTAAAAAGCTTGAAGAATATGGTGCAATGGATTATACTATAGTGGTAAATGCGGGTGCATCAGATCCTGCTGCGTTACAGTATCTTGCGCCATATGCTGGGGTAACTATGGGTGAATATTTTAGAGATAATTCAAGACATGCATTGATCGTTTATGATGATTTAAGTAAACATGCTGTTGCATACCGTGAAATGTCTTTGATTTTACGTCGTCCTCCAGGTCGTGAGGCTTATCCTGGTGATGTGTTCTATCTACATTCAAGATTGCTTGAAAGAGCAAGTAAGTTAAGTGATGAGCTTGGCGCGGGAAGCTTGACTGCACTTCCTATTATTGAAACTCAAGCAGGGGATGTTTCAGCTTATATTCCAACCAATGTTATTTCAATTACAGATGGTCAAATTTTCTTAGAAACAGATTTATTTAACTCAGGTATTCGTCCTGCGATTAATGTTGGTTTATCTGTATCTCGTGTTGGTGGTGCCGCGCAAATTAAAGCAACAAAACAAGTTTCAGGTACATTAAGACTTGATTTAGCTCAGTATAGAGAATTGCAAGCTTTTGCACAATTTGCAAGTGATTTGGATGAAGCTAGTAGAAAACAACTTGAGCGTGGACAAAGAATGGTTGAAGTTTTAAAGCAACCTCCATATTCTCCACTTTCACCAGAAAATCAAGTTGTGATTATTTTTGCAGGCACTAAAGGTTATTTAGATGATGTTGCAGTTTCGAAAATTGGAGAATTTGAAGCAGCTTTATATCCATTTATTGAGGCTAAGTATCCAGAAATTTTTGAGCAAATTAGAACTAAAAAAGCTTTAGATAAAGATTTAGAAGAAAAACTAGCTAAAGCATTGAGTGAGTTTAAAGCAAACCATATATAAGGTTTTTAAATGTCTAATTTAAAAGAAATTAAAAGAAAAATAAAAAGTGTTCACAATACACAAAAGACAACCAATGCGATGAAGCTTGTCTCTACTGCTAAACTAAGAAAAGCAGAAGAGGCAGCTAAAAAATCAAAGGTTTTTGCTCAAAAAATCGATGAAGTTTTATCAGAAATTGCGTTCAAGATCAATCAATACGATGGGCTTGATGACAAACTTCCATTTTTTAGAAAAAAAGATAATATAGAAAAAATGGATATTATTTTTGTCACAGCCGATAAGGGTTTGTGTGGTGGATTTAATATTAAAACCATTAAAGCTGTAAATGAAATGCTTGAAGATTGCAAAACAAAAAAAATCAAGGTAAGATTAAGAGCTATTGGTAAAACAGGTATAGAATATTTTAATTTTCAAAATATAGAAATTTTGGAAAAATATTTAGATACAAGTTCAAGTCCAGATTATGATAAGGCTTGTGCTATTATCCAAAAAGCTGTTGATGATTTTGTAAATGGCGTGACAGATAAAATTGTAATCATTCACAATGGTTATAAAAATATGATTTCTCAAGAAATTCGTATTAATGAGTTGTTGCCAGTAGAAGCTATTGTTGGTAAAGAAGAACAAAAGTCTGAATCTTTAATGGACTTAGAACCAGAAGATGAAGAAATTTTAAACGATTTGTTAAAAACTTATTTTGAATATAACATGTACTTTTCTTTAGTTGATTCTTTGGCAGCTGAACATAGTGCTAGAATGCAAGCCATGGATAATGCAACCAATAATGCAAAAGCTAGAGTTAAGCAGCTTAATCTAGCTTATAATAAAGCAAGACAAGAATCTATTACCACCGAGTTGATAGAAATCATCAGCGGTGTTGAGTCAATGAAATAAATTTAGGAGTGATGATGCAAGGTTTTATTTCTCAAGTTTTAGGACCAGTGGTTGATGTTGAATTTAAAGACTATCTTCCACAAATTAATGAAGCTATTATTGTTAATTATGAATTAGAAGGAAAAGAATGCAAGCTAGTTCTTGAAGTAGCTGCGCATTTAGGCGATAATAAAGTAAGAACCATCGCTATGGATATGACGGATGGTCTTGTTAGAGGTTTAACAGCTGTCGCAACTGGAAATCCAATTAGCGTTCCAGTAGGCGAAAAAGTTCTTGGAAGAATTTTTAATGTAACGGGTGATTTGATTGATGAGGGTGAAGAAATCAATTTTGATAAACACTGGTCAATTCATAGAGATCCGCCTCCATTTGAAGAGCAAAGTACAAAAAGTGAAATCTTTGAAACAGGTATAAAGGTTGTTGATTTGCTAGCTCCTTATGCTAAGGGTGGTAAAGTTGGTCTTTTTGGTGGTGCAGGTGTTGGTAAAACCGTTATTATTATGGAATTAATTCACAACGTTGCATTTAAACACAGCGGATATTCGGTTTTTGCAGGTGTTGGCGAAAGAACTCGTGAGGGTAATGACCTTTATAATGAAATGAAAGAAAGTAACGTATTGGATAAAGTTGCATTGTGCTATGGTCAAATGAATGAACCACCAGGAGCAAGAAATCGTATTGCGTTAACAGGTCTTACTATGGCTGAGTATTTTAGAGATGAAATGGGACTTGATGTTTTAATGTTTATTGATAATATTTTTAGATTTTCTCAATCAGGTTCAGAAATGTCAGCGCTTTTAGGAAGAATTCCTTCAGCTGTTGGTTATCAACCAACCCTAGCTAGCGAAATGGGTAAGTTCCAAGAAAGAATTACTTCAACCAAAAAAGGATCTATTACTTCAGTTCAAGCAGTTTATGTACCAGCAGATGACTTAACAGACCCTGCGCCAGCAACAGTTTTTGCACACTTGGATGCAACAACAGTTTTAAATAGATCAATTGCTGAAAAAGGTATTTATCCAGCTGTTGATCCACTTGATTCTACTTCAAGAATGCTTGATCCGCAAATTATTGGTGAAGAGCACTATAAAGTAGCACGTGGAGTACAATCAGTATTACAAAAATATAAAGATTTGCAAGATATTATTGCTATTTTGGGTATGGATGAGTTAAGCGAAGAAGATAAATTGATTGTTGAAAGAGCAAGAAAAATTGAAAAATTCCTATCTCAACCATTCTTCGTTGCTGAAGTTTTCACAGGTAGCCCTGGAAAATATATCAGCTTAGAAGATACAATTGCAGGATTTAAAGGTATTTTAGAAGGTAAATATGATGATTTACCAGAAAATGCTTTTTATATGGTTGGTAATATAGATGAAGCTATAGCAAAAGCTGAAACACTTAAAGAAGTTAGCAGAAAAGACGTTTGTTTAGATAATTGTAAAGTGGATAAGGCTAAAAAAGGTTAATTTATGCAAGATTTAATATCTTTAGAAATCATTACACCTCTTGGTATGATTTATCAAGGGGATGCAAGATTGGTAGTTCTTCCTGGAAGCGAGGGTGAATTTGGTGTTTTAAAAGGACATGCATCTTTAATCTCTTCTTTAAAAGCAGGAATTATAGATATAGAAAAATCAGATTCAACTCATGAATTAGTTGCTATTGATTCAGGTCATGCAAAAGTTTCTGAAACTAAAGTGAGTGTTTTAGCAAAAGGCGCTGTATGGGTTGGAGGAAATAGTGATAGTGAAATAGCAAAAAGATTAGAAGAAGCAAAAGATTTAATTAAATCTATGAGCAGTGATAGTATTGCACTTGCTTCTACTTTTGCTAAAATGGATAATAATGTAAGGCAAAAATAGTGGATTTTCAAGCAATTTTTCATTTTTTTGAAAATACAAGCTTAATCACTTATATAGTATTAGCTTGGCTTTCGGTGTATTTTATACTTAGTTTTAGTATATTATTTTCAAGGTTGATGCTTATTAATAAATGGACTCAAAATGAAAGCCAGGCTTTAGAAGCTTTAATGAGAGGCGAAAAAGATTTAAGTCAAAGTGCATCAATTTTAAAAAAATGTGTTGAAGTTGATGAAACAAAGATGAATATTTATAAAAATTCTGTAGAAAAAAAAGCCACAATAGGATTAACTTGGCTTAGCATTATCGCTTCAACCTCTCCTTTTATAGGTCTTTTTGGTACGGTTATTTCTATACTTGAAACTTTTGGTGGCTTAGAGATGCAAAATTCTTTAAGCATTATAGCTCCTAAAATCAGTGAAGCTTTAGTGGCTACAGGTTGTGGAATTTTAGTAGCGATTCCTGCATACAGTTTTCATTTGATTATTAAACGTAAAGCCTATGAATTGATTAATATCTTAGATAGTGAAATCAAGGTGCTGGTAAGTTCTATAAAGGCTTAATTTATGTTTTTAGAAGAAAAACCTGAACTCAATATTACACCTTTGGTAGATATTATGCTTGTGTTGCTTGCTATTTTAATGGTAACAGCACCAAGCATCACATATGAAGAAAAAGTTCAACTTCCTCAAGGTTCGCAAAAAACTTCAAGTGCGCCAAATATTAAAAGTTTGATTATAACAATTAATGCAAAAAAAGAAATTTTTATAGGAAAAGATAAATTTGATTTTATAAGTTTTGCGGATAATATGAATGCTTTAAAAGTTCAGTATAATACTCAAGAGACAGTTTTTATCAGAGCGGATAAGAATCTAAAATATGATGATGTAATGAGTGTTTTAAGAACAATGAAACATTTAGGCTTCCAAAAAGTTGCTTTGCAAACTGAGTAAAAAATGGAAGAAAATTCTACACATAATCTTAAAGCTTTTATTTATGCAACTTTAGTTTATTTTTTTGTTGTTTTTTTGGTATTTTTTAAGTTGGTTGAGTATAAACCAAAAGCCATTGAATATACTGATGATCCTAATGGTTTTATCAATATAGAACTTGGAGATAGCATAAATCAAAATCAAGTAAATATGATACAAGAATTACAAAAAGAAAATCTACAAAGTTTATTTGAAGAAAATCTTTTACAAAAATACACTACCAATAAAAGCGTTAACACCCAAAATATAGAACAACAAGCAAGTGTTTTTAATGAGTTGTTTGGTAAAATAGAAGACTATCAAGAAGAAAAAACGACTAAAGTGCAATCTTCTATGCCTTCAAAAAAACCTACTTTTGCCCAAAGAGAAAAAATCAATGATTTTTCTAAGCAACTCAATGAAAATTTAAAAATAAATCAAGAATTAGGTCAATCTGTCATGGAGCAAAAAGTAGGGGTTTATGATCAATTCTTAGGCGCTGTTAGAAAATATCTTGAAGATAGATGGAGAATTTATAATCCTAGTGGTAATTTAAGTATAGAAGTAGAATTTGTAATTGATAATAATGGTTATTTTTACCTGTTAAACACTACTAGTGCACATAGTGATAATTTTGATAAAAAAGCAAAAGAATTTTTACAAAATTTAGAAGGAAAATACATAACTTTACCTCCAAATGGTAAAATAAGAAAAATTAAAATGCAACTTAGTGATATAATTGAGTTTAAAACGGAGAAACAATGAAAAAAATACTAGTATTTTTATTTTTTTGTTCAGTATTATTTGGACAAGATGCAACAATATCTGTTGTTAATAAAGGTATGCAATTGCCAAAAATTTATATTAAAGATCAGTCTAAATTGAATGATTTAGATCTTAAAAAAAGTTTTTATAACATGCTTGTTAATGATATAAAAGTAAGTTCAAATTTTGAGATAACTCAAGATGAAAAACAAGGTGATTATATTTTTTCTTATATATTAAATAAAAACGGTAAACTTTTAGATATTGATGTTGAAATTTTAGCTGCAAATGAAACTAAAACAAGATTTTACGAACAAATTCTTTCCATCGAAGAGTATCCATTTTTAGCACATAGAAGTGTTGCCCAAATGAATAAAAAGTTAGGTTTTGCTCCGGTTGATTGGATGGATCATAAAATTTTAATAGCTAGAACACAAGGTAGTAAGCAAAGTGATATTTTATTAGCAGATTATACTTTAACTTACCAAAAAGTATTGATTTCAAAAGGTTTAAATTTGTTTCCTAAATGGGCAAATAAAGAACAAAATGCATTTTATTTTACTGCCTATGAAGATGAGATTCCAACTCTTTATAAATATAATATGAAAAATAAAAATATAACAAAAATTATTGCTAGCAAAGGTATGATGGTTGCTTCTGATGTGAGTGATGATGGTAAAAAAATTTTACTTACCATGGCTCCAAAAGACCAACCTGATGTATACTTGTATGATGTAGATTCAAAAAATCTGACACAAATTACAAACTATATGGGTATTGATGTAAATGGCAATTTTGTTGATGGTGATAAAAAAATTGTATTTGTGTCTGATCGCTTAGGCTATCCAAATATTTTTATGCAAAATTTAGATTCAAATTTAACAGAACAAGTTGTTTTTCATGGTAAAAATAATTCTTCGGTTTCTACCTATAAACACTACATGGTTTATTCTAGCAGAGAAGTAAATCAAAGCGGAGTTTTTAATCTTTACTTGATGTCAACTCAAAGTGATTACATAAGACAACTCACCGCAAATGGTAAAAATCTTTTTCCAAGATTTTCAAGTGATGGAGAAAGTGTTGTGTTTATTAAGTACTTAGGCTCTCAAAGTGCTTTAGGTGTTATTCGAATTAATGCAAATAAAGCTTTTCATTATGGCTTAAAAGTGGGTAAAATTCAATCAATTGATTGGTAAAATACTAAAATCATATTTTTTTTGTTATAATTAAATTATGATTTTTAAATAAACAAAAGGGGAAATCAATGAAAAAAATCATTTTTGCTTCAATTACTGCATTTGCTGTTATTGTAAGTGGTTGTGCTACTAAAAACACTAGCGTTAGTAGTTCAAGTAGTGTAGATGGCTCAAAAGGTAGCGGTGGATCTGATAGATTTGAAAATCTTGAATCTTTAAATTCTGTAGCAAATGTATATTTTGATTTTGATAAATTTAATGTTAGATCAGATATGCAAAAGGTTATTGCAAATAATGCTGAAATCTTTAATAAAGAAGCTGCTAATGCTGCAATAGTAGTTGAAGGAAACTGCGATGAGTGGGGAACTGATGAGTATAATCAAGCTTTAGGTTTAAAAAGAGCTAAAGCGGTAAAAGAATCTTTAGTAGCTCAAGGTGTTAGCGCGGATAGAATTAGCGTTAAAAGCTATGGAGAAACTAATCCTGTATGTACTGAAAGAACAAAAACTTGCGATGCTCAAAATCGCCGTGCAGAATTTAAATTATCAAAATAAGTTTTAAATAAATGAAATTAAAATTATTATCAGTAGCTCTTTTAGGAGCTACTTTTTTACACGCTGAAATTTCAGCTTTTGATGCAGGAAAAGTAGATACAAAAACACCTTATGGTTTAACTCAAAATGAAAAATTACAATATGAAAATCAAGAACGCCTAAGGGCATTGAATGAATATTATACAAATTTAACAAGTAAAATAAATACAGCAGTAGAGAATATAGAAGGATTGCAAAGTGTAACAGAGGGTTTGAATGCTCAATATTCAAAAGCTAACACAAAATTGCTTTCATTAGAAGAAACTTATCAAAATTTTGACGCAAACATAACTCAAGAAATTCAAAATTTAAGAGCTTATGTGGAGGAAAATAGGCAAATTCAAGAAAAAAATCATCAAGAAATTCAAAAAGTTTTAAGTGAAATTACAACTTTGATTAATAAAATCAATGATGATTATATTTCAAAAGAAGATATGAATAAAACCATAACCTTTTTTCAGTCTGAAATAGCTAGAGTGCAAAATCAAACAAAAATTACTCCAGTTGTTCCTGTTGTAAGTGATGATAATAAAACCGAAGAAATCATTCAAGATGTAAATGAAACTCAAGATGAAGTGATTGAAGCAAAAGATGATAGTTGGAAAAAATTGCAATCTAGTGAAATTTTGAAAAAAGCGATAGAAGAAACTAATAAAAATCAATTTGAGGATGCAAAAGAAAAATTTGAACATCTAATAAGTATTCACTACAAACCTGCTAGATCTACTTTTTGGCTTGGAGAGATAAGATATAAACAGCAAGATTACGCAGGTGCTTTGGGATTTTATAAGAAAAGTTCTGCTATAAGCACTAAAGGCGATTATGTACCAAAATTACTTTATCATACAGCTATTAGCTTAGATAAGGTTGGGGATCCAAAAAGTGCAAATAAATTTTATAAAGCTTTAAAGACGGCTTATCCTGATAGTCCTGAAGCAAAAGTTTCACCAGATAGAAAATAACAAAGGAGATAAAATGGCTATAGAAAAAAATAGTGTAGTTTCAATGTTTTATGAATTAAAAGATGCAAATACTAATGAAGTTTTAGAATCAAATATTTATGCTGAACCTATTTCTTTTATTTTAGGTAAGGGTCAAATTTTAGAAGGATTAGAAGAAGAAATTCAAAAGCTTAATGCTCCTTGTAATGCTGATATTGTGATAAAAAAAGAAAATGCTTTGGGCGAATATGATGCCAATGCATTACAAACTTTACCAAAAGAGCAGTTTGCAGGGATTGATTTGCAAGTTGGTATGGAGCTTTTTGGCGAAGGTGAAGATGGTAATACGGTAAGAGTAATTGTTAGAGAAATTACCGAAAATGAAGTTACTATTGATTACAATCATGCTTATGCAGGAAAAGACTTGTTGTTTTCAATCAATATCGTAGATGTTAGAGCTGCAAGTGAAGATGAAATTTTAACAGGAATTATTGCAGGCAGTAGAAGCTGTGGATGTGGTGGTGGAGGACATCATCATGATCATCATCACGGACATGGCGGCGGTGGATGTTGTGGTGGCCACGGACATGGCGGCGGCGGTTGCTGCGGTGGTCATTAATGAATAGCGCATTTATTTTCCCAGGTCAAGGTTCTCAAAGTGTTGGCATGGGTTTGAGTTTTTATGATAATTCTAAAAAATCGAAAGAATTATTAGATAATGCTAGTGATTTTTGTAAAATTGATTTTAAAAATTTGCTTTTTAAGGAAAATGAAAATTTAAATAAAAGCGAATTTACACAAATGGCCATAGTATTAAACTCACTAATGGCTTATGAAGCTTTAAAAGAGCAAGTTGATATAGAAGCTAAGTACAGCCTAGGTCATTCGCTAGGAGAATTCAGTGCTTTAGCAACCCAAGATGCATTTAGCTTTTTAGATGTTATAGCACTTGTTAATAAACGCGGTAAGTTTATGCAAGAAGATTGCTCTAAAATAGAAGCTGGTATGATGGTGATTTTAGGGCTTGAAGATAAAGTGGTAGAAGAACTTTGTCAAAAAGCATTGAGTGAGAAAAAAAACATTTTTGCGGCTAATTATAATTGTGATGGACAAATTGTAGTAGCAGGTTTAAAGCCTGATTTAGCTTCTTATGAGAGTGAGTTTAAAAATGCAGGAGCTAAAAGAGCTATGCTTTTGAACATGAGCGTTGCAAGTCATTGTCCATTATTAAAAAATGCGTCTTTGAAACTTACAAAAGAATTAGAACCTATTTTAAAAGAGAGCTTTAAAAGCGTAGTGTCAAATGTTAATGCAAAAGTGTATAATGATAAAAATCAAGCTCTAATGCTTTTAAGCGAGCAACTCATCAAGCCTGTTCTTTATAAACAAAGTATTAAAGCAATAGATGAAGAAGTAGATTTTTATATAGAATTTGGTGCAAGTGTGTTAAAGGGATTAAATAAAAAAATCACTCAAAAAGAAACTTATACTTTAAGTAAAATAGAAGATATTGATGAAATTTTAAAGGTAATTAAATGAAAATAGCTATTTTAGGAGCTATGCCTGAAGAGGTTACTCCTTTACTAGAAACATTAAAAGAGTATCAAACAATAGAATATGCAAATAATACTTATTATCTTGCAAAATATAAAAATCATGAATTAATTATTGCTTATTCTAAGATAGGGAAAGTCAATTCTACCCTTAGTGCGACTATTATGATAGAAAAATTTAAAGCCGAGCTTTTACTCTTTACGGGTGTGGCTGGTGCTTTTAATCCTAGTTTAGAAATAGGGGATTTAATCTATGCTACAAAATTAGCTCAATATGATTTAGATATCACAGCTTTTGGGCATCCGCTTGGCTATGTTCCTGGTAATGAAATTTTTATAAAAACAGATGATAAGCTAAATAATCTCGCCATAGAAGTTGCTAAAGAACTTGGTGTTAAATTACAATCAGGTATTATCGCTACGGGTGATGAGTTTATTTGTGATGAGAATAAAAAAGCAAAAATTAGAGAAATTTTTAATGCAGATGCTTGTGAAATGGAAGGAGCTAGTGTAGCTTTGGTGTGCGATGCTTTAAAAATTCCATGTTTGATTTTAAGATCTATGAGTGATAAAGCAGGTGAGAAAGCTGAATTTGACTTTGATGAGTTTGTAGAAAAATCAGCCAAAAATTCAGCTAATTTTGTTCTAAAAATTTGTGAGAAATTATGATAAATCTTAGTAAAAAACTAATCAGAGAAGTAGCTAAAGCTAATGCTAAATTTTCTTTAATAGGAGACAATGATAAAGTTTTATTAGGGCTTAGCGGTGGGAAAGATTCGCTTGCCTTAGCACATCTTTTAAAGCGTATGCAAGCACATGCGCCTTTTAAATTTGAACTTAAAGCAGTAACTTTAAGCTATGGCATGGGTGAAGATTATACCAAACTCCATAATCACTGCAAAGAACATGGTATTGATCATGAAGTGATTGATTCTAATATTTATGAAATTTCAGGTGATACGATTAGAAAAAATTCAAGTTTTTGTAGCTATTTTTCAAGAATGAGGCGTGGTGCTTTATATACTTATGCTTTGGAAAATGGTTTTAATAAATTAGCTATAGCTCACCATTTAGATGATGCGGTAGAGAGTTTTTTTATGAATTTTATTTATAATGGTTCTCTTAGGAGTCTAGTTCCCAAGTATAAAAGCAAAAGAGGTGTAGAGGTTATTCGTCCTTTGATTTTTGTAAGAGAAAGACAATTAAGAGAAAATGCTATTAATAATGAATTAGAAGTAATTGGTAATGAATTTTGTCCTGGCATGAAATTAAGTGAAAAAAATGTAAAATTTCCTCATGCAAGAGAAGAAGCTAAGCAGCTTTTAGCAAATTTAGAAAAAGAAAATCCAAAATTATTTACAAGTTTAAAAACTGCATTTGAAAATATCCACACAGATAGCTTTTTTATGGTCAAGGATAATGGCTAATCTTTTAGTTGTTGTTGATTATCAAAATGATTTTATCGATGGTAGCTTGGGTTTTGAAGAAGCTACCAAGATAAAAGATAATATTCTTGCTCTTTTAAAAAATCATCAAGGTGATATTGTTTTTACTTTTGATACGCATGATGAAAATTATTTAAAAACTCAAGAAGGAAAAAATTTACCTACTTATCATTGCATTAGAGATACTTTAGGTTGGCAAATGCCAGGTGATTTTGATGTGTATTTAAAAAATGCAAAAAAAATATTTTATAAGAATGCTTTTGGTAGCTTAGAATTAGCCAATTTTTTAAAACAAAATTATTATGAAAGTATAGAATTTTGTGGTCTTGTTTCACATATTTGTGTATTTAGTAATATTATTTTAGCTCAAAGCGCTAGCATTAACTCAAAAATTATATTACATAAAAATGCAACAGCGAGTTTTAGTAAGTCTTTGGAAAATAGTGCATATGAAATTTTGCAAGCTTATGGCATAGAACTTTTATAAAATGCAAGGGTATATTTTACACACTCAGAGTGTAAAAGATGAGGATTTAATCGTTTATCTTTTAAGTACTAAAAAAGTTATTAAAAGTTATAGATTTTATGGCATGCGTCATTCTAATATACTAAGTGGGTATAAGATTGATTTTGAGCTTGAAGAAAGTTCGAGATTTTTACCACGTTTAAAAGATGTTTTACATATTGGTTTTTCTTGGATTTTAGATAGAGAGAGAATGTTTTTTTGGCAGGAATTTATTAGACTTTTTTATTTACATTTAAAAGATGTTGAAGAAATTGATAGTTTTTACTTTGAACTTTTAGAAGACTGTGCTAAGCGTTTTGAAAAGCAAGATTGCAAACGTGTTATAGTGGATGCTTATTTAAAAATTTTAGATTTTGAAGGGCGTTTGCATAAAAGTTTTGTATGTTTTTATTGTGATGAGTATATTCAAAAAAATGTTGTACTAGTAAGAGCTTTTTTGCCCGCTCATAAAAAATGTGCTTTTGGTTATGAGTTTAATGCTAAAGATCTTGTAAAATTATATAGGAGTTTTAATTCATCGCATTTTAGCGATGAATATATTGATAATTTATATAAAATTATCAAAGAGGGTTTTTAAGGGTAATATCATACATCATAATGACTTCTTGTCTTAATCTTGCAATGATATTTGCACTATCTTTGTGTATATTTTTTGTGATAGTATCTTGGCTATTTTTAATATTTTCAAGCAAATTTTCAAGTTCTTTTTGAGAATTTTGTAAACAAGTTTTTATACATTTTGGTTGGGTTTGTTGTAAAACTTGCTCGAAATTTAAACTTTGATTATTAAGCTTTGAAGCATGTGCTGCTAAATTATTCGCACTTGTTCTAATGCCACCTAATGCTTTGTAAATCCCTTTTGAATTGATATGAGCTGCCATGAACCTTCCTTGTTTTATGGTATCTCTTCATTCATATTGCTTGATAATTTACAAGCAAAAATCATTCCTTATCGAAAAATTCTTGAATATATTTTCGCATAATTTCTGCATCATTAATGCGATTAACACAATCTCTAAAATTAGAAGCATCATCATAGCCCTTAGAATACTCATGTAAGTGTTTTCTAAAGATGCTTATACCTTGTTCTTTATAATGCTTTAACATTTCTTCAAAATGTGTACAAATGATTTTATTTTTCATAGCCTTTTCGATTTTTTTACCAGTTTTTATTTCATAAAATATCCAAGGTTTTCCTACGCTTGCACGCCCTATCATCAAAGCATCACAATTTGTTATTTTAAATACTTCTTTGGCATTATCTTCACTAATATCACCATTTGCAACTAAAGGAATTTTGATATTTTCTTTGGCTAAAGCTATGGCTTCATAATCAGCATTTCCACTATACATTTGTTTTCTAGTGCGACCATGCATACTGATAAAATCTACTCCAGCATTTTCACACGCTTTAGCGATGGCGACGGGATCTTTTTTATCAAATCCTAATCTTACTTTGACACTAGTTAATTTTTTGTTACTTGTTTTTTTGATAAGTTCTAAAATTCTTTGTAATTTATCAAGATCTTGTAAAAGAGCACTACCTGCACATTGTTTTATAACCTTATTTACAGGACAACCACAATTAAAATCAATCCCATCTATAAAATCAAAACGATTTAAAATTTCTACTGCTTTGCAAATTACACTTTCATCTGAGCCTGCAATTTGAACTATGTAAGGATTTTCAAGTTCGGCTTTTTCTAGCATTTTAAGAGTTTTTGAGCTCTCATAAACTAAGGCATTAGAACTTATCATTTCACTAATGGTTACATCAGCCCCAAATTGTTTAACTAAATTTCTCAAAGGCAAGTCTGAAAAACCTGCCATAGGAGCTAAAAATAAAGGCTTTTTACTAAAATCTATCATTGTATTAATTTTTCAAGTTCTATTTTTTTATTATGTTCTCTTAAAAAGAGTAAGAGTCTAAAGTCTTTATGTTCATTTTGATCATTTCCTAATTCATTAAGCAATTCATCATACATACCAAATTCTGCCAAAGTATAAAGATAAGCTCTTAAAGCTTGAGAATAATTATCTTTTAACTTTTTAAATAAAGCAATTAATACTTGAGGTTCTATTTTTTTACAAAGTATTTTAGCACAGCGTAAATATGACTTATCATCTAAAGTATTCATACTAAGTAAAACTTCGATTTCAGCGTGATTTAATTCTAAGTTTTCTTTTTCAAATCTATCCAAAAGCAATAAAATATCATCTTGGTTTTTTTGAACTTTTAGTGTTTTAATCTGACTATAAGGCGCATTTTCTAATACCATTTTATAAGCAAAAATTTCTAGCTCACTAGCTAAGGTATCTTTGTTTTTGATAAAAGAAAAAGCATAATTGCTATCATTTTGAAAGCGATTTTTTTCATTTAAAATGAAAATTTCATTATTTGAATCTAATTTATATTTTTTTAATTCCACAAATTCTTTTTTATCTAAGTGTTCAAAAATATCAATAATTTCATCTATTTTGGGATTTTGAATTTTTTCTTTAAAACAAAGAGCTTGCGTATCTTTTGCTATATTTTGAAATTCTTGAGTTTTAAATTTAACCTTGCTTGCTTTTTTTAAAAAAATATCAATAATAAAATTTTCATAATTTTTACTATCTTTAATTAGATTTTTATATTGTAAATGTTTTAAAAAGCCATAAAAACTCATATGTGCTAAAGCTAGTATCATCAAAAGTAAAGCAGGCAAAACAACCCATAAGCTAATAGGCAAATTTAATTCAAAAGTGGAAATTGTAAAAGTATAATTTCCTAAATTTAGATTATAAACTAAGGCTGCGATGATTAGAAGATAAACTAAACTTGCAAAGAAAAATAACCTAATTTTCATAGCTCTTTCCTTTTTTCTAAATTTTCACGACAATTTATGCAATATTTTGCGTGAGGTTTAACCTTAAGTCTTTCAGGATGAATATCATCTTCACAATACTCACAAATACCATAAGTATTGTTATCTATTTTGCTTAATGAATGTTTAATTTCTTCTAGCTCAGCTTTTAAATTTTCATTGATTTTAAGGTCGATATGAGAGCTATTGTCAATTTGTTGTAAATCAACTTCATCTCTAGGTTCACTATCTTGTAGATTATGGATATTGTCTATATTGCCTTGAAGTTCTTGTAAAATTTCTTTTTGTCTTTGAAGTAATATATTTTTAAATTCTTCAAGATTTAATTCTTGCATAAACGCTCCTATTTGTGATATGGGTGATTTGTATTAATGCAAAATGCACGATAAATTTGCTCTAAAAGCATAGTTTTAGCAAATTTATGTACCAAGGTCATTTTGCTAAGAGCTATACTTGTATGCATTTGTGCAATAAATTCTTGCTCAAATCCATAAGCACCGCCTATAAAAAATGTAATTTCATTTTTATCTTGCAATAATTTTGCAAATTCTACACTTGTAAATTCTTTACCCTTTTCGTCTAATGCTATGCAAAAACCTTTTTTGTAAGGACTTAGTGCATTTGTATAAGATTTTTTTGCTTCTATGGCGTTAGTATTTTGTGCTTGATTAATTTTGTTATTAAAAACACATATATCATTAAAACTACAAAATTTCTTAATAAGCTTAGTATAATGCTCATCTATCTTGTTAAATTCATCATTATTATTTTTTTGAATGCTTAAAAGATTAATTTGCATTTTTAGTTTTTAGAAAAAAATCTTAAAAAGTCTGCTATAAATTTTTTATGTTCATTTCTTTCTACAATCGCATCAATCAACCCATGTTCAAGTAAAAATTCAGCCTTTTGAAAGCCTTCTGGTAAATCAGCTCCTATGGTTTGTTTAATAACCCTAGCTCCTGCAAAGCCTACTAAAGCACCGGGTTCAGCTATGATGATATCTCCAAGCCAAGCAAAAGATGCGCTTACACCGCCCATAGTTGGATCAGTTAAGACTGAAATATAAGGAAGTTTTTCTTCTGCTAATAGTTTTAACGCTGCACTTGTTTTGCTCATTTGCATTAAAGAATAAGTGCTTTCTTGCATTCTAGCTCCACCGCTTGCACTCACTATAACAACAGGAGTTTTTTTCTCAATAGCTCTTTCAATAGCTCTAAGAATTTTTTCACCTTCTACTGAGCCTAAACTTCCACCCATGAAAGAAAAATCAAAAACAACTAATTGAGTTTTTATCCCATCTATGGTGCATTCCCCGCTTATTATGGCGCTTTTTCTACCTGTTTTTTCTTCATTTTCTGCTAATCTTTTTTTATACGATTTGCTATCTACAAATTTAAGTGGATCGATTGCATGTAAGTCTTTATCCATTTCCACAAAAGAGCCTTCATCGCTAAGTAATTCAATGCGTTTTAGAGGGTTTAATCTCATATGAAAATTACATTTAGGACAAACATTATAACAAGTTTCTATTTCTTTATAATACATTAATGCATGACAAGAATTACATTTTACCCAGTGATTTGGAGCTTCACTTGGAGTGGCTTGCTTGCGTCTTATACTAGAAAAAATATCTAAAAAATTCATTATCTCTACCTAAAATAAAATTTCAAAATTATAGCAAGATTTTATTGCTTTTAAAATCTTGCACCCAACATAAACTCAAATTTGCTCAAATCGTCTTTTGAGCTAGTATTAAATGGTTTAGCAAAAACTAAATTTAAAGCACCTAGTGGGGTTAACCACTCAAAGCCAACACCTGTGCTCCATCTTTGAATTTGACTTAAAGAACTCTCTCCGATAGCGCCATAATCAAAAAATACACTACCTCTAAGTTTGATTCTATCAAAGATTGGAAAGCTAAGTTCTACAGAATTTGCAAAAGCCACTGTACCACCTGTTTCATCACCCCATTCATTTTTAGGACTCACACTTCTTCTATCAAAACCTCTAATAGTTCCTATACCACCAAGATATAATTTTTCATTGATAGGTAAATAGCCTTGATCCCATACTTTATAAAAACTCGCTTTATAACGATAAATCAAATCCCAACCTATAAACTCTTCCAAGCCTTGATAATAATTAAATTTAGTAGTAGAACTTATGAATTCTTGATCCCCGCCTAAGCCTGCATATTCAAGCGAAGTTGAGGCGATAAAACCTGATCTTGGTAAATAATAATCATCTGTATTGTTAAACACTATCGAAGGAGTGATAGAACTTTTATAAGTTTTACCAAGTTTATATCCTTGAGCAATTAAGCGATCACTTAAATGATAAATATCACTTTGTTCAAGATTATAAGTTAAATCTATGCTTGTATATCTTCCTAAAGTTTTACCAACGCTTATGTCAAAACCATAGTTTCTCTCATCATAGCTATCCCATTCTAAACGATCTGAATATAATGATCCTCCAAGAGAATAATCACTATCATTTACTCTAGGATTTCTTAAAGATACTCTACCAGAAAGTGTATCATCGCCTTTGTCTATACTCACACTTCCTTTCATACCAGAGCCTAAGATATTTGCATCAGATAATGAAGCGCTAAGTAAAATTCCATCACTAGTTCCATAGCCAATACCACCTGAAATGGCTCCAGTTGAAGCTTCCTTGACTTCTACTATCAAATCAATATGCGTATCATCTACTCTTTGTTCTTTAATATCTACATTTTCAAAATACGCAGTTCTTCTTAAGGCATTTCTTGAGTCTATTAAATCAGTTCTATTGTAAAGATTACCTTCTGTTAGGTAAAGCTCTCTACGAATAACTCTATCAACTGTTTTGGTATTGCCTGAAATTTCAACATTTCTAACATATACTTTTTCATTAGGTATGACTTTAAAAATAATCATAGCTTCATGATTTTCTTTATCTTTTTGTATATCAGGTATAACTTGTACAAAAGCATAACCTAAATCTGCTGTTTTAGTTTCTATAGTCTTTATATCTTCTCTTAGTTTTTCTATATTAACTATTTTTCCAACACTTAATTTTAAATCATTTGCTAAAGCTTCATTTTCTTCATCACTAAAAATTGGATTAAAAATTTTAATCCCTTTAACTTTATAAACCTCACCCTCGTTGATAAAATAAGTCAAATCAGCTTGATAAGTATCTGTGTAAGTATTTAAAAAAGCAGGAGATACGCTTACATCAAGATAACCTTCTTTTAAATATACATCTGAAATTCTTGAGCTATCATTCGCTAAATCAAAGATTTTAAGCTTACCATCATTAAAGCCCCACATCCAGCCTAGGGCTTCTCTTTGTTTATTTGCTACCGCAGGTTCAATATCTGAATAGCTTAAATTTTTTGCACCACTTAAATGTACTTTTTCTATGATGATATTTTCCCCACGATTTACAACAAAAGTAAGTTTTAATGAGCTTGAATTACTTAATTTTTCATCTTTGATTTCTACAACAGTATCATAAAAACCTTTGGCTTGATAAAAAAGTTTGATTTTTTCGGCTGCATCTTTGGCTGAATTTTCATCATATAAAATTCCAGGTTTTAAGCCAACAAGGCTTTCTATTTGTTTTCTATCATTACTTGCTATACCTTGAATATCTATTTTTCCAATGGAAGGTTTTTCTACTACTTTAAAAATCAGCACCCCATTTTTTTCTTCTACTACTATGTCTTTAAAATAATTTCTATCAAAAAGATTTTTAATCGCTGTATCTATACTAGCAGGATCAATTTTTTGTCCTATTTTTAATTTAGAAATCGCAATAGCGCTTTCTTTAGAAAGTTGCGATAAGCCTTCAAATTTTATATCTTTAATCGTAGCTGCACATAAAGAACTTGAGAGTGCAAAGAAAACAAACCATTTTTTCATCAAATCTACCTAAATTTTTATATACAAAATCGTTATAATACCAAAATATTTTTAACTAATGCTTTTTAAGGAAAATTTATGAAAGTAGGTATAATCGGACTTGGCTTAATAGGTGGATCTTTGGGTCTTAGTTTAAGAGAGAATAAGTTAATAGATTTAGTTTGCGGATATGATATAAACAAAGAATTTGAACAAATTGCACTAGAGCGAAAATTAATAGATAAAATTGTTTCTTTTGAAGAATTAAAAAAATGTGATGTGATTTTTTTAGCTATTCCTGTAAGAGCTATTGTAAAAATCTTAAAAGAATTTCAAGGCATTTCTAAAGATTGTACTATCATCGAGCTTGGAAGCACAAAAGAAGAAATTATTAAAAATTTACCTTCTTATTTGAAAAGTCAATTTATCGCAGCTCATCCTATGGCAGGAACTGAAAATAGTGGTCCAAATGCAGCTATAAAAGATTTATATAAAAGTGCAGTTTGTGTTTTGTGTGATGTGCAAAATGCTGATCATATCCATCAAAAAAGGGCTATAGAAATTTTTTCAGATTTAGGAATGAAGCTTGTATTTATGGATAGTATTGCGCATGATCATCATGCTTCTATCATTTCACACTTACCGCATGTGATTAGTTTTTCTTTGGCAAATTTTGTGATGAAAGAAGAAAATAAAAAAAATATAGCTCACCTAGGAGGCCCTTCTTTTAAAGATATGTGCAGGATTGCTAAGTCAAACCCTCAAATGTGGAGTGGTATTTTTGAACAAAACAAACAAAATTTATTAAATTCTATTGATTTATTTCAAAAAGAATTACAAGAATGTAAAAAAATGATAGAAAAATGTGATATAAATGAGCTTGAGACTTGGATTAAAAGTGCAAATAAATTAAGAGAAATTCTATAAAATTTTTTATAATTTACTCTTAATTTGCTAAAGAATAATATATTTTTAAAAAATATAGATTGAAAGTGAAAATATGGTTTTTGCGCGTAAAAGATCAAATAAAAAATGGATTTTTGTAGTTTTTTTAATACTTTTAGCCTTTGTGGTGTTTGTTTTAAATACAAAGTTGTTTGAAAAAAATCCTCCGTTGATTCAAACAAAATCAGATGTAATTTATAGTAATCTAACAGATCCTGTATCTATAGAAATAAGCGATGAAAGTGCTTTAAAAGATGTTAAAGTCACACTATTTAAGGCAAATGAGTTAAATGGTGAAATACTTGTTAATGAACATGTTAAAGGCAATAAAAAAAACATTCATTTTGATTTAAAATTACCAAAACCAGCTTATAAAGAAAAAGTCGATTCATATAAACTTGTAATAGAAGCAAGTGATAGTAGTTTTTGGAATTTCTTTTTAGGAAATCAAGCGTTTAAAGAAGTAAAAGTTATCATTGATACCAAAAAACCACTTGTAGAAATTTTAGACAATTCTTACCAAATCGAACAAGGTGGAGTAGGTAGTGTGGTATTTAAAGCAAGTGATGAGAATTTACAAGAAGTTTATATCATAACCGATAAAGATAAAATTTTTAAAGCAACTCCTTATGTGAAAGAAGGATATTATGCTGCTTTGATTCCTTGGGAGGCGACTGATGAGCACTTTAGAGCTTATGTGGTGGCAGTAGATAAAGCAGGTAATGTAAACAAACAAAGAATTAGATATTATTTTACCAATAAAAAATACCGTGTATCAAATATAAAAGTAAGTGATAGATTTTTAGATGGCAAGATTGAATTTTTAGCACAAAAATATGCTCCAAAAGATAGAGAATTAAGTAGGCTTGAAAAATTTAAATTTGTGAATGAAGATTTAAGAGCTTCTAATGAAGTTATCATTCATGATATTACAAGCAAAGTTCCTGATACTATGATTAATAATTTTAAAGTTAATCTTTTCAAGCCTTTAAAAAATGGCCAAAAAGTAGCTGATTATGCTGATCATAGATTTTATTCTTATAATAATCAAGCATTTAGTAGCTCTTATCATATGGGGCTTGATTTAGCAAGCATAAAAGAAGCACCTATTATTAGTAATAACGATGGTGAAGTGGTATTTGTACAAGAAAATGGAATTTATGGATTAAATATTATCATCTATCATGGCTTTGGTATTTATACTCTTTATGGACACTGTACTAATGTGGATGTAAATGTGGGCGATAGAGTTAGAGCAGGTGATGTTATAGGCACTACAGGCACTACAGGCTTAGCACTTGGAGATCATGTGCATTTTGGTGTTTTGGTGCAAGGTGTTGAAGTGCGTCCTGAGCAATGGCAAGATGCAAAATGGATAAAAGAAAATATCTATAATGTATTAGAGTCAAGCAAAAAAAGAATTTTGAGTGAATAAAAATGAATCAAACAACAATAGCAAAAGAAGTTAAAGGTGTTGGCATAGGTTTGCATAAGGGTGAGCCTATTAGTATAAAATTAGAGCCATTAGAAGCTGGCAGTGGTGTAGTGTTTTATAGAAGCGATCTGGGAATTTCTTATGAAGCAAAGCCTGAAAATGTCATCGATACGCAAATGGCTACTGTGATAGGCGATCATAGAGGTTATGTATCTACTATAGAACATTTAATGAGTGCGATTAATGCTTATGGTATTGATAATGTGCGTATAGTTTTAGACGCAAACGAAGCTCCTGTAATGGATGGTAGCAGTATAGGTTTTTGTATGATGCTTGAAGAAGCAGGTATAAAAGAGCTTGATGCGGCAAAAAAAATTTTAGTGATTAAAAAAAGTGTAGAAGTAAAAGAAGGCAATAAATTTGTGCGTTTAAGTCCTACGGATATGCCTATTATAAACTATACAATCGAATTTGATAATCCTATTATAGGTAAGCAAAATTATTGTTTTGAATTTAGCAAACAAAACTACATAGAGCAAATAGCAAGAGCAAGAACCTTTGGCTTTTTAAAGGATGTTCAAGCTTTAAGAGCTATGAATTTAGGTCTTGGTGGAAGCTTAGAAAATGCTGTTGTGATTGATGATAATCGTATTTTAAACCCTGAAGGTTTGCGTTTTAAAGACGAATTTGTGCGCCATAAAATTTTAGATGCCATAGGTGATTTAACCTTGCTTGGATGTAGAGTTTTTGGAGACTATACTTCTTATGCAGGTTCGCACAAACTTAATCATCTTTTAACCAAAGAACTTTTAAAAGATCCTAGTGCTTATGAAGTGGTAAGTTTAGAAAAAAGTGCATATAAAGTTTATGAAAAGGTTTTTGCATAAAAAAGGTTACTTTACTTTTAAATGCCATAGCAAAACCTTTAATGCTTGGTATTTATGAAAATGATGTATTGATAAAAACCATTGAGAATGATTTAAAAGTTAGTGAAGTTTTGCCAAAAATATTGCAAGATTTACTTTCACAATATGAGTTTAAAAAGCTTATTTATGTGCATGGACCAGGCTCTTACATGGGTATAAAAATTTCTTATGTTTCTTTTAAAACCCTAGCCATAGTTAAAAATATACCTTTAAAAGCTATTAGTGCTTTTGAGCTAAATAATAACGCTCCTATAGCCGCTAACAAGCATTTATGTTTTGTAAAAAAAGATGATGATGAGATTGTTTTAGAAAAGACACAAGCGGGAAGTTTTTTTATGCCCCAAAGTTTAAAAGGTTTAAATTTCAGTAAAGAAAATACACCTTTTTATGTTTTAGATGCGATTAATTAAGGTAAAAAATGAAGATTTTAGTTCCTGCTACAAGTGCAAATTTAGGTCCTGGTTTTGATTGTTTGGGTTTGAGTTTAAAATATTTTAATCAAACCATAGTTGAAAAATCTAAATTTTTTAGCATTAGCATACACGGAGAAGGTGAAAATAATATCTATCTTAAAAAAAACAATAGTTTTGTCAATATTTTTTATGAAATTTATCAAAGACTTAGTGGTAAAAAAGATAATTTCCGCTTTGTTTTCCAAAATAATATCCCTTTAGCTAGAGGCATGGGAAGTTCTTCTGCTGTGATAGTTGGAGCCATTGCTTGTGCTTATGAATTGAGTGGGTTTAAGGCGGATAAAAATACCATTTTAAATGAAGCTTTAAAATATGAAAACCATCCAGATAACATAGCTCCAGCAACACTTGGGGGTTTTGTGTGTGCATTAACTCATAATGAAAAAGTTTTAGCTATAAAAAAAGAAGTAGATAAAGATTTACAAGCTATTATAACCATACCAAATGTAGCGATGAATACTCAAAAATCAAGAGCAGTTTTAGCCAAAAAAATCAACCTAGAAGATGGTGTTTTTAATCTTTGCCATGCTTCATTTTTAACCGCTTGCTTTTTAGAGAAAAAATATGATTTATTAAAATATGCAAGTTTGGATAAACTTCATCAAAATCAAAGAATGAAGCTTTTGCCAGAACTTTTTGAGGTGCAAAAACTAGCTTTAGATAACAATGCTCTCATGAGTACGCTTTCAGGCTCAGGCTCGAGTTTTTTTACTCTAGCTTATAAAGATGATGCTAAACAAATCAAAGAAAAAATCAAAAATAAATTTGCTAAATTTAGAGTTGAGCTTTTAGAATTTGATGATGAGGGCTTTAAAATTTGCTAAAAATTCCAAAAAAAAGATATAATTTTGAAAAATCATATACCCATTAGAATGTGCATTGTTTGCAAAGGTCGTTATGAAAAGCAAAGTTTGCAACAATTTCAAATAAAAAATTCTCAAATTATCACTAAAGTGGAATTTGGTAGGAGTTTGTATATTTGTAATTCATGTTTTGATAAAGATGAAAAAACATTGCAAAGGGCTTTTATGAGAGCTTGCAAAGGCAATTTTCATGGTAATATAAATCAGCAGGATTTAAAGGAGATATTTTTTAATGGCAGATGTAAAGATTAGCGAGATCGCTCAAGAGTTAGGATATACAAGTAAAGAAATTATAGAAAAAGCTAATGAAATGGGCTTAGAAGATATCAAATCCCCTAACAAAAAAGTATCTTCTGAAATCGCAGAAGCGATTTATCAATACGTTCAATCTGGTGAAATACTAGATGTAGTAAAAAAAGTAGCCAAACCTAAAAAAGAAAGTACGGCAAAAAAAACTACTAAAAAAGAAGAAAGTAAAAAAGAAGAGAAAAAAACTACTACTAAAAAAGAAAGTAAAAGCCTTACTAAAGCAGTAAGTGAAAAAAAAGATGAAATAAAAAAAGAAGAAAAACAACCTGAAAATCCTATAAAAAATGAAGTATTAGAAGAAAAAAAAGAAGAAATTAAACTTGATGAAAAGCTAGGTTCTAATTTAAATTTAGCCAAAAGAAGAGGCTTGGTCATCGTTAAAAAGAAAAAAGAAGAAAGCAAAGAAACTCAAATAAACAAAGAAGAAAAAGTTAGTACACAAGCTACTCAAGGTTTAAGCCTTAGTATGATTTTTTCAAATTCAGATGAGAATTTAAAAAGAAAGAAAAAAGAAAAGAAAAATCATCCTGTAGCAAGCAAAAAAGAAAGTACTACTAAAATGGATCTTTTGGGAGATAAAGACTTTGCTGATATTTCTTTAGAAGATGATGATATGGTGGTTTTACCTGATTTTAGTGTAAAAGAAAACAAACCAGCACAACCAGCAAACAAAAAACAACCAAATATCTTAAAGCAATCTTTAAATAATTCTATCAATCCATTTGGCGAGGGTGGTATACAAAGAAGAAGTCGTAAAAAGCCACCTAAAAAGGTAGAGAAAAAAGAAAGCGAAGCGGTCACAAGCGTAAGTATACCTAAAGAAATTCGTGTGTATGAATTTGCTGAAAAACTTGGTAAAAACACCGGAGAAGTTATCTCTAAACTTTTCATGCTTGGCATGATGACGACTAAAAATGACTTTTTGGATGAGGATGCTATAGAAATTCTTGCAGCTGAATTTGGCGTGGAGATTAATATCATTGATGAGGCTGATGAGTTTGATTATGTAAAAGACTATGATGAAAATCAAACAGAAGAAAATTTAAGCCAAAGAGCTCCGGTTATCACTATCATGGGGCATGTGGATCATGGTAAGACTTCTTTGCTTGATTATATAAGAAAATCACGCATTGCAAGTGGTGAAGCAGGTGGGATCACTCAGCATGTTGGTGCTTACATGGTGGAAAAAAATGGTAGAAAAATCACTTTTATCGATACTCCAGGCCATGAGGCATTTACTGCTATGCGTGCAAGGGGAGCTAGTATAACGGATATTGTTATTATCGTAGTAGCTGCAGATGATGGGGTAAAACCACAAACTAAAGAAGCGATTAATCATGCAAAAGCAGCTAATGTACCTATCATCATTGCTATTAATAAAATGGATAAAGAAAACGCAAATCCTGACATGGTAAAAACCCAGCTAGCAGAAATGGACATCATGCCAGTAGAATGGGGTGGAAGTCATGAGTTTGTACCAGTTTCAGCTAAAAAGGGTGATGGTATAGAGGATTTACTTGAAATTGTATTATTACAAGCTGATATTTTAGAGCTTAAAGCAAACCCAAAAGCTCATGCTAAAGCAAGTATTATAGAATCTTCAGTGCAAAAAGGTAGAGGTCCTGTGGCTACTATCATCGTACAAAATGGTACTTTAAGAGTGGGAAATACAGTCGTAGCAGGGGAAGCTTATGGTAAAGTGCGTGCTATGAGTGATGATCAAGGCAAAGCTTTAAAAGAAATAGGCCCAGGTGAGTGCGGGGTAATCATAGGTCTTAGTGAAGTAGCTGATGCAGGAGAAACTCTAATAGCTGTAGATAGCGATAAACAAGCAAGAGAATATGCTAATAAACGCCATGAATACAACCGCCAAAAAGAACTAAGCAAATCCACTAAAGTAAGCATAGATGAGCTTGGTGCAAAAATTAAAGAAGGTAATTTAAAAGCCCTTCCTGTGATCTTAAAAGCAGATGTACAAGGTTCACTTGAAGCGATTAAGGCGAGTTTAGAAAAACTCAAAAACGATGAGATTAAGGTTAATATCATCCATAGTGGAGTAGGTGGGATTACTCAAAGCGATATAGAGCTTGCAAGTGCTAGTGAAAACTCTATCGTTTTAGGTTTTAATATACGTCCAACTGGTGAGATTAAAGAACGTGCTAAAGATAAAGGCGTAGAGATAAAAACTTATAATGTTATTTATAACTTGCTTGATGATGTAAAAGCCTTGCTAGGTGGTATGATGAGTCCTATCATCTCTGAAGAACAACTTGGTCAAGCTGAAATTCGCCAAGTGATCAATGTACCAAAACTAGGACAAATCGCAGGTTGTATGGTAACAGAAGGCACGATCAATCGTGGCGCGAAAATCAGGCTCATTAGAGATGGGGTTGTGGTATTTGAAGGTAATGTAAGCTCACTTAAACGCTTTAAAGATGATGTAAGAGAAGTTGCAAAAGGCTATGAATGCGGTGTAGGTATAGAAGGTTGTAATGATATGAGAGTGGGCGATTATATAGAAAGTTACAAAGAAGTTGAGGAACAAGTAAGCCTATGAACCCAGCTGAGATCAAAAAGCTACGCACAGAAAGCATTTTAAAAGAGCTTATACCAGAAGCTTTAGCAAATTTAGACAACGAAGCTTTAAAAAATTTGTGCGTAGTGGATGTAGAGTGTAAAAAAGGCAGATATGATGCTTTTGTGTATTTAGATAAAATGTTTTTTAACACCCAAGAGCAAGAAATCATACTCAATCAACTTAAAAAAGCTGCCCGTGCTTTGCAAAATTACTGCATGAGTGAGCAAGGGTGGTATAGATGTCCGAATTTTCACTTTAAATTTGATGATAGATTAGAGTATCAAAACCACATGGATGCTTTATTTGAAAAAATCAAAAAGGAACAAAATGAATCTTGAAGCACTTTGTAAAGAAGCAGGGCTTAGCTTTTATGATGATGAGCTAACAAGTGAAAATGGTAGAAAGATTTATAGAATTTATGTGCAAAAAGAAGGTGGGGTAAATCTTGATGATTGTGCTAGACTTAGTGAGATTTTATCGCCTATTTTTGATGTAGAACCACCTGTGGGTGGGGAGTATTTTTTAGAAGTATCAAGCTGTGGGCTTGAGAGAAAGCTTAGCAAAATCGAGCATTTTGCAAAAAGCATTAACGAACTTGTAAAAATCACAACTAGTGAAAAAGAAAAAATCGAAGCAAAAATCATCGCCGTAGATGATGAAAATATCACTTTAGAAAATTTAGAAACTCAAGAAAAAACTACTATAAATTTTAGCGACATAAGAAAAGCTAAAACCTTCATACAATGGTAAAAATTTAGAAATCTAAATTTTTACTCATCTTTTGTATAATTGAATTTAAACATAAAAACAAAAAGCTATAAAAATTTTATATTTGCAGATTAAAGGGAAATAGTATGAATATTGTTGAATTTCACTTTTTAAATGAAAATAAAATACAAGCACAAATAGAAAATTCAAATGAAAATTTTTAGGATATTTTGGAAAAAAGTAAAAAGTACAATTAATATATTAAAGCCTTACAAATATTTAGTAAATTTGATTTTTTAAATTATGAGATATATGTCTTAGTTTTAAAATTTTTAAGATGCTTTGATTATTGAATTTGTTTTCTTAGTGTGTGAATTTTATCCTTTCCTAAAGCAAAATAATGTCTTTGTTTTTTCTACAAAAAATTTAAGACTGGCAAGTATTTATTTCTTAGTGAGTAAGAACAAAAATTAGAGAAAATAAAAGTGCAGTTTTTGCATTTTTATTTTTGTATTAAAATTGATAGTGTAATCTAGTTTTTTCTATTTTTAAAATATACTTTTGAAGATGCATATTTTTTAATTCATTTTCTATATTTATAATATTTTTTTTCAAAGTATTTTTTAATACTTTTATATGGCTATTTATTGTGAGTATCCATTCTAAGTGTTCTTTAATCCAAAGATGGTTTTTATTGAAAGCCTCTTCTTTTGTTTTTGGATTAAATATATAAATTCTAGCAAGATTGAGTTCAAATTGAGCATTTAAAGAATCTGCAATAGAACGTAATATTAATACTTTGTGCATTTTTTCTTTGAAGATATCTAATTGGTTTATAATATTATTAAAATTTTTCTCATCATTGCTTAAAAAATACAAAGTATTAAAAGTGAGAGTGCATTCTTTTTCTAAAATATTGCATATTTTTATAGCTTTATGAACTTTGTAAAACGACTTTAACATAAGTTCTATTTGTTTATTAAGGTTAGATTTTTCAAGTTTGGTAAAATATTTTTTTGGTTCTTTTTCAAGAATTTTTTGACAAACTTCTTTAAAAGGTTTTTCTATAGTTTCCTCTATTCTAGCTCCACCTTCGGTGCAGTTATATGTCGTTATATTAAGAAAATTTTTTGCATATAATATTTTTTTCTCTAATTCGGTTTTAAACATAATCCATGTATTTGTTGTTGGAATAAGGTTTTTGCCACCATAAGCTAATATTTTTAAGTTGTAATGGATTTCTTGAGGATTATAGGTATCATATTTTCCGTAGTGATATTCTTCTGGATGTGAAGATCCATCACTGCCATAAGCTAGATCCTGTCCTACTAAAAAGATATTTTTATATTCTAGTTTTAGTGCTAAAAAATAAGCCATATTTGCAACACTTGGGCATCCCGTTGAGTATTCAAATTGCTTTAAGTGAAAATATTTATCCAAAGGTAGCATTCTTTGGATAAATATAAATTTACGATGATTTTGTTTTAAATATTTGACCGTGTTAAGATGTGTGACACTTGATAAAATAAAAATTATATCTTGATCAAATTCTCCAAAATCATTATTAAAAAATTCACTAGTTTCTTTAATTCTTTCTACAGATAAAACATAATCAGGTTTTATGTCATGTTTTGCTAGTATAGGATAAGCACTATCAGCACAAAAAATAGTTGCTTTGTCTGCATATTTTTTAAGTAAAGGAAGTTGTTTAATTAAAGAAGGGCCTGTTGAAACTACAATAGCGTGTTTGGAACCACCTTTTCTTTTAAGCATTAATTCTTTGAATGAAAAATTTGAAATAATATCCGGAAGGTTGTAAATAAAATTTTCTATACCCTTGAGAGCATCTTGAGAGTCGGTTCCTTTTGCTAATATAGCTTGTTTTATATGTATTTGCATATTTTGATTCGTTTTTATAATATCTTCTTGGTATCTTTCATAATAATCACAATGAATATCTAAAAAATAAACACGTAAAAAGTTGAAAAAAGGACTATTTGAACAGATGTTGTTATATGTGTTAATATCAATTGATTCTATATCTAAAATAACTAATCGGCGATCTTTTAATTCTTCACTAAAATCTATACATTGAAAACTTAAATAAATAAATTCTATTTCTTTTTCAAAAATAACTATTTTTTGTCTATATTTGTTTTGTAAAAGGGCTTTATATAAAATTCCATTTCCAAAACCATAAAAATAAAGCACAGGATATAAAAGATATTTATCATTATATAAGTTTAGTTTTTCATTTAATTCACTAAGAGTATTACTATATAGCGTATACTCTTTCCCATGGTGTATAAAATTAATATCTAGAGAATCTTTTCCTTGTAGAATTTGGAATTTTTGAGGTTTAAAATTTTCTAATTTTTCTTTTAATATTTTATTGTTTAAGGCTTCTAGATTTTTATTAAATAAAAATAAATTCATTTTTTATCCTTTAAAATGTTCATGATTTTATTATACTTAAATTTTAAATTATTGATAAGTAATTAATATATTTTGCTATATTTTTAAAAGTAAAACGATAGAAGGTAGTATGAATCACGAATTTTATATGAATTTAGCCATAGATGAAGCTTGGAAATATCAGCTTTTAACCTACCCCAATCCAGCCGTAGGTTGTGTGATCTTAGATAAAAATGGCAAAATTTTAAGCATAGAAGCGCATAAAGAAGCAGGTAAGGCTCATGCAGAACTTGAAGCAGTAAGCAAAGCCTTAAAAGTGCTTAATCCAAATTTAGATTTACCCCAAAATGCAAATGATTTGCATGAGTTTATTTGTCAAAATCATCAAGGGTTATTAAAAGGCGCTAGTGCTTATGTGAGTTTAGAACCTTGTAATCATCAGGGCAAAACTCCACCTTGTGCGAAACTTTTTAGCGCACTTGGTTTTAGTGAAGTTTTTATCGCTACTAAGGATGAGCATAAGCTTGCAAGTGGTGGAGCAGAGTTTTTAAAAGATCAAGGCATAAAAGTTTGCATGGGAATTTGCGAGCAAAGAGCCAAAGAGCTTTTAAAGCCTTTTTTAAAATGGCAAAAGTCAAGCTTTAAATTTTTTAAACTAGCCCTTTCTTTAAATGGCTCTGCTTATGGTAAAATCGTAAGTTCTAAAGCAAGTAGAACCTATGCTCATGCATTACGCTCAAAGCTTGATTTGCTTGTAGTGGGCGGAGAAACTATAAGGCATGATAGGCCTATTTTAGATGCAAGGTTAGTTCAAGCTAAAGCACCAAATTTATGCATACTAAGCCGTCAAAATTTAGAAAACTTTGATCCAAACATCCCTTTATTTAGCGTAGCTGAAAGAGAAATTTTTACAAGTATTCCTAGTGAAGCTAAGCTCATCATGTATGAGGGTGGGGAGAATTTTTTAAAAGCCTTTAAAGATGAGTTAGATGTGCTTTTGATTTTTTCAAACTCAAATTTAAATACTCTTGAAAATATTAAGTTAGATTTAAAGCTAAAGCCTTTATACAAAGGCTTTTTAGAAAATGATACTTATGGATTTTATGAGATTATTAAATTTTAGTAGATTTTTTGTGAGCTTACTTGTGTGAAAAATCGTGCTAAAGTGTTAGCAAAAAAGCTAGCACTTTGCTCTTCTAATCGTTTTAAAAACTTATCTATGGCATCTTCTTTTTGCCAGATAGGGTTTTGCACTTTGGCTAGTTTTTCTAGCTCTTTTTTGGCTTGCTCGTAATTGCCTATTTTATCAATGAGTTTTAATTTTAAAGCCTCATTAGCTAAAAATACTTTCGCATCAGCCCATGAGCTTGTTTGATTTAAGTCTAATTTACGATTTTTAGCAACAAACTGTGTAAAAAGCTCATAGCTTTGATTGGCTAAATTTTGTAAAAAGTCTTTTTCATCTTCGCTCCATTTACGCATGAAAGTTCCTGCTTCTTTATAGCTTCCTGCTTTGATGGTTTGTTCACTTATGCCAAGTTTTTGCGCAAGCTCGCTTAGTTCAAAACCTTGCATGATTACCCCAATAGACCCTACAAAGCTGGCAGGATTAGCGATGATCATATCAGCTCCCACTGCACTTAAATAACTCCCACTTGCTATAGTTCCACCTGCATACACTACCACAGGTTTTTTGGCTTTAAGATCTTGTATAGCTAAAGCTATTTCCATGCTTGGTGCAAAAGCTCCACCAGGGCTATCTATAAAAAGCAAAACCCCCTTGATAGCTTTATCTTCTTTAACTTTGTAAATTTGTTCTAAAAGATTACTCGCATCGCTAATTTCGCCTTTAAGATTAATTTGTGCTAAGTTTGCGTTAGAAAGTTTGGCATTATCCCCGTTTGGAGCAAGGATTAAAAACATGATAAATAAAAACACAAAGGTTTTAAAATAAGTATTGATGTAAGAAATGATTTTTCCAATTCCTTTAAAAAATGATTTTATAATTTGCATTCTTTTCCTTCTATAAAAAGTTTTAACACTTCTTTGCTTTGCAAGATAAACTGCAAAGGAAGTTGTTTTAAATTCACACTATTTGGCAAAGCAAAAAGACTAAAATCAGCTATCTTGCCTTTTTGAATTTGCCCTAGGTTTAAATTTAAGGCTTTTGCGGCTTTGTTAGTCGCCATTAAAAGCAATATTTTAGCAAAATTTTCTAACTCAAAATCATCATGTATAAGTAAATTAGCTCTCATTTCATCAAGCATGCTTAAAGAAGTATTTGAACTTAAACCATCAGTTCCTAGATGGATACTAACGCCATTTTTTAAAGCAGATTTTAATTTAAAAGTATTTTTACTCAAAAGTCTGTTTGAAAAAGCACAATGCGTGATAGAGTGTAAATTTTTATCTAATAAATCCCATTCTTTAAAATACACACAATGAGTAAATAAAGTCCTTTGATCTTTAAAAAGCTCTAAAAAGCTTTGCGGGGTGTAAAATGGCGTAGGATTTTTACTAAATTTAGCCAAGCTTTTTTTAAAACCGCCTTTTTTAAACCTTAGCCAGTTGTTTTCGTGATTGCTTTCAAGAAAATGCGTACTTAGCAAATGATCATTTTCTCTAGCAAGTTTTATGGCAAATTTGGCAAGCTCTGGGTGAGTTGAATAAGGTGCATGCACTGAAATAGCAGGGGTAAATTTAGAACTTTTAAAACTCATACTTTTTTCATAGCGAGTTAAAAATTCTTCTTTTTTAGCTTGGATAAAATTTGCATTTGAACCTAAAATTTCATTGAAAAATACCACTCTAGCTTGTGAATTGATACAAGGGTTTAAATCACTCCCAAAGCTTGAAATTTCTCCTATGGTAGCAGTGCCACTTTTTAGCATTTTATGGATATTTTGTGAGATTAATTTTTCTTTGGCTTTTTCGTTTAATTGCTCGCGGTTATTAAAAACACTATCAAGCCATTTTAAAAAATCTCCAAAGACTAAATTTCCATTATTTGCACTAAATTCCAAATGCGTGTGTGGATTGATAAAAGCAGGCAAAAGTAAGGTATCTTTTGGAGTTGGTATAAGCTTAGCTTGTGGGTAGGATTTTTGTAAATTTTCTAAGCTATCAATTTCTAAAATACTATCATCAAAAAGAACTGCTTTGTTTTCTAAAATATTAAAATCATCATCGCAAGTTAAGATGATTTTAGGTGCTATTATAAACATTTTACCTCCTTTAAAAAGGGAAATTGTAGCTAAAATTTAGCTTTAAAATGCTATAATATAGTAAATTTTACTAAATAAAGGTTAGATTATGAAAGTTATGGTGATACAAGGACCAAACGTCAATATGCTTGGTGTGAGAGAAACTCATATTTATGGCAATATGAAAATGGAAGATATCCATGAGCAAATGAAACAAGCTGCAAAACAAGCTAATGTAGAGATTGAATTTTTTCAAAGCAATTTTGAAGGTGAGCTAGTTGATAAAATTCAAGAATGCTTAGGCAGTGTAGATGGAGTGATTATTAATGCAGCTGCTTATGCACATACTTCTATAGCAATCCGCGATGCGATCGCAGCGATTAATATGCCTGTGATTGAAGTGCATATTAGTAATACTTATAGAAGAGAAGAATTCAGACAAAAAAGCATGATAGCACCAGTTTGTGCAGGTAGCGTGGTAGGTTTTGGTCCTTTTGGTTATCATATGGCTTTAATGGGACTTTTCCAAATTTTTGATCAAATTAATGCATATAAAGCAGCTCAAGCAAAAGCACAACAAGCAAATCAATGAATTTTATCTTAAAAAACGAAAATGCACTTTTTTATGAGTGTGGCTATTCTTGCGATAATGCTTTGTTTTTAAAACTTGAAGATGAAGCATTTTTCATCACTGATGCAAGATATAGCTTTGAAGCTAGTGAAATGATAAAAAATGCTAAGGTAGTTTTAGCACAAGATCTTTTTGCTAGTGCTAGAGAGCTTTTAGAAAAAGCAGAAATTGATAGGGTGAGTTTTGACCCAAAAGACTTTAGTTATTTTGAATTTAAAGAACTTAGTAAAAGTGCAAATATCGTTTTTGAAGAAAAATTAGACTTGAGTAAAAATAAACGCATTATAAAAAATGCTAAAGAATTACAGCTTTTGCAAAAGGCTGTAAATTTTGGCAAAGAATGCTTTGAAGAATTTGCTAAATTTATCAGCCAAGAAGGCTATGGAAAAAGCGAAAAAGAATTACATTTTAAAGCATGTGAAATTTTTCAAAAAAAAGGTGCTTTAGGACTTTCTTTTTCACCTATTGTGGCTATTAATGAAAATGCGGCTAAAGCACATGCTTTACCTAGTGATAAATGTTTAGAATATGGAGATTTGTTATTAGTTGATGCGGGTGTAGTTTATCAAAGGTATTGTTCTGATCGTACAAGAACGGCTTGTTTTGATGAAAATGGCATAGTTTTTGATAAAAATAAGCCAAATTTTAAAGATAAAGAAATTATGCAAATTTATGAAGTGGTCAAGCAAGCTCAGCTTCAAGCTATAGAAAAAGCACGCGTTGGTATGAGATCAAGTGAGCTTGATTTTATCGCAAGAGAAGTGATTAAAAACGCAGGTTTTGAAAAAGAATTTATTCACAGCTTGGGGCATGGAGTGGGGCTTGATATACATGAGTTGCCAAACATTAGTCCAAGAAGCGATTATGAACTAAAAGAAGGTATGGTATTTACCATTGAACCTGGAATTTATATCAAAGATAAACTTGGTATTAGGATAGAAGACATGGTCTATCTTGATAAAGAAAAGGCAGTGGTGTTATAATTTGCTGATTAAAGGAGCTAGAAGGTTAGAAAAAATTCGTTTTTTTCCTTTTTATTCAAAGGCAGATAAAAAAGGAAAATACATAGCCATTATAGGACTTGGAAGTAATATAGAAGATGAGAAAAAACGCTTTCGGAGTTTATTTAGGCTTTTAATGCAAGATAAACGCTTGCAAGTATTGCAAACATCGCCATTTTTGATTAATAAAGCTTTTGGCTTTGAAGAGCAAAAAGACTTTACTAATGCAGTGATGGTTGTAAGCACAAGTTTGCATGCAAGAGCACTTTTAAAAGTTTTGTTTTTTTATGAGTTTAAATTCAAAAGAAAAAGAACTTTTAAAAATGCTCCTAGAACGCTTGATTTGGATTTGTTGTATTTTTCAAAAAAAGCGCGTAAAGATGAGTATTGCACAGTGCCTCATGTGGGGGTAAATGATAGAATTAGTGTAACTTTGCCTTTGGGCTTGTTAAGATAAGGAAAAATATGGGACAATTGATTCATACTTTTACAGTTGAAAGCACAGATGAGATTATACCTAAGGTTAAGCAAGATTATGGCGATAAAGCTTTGATAGTAACTAATAAGCAAATTCGTCCAAAAACTATCAATCAAAAACCTTTATATGAGGTTATAGTAGCGATTGAAGAAGCTGATTATGAAGAGCATTTAAAACAAAATAATTTACCTATGCCACCAAAGAAAAAACCAAACACAGCAAGTTTTCCTGAGGCTAAAATTCAAGCACCAAAACTTGAAGATGAAAAAAAAGAAGAAGATGTAGTGCTTGATTTTTCTTCAAAAGCTAAGCAAAAACCTATTAATCCTTATTTAAATACAAGCAAAAAAGATGATAATTTTTTAAATTTAAAAAACAAACTTTCTCAAGTTAGTTCAGAAATTAGCAAGGTTTCAAACTATCAAGATTTTTCTATGCCAAATCCAAATTATGATAAAAAAATAGAAGCTTTTGAAAAACAAATGAACAAGCTTAATGATAAAATGAATTTACTTGTGGATATGATGTGGGATGATAAGGCAGATTTACGTAAAGAACTAGCTATACCACCTGAGTTTGCAAGTATTTATAAGCAAGCTAAGGCAAGTGGCATGCAAGAAGCGCATTTAGAAGCGATTATGAAAGCAACTATTGAAAATATGCCAAGCACTATGAAAGCAAATCAAGAAGCAGTGCAAAGGTATTTTTACTCACTTTTGCGCAATATGCTTCCATGTCGTTTAGAAAGTGAAATTAAAAAGCAAAAAATCATGATGTTAGTAGGCCCAACAGGAGTGGGTAAAACTACTACTTTAGCTAAACTTGCTTTTCGCTATGCTTATGGAGATAGACGCTATAAAACTGGTATTATCACGCTTGATACTTATAGAATAGGTGCAGTAGAGCAACTTTTCCAATATGCTAAGATGATGAAACTTCCTATTATTGATAGTATAGAGCCAAATGATTTAGATGATGCGATTAGAAGTTTAAATACTTGTGAGGTTATTTTAGTAGATACAACCGGAAATTCACAGTATGATAAAGCAAAACTTGAAAAAACAAAAGAATTTTTATCGCATTCTAATGCGCAAATTGATGTGAATTTAGTGCTTTCAGCAAATACAAAATATGAAGATTTATTAGAAACTTACAATAATTTTTCATTTTTAAATATAGACACCTTAATCATTACAAAATTTGATGAAACAAAAGTATTTGGAAATGTATTTTCTTTACTTTATGAAACTAGCACTCCGATGAGCTTTTTTTCCATAGGTCAAGAAGTGCCTGATGATATAGAAGTGGCTAATAGTGACTTTTTAGTGCGTTGTGTGTTAGAAGGTTTTAGAAGGGATGAAAATGAGTAATCAAGCAGAAAAATTAAAAGACCTAGTAAAAAATGAAAACTCAAATGTAAAACATACTCATTTTATCGCAGTTACTAGCGGTAAAGGTGGGGTTGGAAAAAGTACTTTTAGCGCAAATTTGGGCAACATCCTAGCTAAAAATGGTTATAAAGTAGGGCTTTTTGATGCAGATATTGGGCTTGCAAATTTAGATGTGATTTTAAATGTGCGTGTAGAAAAAAACCTTTTACATGTTTTAAAGGGTGAATGCTCGCTAGAAGATATTTTAATAGAAGTAAAGCCAAATTTATGGCTTATCCCAGGTGAAAGTGGCGATGAAATTTTAAAATATAATGATAAAAACATTTATGAGAGATTTTTAAATCAAACAAGTATTTTAGATGATTTAGACTTTTTAATCATTGATACAGGAGCAGGTATAGGTGGTAATATAGGAAATTTCTTAGAGATGTCTGATGAGGTTATTGTCATCACTGTGCCTGATCCTGCTGCGATTACCGATGCTTATGCTACTGTAAAAACCACTTCAAAGACTAAAGAGAATTTATTAATGGTGTTTAATGTTGTAAAAAATGAAAATGAAGCTTTGAGAATTTTTGATAATATTAAAAAAGTAGCAGATATTAACATTAAGCATAATTTAAATTTAGAATTTTTAGGATTTTTAGGTCAAAGTAAAGATATTAGTTCTAGTATTAAAAAAAGAACTTTATTTAGTGATGATGATACTAATGCAAGTGATGAGCTCAAAGCCATAGCTTCTAAGCTTTTGTATAGGTTGGAACAAAAAGTGCTTAATAATGTGGGAGATAAAAGCATTATGAGTTTTTTCAAAAAGCTTTTGGATCGTTTTTAGATTGAGGGAAAAAGATGAGACCAGAGAATTTTGTTGCTTTTTTTACTGTTTGTGGTTTTTTTATAGGATTAATGTTTACCATAGTTAATATAGAAGATGCAGTAGAGATAGTTGTATATACTTGTTTGATTACTTTTGTGTTTTATGTTTTAATCCATATAGTAATTATGATTTTTGTAGATGTTAATAAAATTAGCGGTAGAAGCTTTAATAAAGAAAAATACGAAAATGAAAACAATAGTTTTATAGCAGAATTAGCCGCAAGAGAAAAGAAAATGGATTACTTGCTTGAAAAACTTCAAGAAGAGCGCGAAGACCTTAAAAAGCTTGAAAGCTCTTCAAAAAGAAAAGTAAAACATGCAGCCGCATAATGCCTATGCTTCTACGCTAAAAAAAGAACAAGATGATTTAGTCATCTCTTATATGCCAGCATTAAGAGCTATGGCTTTTAGGCTTAAAGAGCGTTTGCCTGCAAGTATTGATGTAAATGATTTAATTAGTATCGGTGTAGAGGAAATGATCAAACTCTCACGCCGTTATGATAAAGAACAAAATGATAATTTCTGGGGCTTTGCAAGAAAAAGAGTAAATGGAGCTATGCTTGATTATCTAAGAAGCCTTGATGTAATGAGTAGAAGCAATAGAAAAATCATCAAAGATATTGATGCTATCATAGATGAGTTTTATCAAGAAAATGAAAAAGAGCCTGATGATGAGTATTTAGCACAAAGACTAAATTTAGAAGTAGAAAAGGTAAAAGAAGCAAGAGCGGCTCATGCTATATCGCTTGTTATGCCTTTGGATGAACAGCTAAATTGCTTTAATGATAGTAATATTATAGAACAAATAGAAAAAGAAGAATTAATAGAAAAAATCAATGCAGTTTTGGAAGAATTCAAAGAAAGAGAGAAGCTTGTAATACAGCTTTATTATTATGAAGAATTAAATTTAAAAGAAATCGCAGAGATTTTAGAGATTAGCGAGTCAAGAATTTCACAAATTCATAAGCGTTTGCTTAAGAAGATTCGAGAAAGGCTAGTTTAATGGCTGAGATACTTTCCCAAGAAGAAATTGATGCTCTATTAGAAGTTGTTGATGATGATAGTGATGAAAGTGCAGCTTCTTCGAAATTAGAAGAGCTAGAAGATAAAAGAGATATAGTAGTATATGATTTTAAGCGTCCAAACAGGGTTTCTAAAGAACAACTTCGTTCTATTAAAGGGATTCATGATAAATTAGCAAGAAATCTTGCTTCGCAAATTTCATCTATGATGAGAAGTATAGTTGAGATTAAACTTCACTCGGTGGATCAAATGACTTATGGTGAGTTTTTGATGTCTTTGCCTTCGCCAACAAGCTTTAACGTTTTTTCGATTAAGCCTTTAGATGGAAACTGCGTTTTAGAGATTAATCCAAGCATTGCTTTTCCTATGATAGATAGACTTTTAGGTGGTCAAGGAGAGAGTTTTGACACCTTAAGAGAGCTTACAGAAATCGAGCTTAATTTGCTTGATTCTATTTTGCGTATTATTATGCAAAGACTTAAAGAAAGCTGGATGAATGTCACTGAAATTTATCCAAGCGTAGAAGCAAAAGAATCAAGTCCAAATGTTGTGCAAATAGTTTCTCAAAATGAAATTGTTATCATGGTGGTAATGGAGATTATCATCGGAAATTCAAGTGGTATGGTAAATATTTGCTATCCTGTTGTGCATTTGGAAAGTATTTTGAGTCGTTTGGCAAATCGTGATATTATGATGGGTGAAACTTCGGCTAAAAAATCAAGAAATAAAGAACTTAAAACCTTGATCGGCCGTGCTGAGGTAATTTATGAAGCTATGCTTGGTAAAACTTTTATCAATGTGAATGAATTTTTAGATTTAAAACAAGGAGATATTTTAAAGCTTGATAGAAGTGCAGATGATAAAGCTATAGTAGCTATTGATAAAAAAGAAGTATTTTTAGCTCAAGTGGGACTTCATAGATTTAGAAAGTCAATTAAAATCTTAGAACTTATCAAAACTGATAAAGATGAGATTAAAGAAATGCTTGAAAAATATGAAGATGAAAGAAGAGCAAAAGCAAATTCGTATGATGATAATGAAGAACTAGAAGAGGAAGACGATGATCAATGATTTTTTAGGCATATTCGTCAATGAATGTGTAAGTACAATAGAAGGTTTAACAGGAAAAAGTGCTGAATTTAGCGAATATTATGAGTATGATGTAAATTCTCAAGATTCTATGATTCCACCATTAGTTAGCGCTACTTTTAGCGTTAATAATGAAATGAAAATCAAAATCCTAGCCAGTGCAGTTTTAATGAGTGCAATTGGTGAGTGGATGATGGGAGAAGAAGAAATCTCCAAAAACAGTGAGCTTAATGAAGATGAAATGGACGCTGCTAAAGAAGCTATACAAAATATCATCTCAGCATTTTCTACAACCTTAGGCGCGCAAAAAGAAATTCCAAAAATGGAGTTTAGTCTAGAAAATTGTGAATTTGTTGCAGATAGCTTAGAACTTGGTGGTTTTCATAAATTATATTTATATAATGTAAAAATAGCTGATTTAGAAGAAAAAATTTCTTTGGTTTTTGATGAAAAAAATTTATAAGATTTTAACTAAAACTGACTTAGAAGAAATTGTAGCAACAAATGAAGATCATACACAAGATCATAAAGCCTTGGCTAATGTAGAAGAGCTAAGAAATATCGGTTTGATCATGGATGTACGCTTACCTATAAGAGTGCGTATAGGTAGTAAAAAAATGCTTTTAAAAGATGTTTTAACCATGGATATAGGTTCGGTTATCGAGCTTGATCAATTAGCAAACGACCCTTTAGAAATTTTAATAGGTGATAAAAAAATCGCTTATGGGGAAGTAGTTATCGTAGATGGAAACTTTGGAGTGCAAATTACTGAGATAGGCTCTAAAAAAGAAAGATTAGAACAGCTAAGATGAAAGAATGTATTATTGAGGACGTTGCTCATCTTAAAGAATTAGAAAAAATTCAAAAAGGCATAACTTTTTTTGGTTCTGCACGCTTAAAAGAAGATAATGAGTATTGTATTTTGGCTTCAAAATTAGCCCAAAAGTTAGCAGATCTTGGTTATAGTATCATCAGTGGTGGTGGCGGTGGTATTATGCAAGCTGCAAATTATGGGGCTATGCAAAGTCAAACTTCACACTTAAAATCTTTTGGATTTAATATACATTTACCATTTGAGCAAAAAGCAAATGACTTTTTAGAGTATAATATCACTTTTAAGAGCTTAGCCATTCGCAAAATGGCTCTTATTCAAAAGAGTCTAGCTTTTGTGATTTTCCCAGGCGGCTTTGGGACATTAGATGAATTTTTTGAAATTCTTACTCTTAAACAACTTAGTTTTAAAAAAGATGTTCCTATTATTTTAGTTGGGCAAAAATTTTGGCAACCTCTTGATGAATTTATCAAAACTTCTTTACTAGGACTTGGAACTATATCTAAAAATGATGAGTTAAAGTATAGTATAAGTGATGATTTAGATGAAATTATAAGAATGATAAAGGAAAAAGATGAAAATTCTTGTTGCAATGAGTGGGGGTGTAGATAGTACTGTAACTGCTTATAAGTTAAAACAAGCAGGACATGAGATCATAGGTTGTTATATGAAGCTTCATGGAAAAGCTAATTATCATGAAGAAAATATACAAAAAGTTGAAAAAGTTGCTAAATTTTTAGACATCAAATATCATATTTTAGACTTACAAGAAGATTTTAAAAATCAAGTTTATATGCCTTTTGTTAATACCTACAAAGAAGGAAAGACACCAAATCCTTGCGCTTTGTGTAATCGCTTTATCAAGCTTGGTAAGCTTTTGGAATTTGCTAAGAGTTTAGGTTGTGAAAAATTAGCCACAGGTCATTATGCAAGGATAGAAAATGGTTTGATTAAAACTGCAGTTGATGAGAGTAAGGATCAAAGCTATTTTCTAGCAAATGCAGATAAAGAGGCTTTAGAGTATTTGATTTTTCCTCTTGGAGAGATGAAAAAAGAAGATGTAAAAAAATTTGCTTCAACCATTGATGTTTTAAAATCTTTTGCAACACAAAAGGAAAGTTCTGAAATTTGTTTTGTGGAAGATACTTATGTGCAAGTTTTAGATCAGTTTATGGATACTAAAATTCCAGGTATTGTAAGAGATAGTAGTGGTAAAGAAGTAGGAAAACATGAAGGTTATATGCACTATACTATAGGTAAAAGAAGGGGTTTTGAAGTGCGTGGGGCTCATGAGCCACATTTTGTATTAAAAATTGATCCTAAAAAAAATGAAATCATAGTAGGTAAAAAAGAAGAACTTAAGATAAGTGAATTTAACCTTGATAATATTAATTTATTTATCGATGCTAAAGAATTAGATTGTGAAGTAAAAATACGCTATAGATCAAGATCAACCCCATGTAAAGTTTTGATTAATGAAGATAAGAGTGCAAAAATTATCTTACAAGAGCCTGTTTATGGGCTTGCTAGCGGACAAATGGCGGTATTTTACGATAAAGATTTAGTGCTTGCAAGTGGATTTATAAAATAATGCTAAAGGTTTTTCCTTTGGCATTGTAGTATTTATTCTAATAAATCTTTTAATGGAATTTCTAAACTTTTAGAAATTTTATATAAGTGCTCTAAGTTAAAATGTTTACCATATCGATTACACTCACAATTTGAATAAAATGCAACGGATTTTATACCTATATCTAAGGCTAACTCAAGCTGAGAAATTCCTTTTTTTTCTCTAAAATTTCTTATATTTGATGATACTTTTTTATAAAAATTTAAAATTTCTTCTTCGCTAGAATTGCTAAAGTCCTCTTCCATTTTTTATCCTATAGGATTAATATGAAATTAAACTTTACAAAGATATAATTTTTTTAAATATATCCTATAGGATAAATTAAAGGAGATTTAATGCATAAAGTTTCATTTCTTTTTGTTATTGCTTTATCATTCACTGCATGTAATAAAACTTTATATAATCCGCAAGTAGATGAAAAAATAACAGTAGCAAAAGCTCAAAAAGATATAAAAATTGGTATGAGCTCATCTGAAATCATAGAAATAATGGGATCTCCAAATATTATATCAACTGATGAGCAAAGAAGAGAAGTCTGGGTATATGATAAGATTAGTACCCAAAGAGCTTATCAAAATTCATCTGGCGGTATAAGTATTATTTTGGCTGGAGTTGCTGGAAATAGTGGTAGTAACGTTAGTACGCAACGAACTTTAACTGTTATTATAAAATTTGATAATAACCAAAAAGTTAGAGATGTGGCATACCACACTTCAAGTTTTTAAGGTATAAATATGAAGTTTATAATACCTATTTTTTTACTTATTTTTAGCGGTTGTGCAACAACCAGTGTTAAAGAGATGATGAAGATTGAAACATCTACAGCACAAGAAAGGCAATTGCAGACTAAAAGTTTTAATACTGTTGATACAAGTAAAATTTTATCATCTAGTATTGCAACATTGCAAGATCTTGGATTTAATATAGATGAAATTAATAGAGATTTTGGAATAGTAAGTGCATCTAAAACAAGAGATGCTAGAGAAGTTTCTACTCAAGCTGGGATTGTTGTCTTGGCGCTTTTATCTCCGGGTGCAGCTATGGCTGCTTCAAAACAGTCAGATCATACGCAAGAAATTAAGGCAAGCGTAGTTATCTCTACAAATAATAAAATCAAAAAGACTTTTGTAAGGTTTACAATGCAAAGAATTGTAAGAAATCAAGAGGGCTCTGTTAATGAAGTTGGAAGTATAAGAGAACCAGAAATTTACCAACAATTTTATGAAAAATTATCGAAATCAGTGTTTTTGGAGGCAAATGAACTATGAAAAAAATATTATTATTTATAATGGCTTTGTATTTTGTTGGGTGTGGTACGAATTCTAGACAAATGGTTATTGAAAATACTCAGCAGCTTCAAGTTAGAACATATCAAACAAAAGAATATGATTATCCTAAAAAAATTGTTGCAAAAGCTGGTGTTTCTGCATTACAAGATCTTGGTTTTGTAATTGATAAAGCGGATTTACAAACAGGAGCAGTTACTGCAACGAAATTATCAAAAGGTGCAACAATGCGTATAACATTGGTTGTAAGAGAAAAAGGAGATAAAAAATCAACTATTAGAGCTAATGCTCAATATGGATCTAATATGCAAGTTCCAACTCTGGTAGAAGATCCAGAAATTTATCATTCGTTTTTTCAAGTGCTAGATAAGGCAATATTCTTTGAAAAAGAGAATATATAACAAGGAAATATAATGAGAATAGTAATTTTTATGTTATTTTTATCTGTAATGTATGCAGATAATTGCAATAATGAGCAAAATAATTATGTAGTAGCTATATTAGAATATAAAATTACTATGCAAAATTTAGATCAACAAGAGCAAATTGACTTAGACAGAGTGCATAATAATATTCTTAGAAATAATATAAAGTCTCCAATGGATTTAATGCAAGAAAGACTATCTGATAGTTATAATGCTTTCGAATATAGAAATAAAATATTAGAGGAAGATAATCGTGTTATAAGAGATATAATAAATATGCAAGATGAGGTTAGAAATTTTTACAATAGACAAAGGTTAATAGCTCTTGAAAAATTAAATTTATCAAAGTTTAAACTACAAAGATGTAAAAATAAAAAATAAATTATAACAGTTTGGAATTATTATGGAGATCTTCTTTGTTTTTACTTATCATATGGATTTTATTTACGAGATTGACTTATTTTCTTTTATTTATAATGATTTTATTCAAAGTGCTAATTATAAATCAGGTGGAAACATATCAAAACTTGATTCTTTGTTTGGTGTAATTGCTTCTGCACTTATAAAATTAATCTTTTGCATAGTTGTAGTTGTAATTATTTTGAGCTATATTTTAGAAAAACTACATAGCAAATCTTAAAAACATAGAACAATAAATATAAATTAAAATATCTCCATAATACTTATATCAAACCATAAAAGATCAAATTTAAGTAAAATTCCATAAATCACAGCACTAAATAATCCTGCGAAAATTCCTGCTAAAACATCATCTAGCATTACACCTAAACCGCCTTTGATTTTTTTGTCAATTTTACCTATGATAGAAGGTTTTGTGATATCAAAAAATCTAAATAAAACAAAAGAAAGTAAAAAAGTAAAAACACTTTGCCCGCAAATTGCCAAAGCTAAAAACACTCCTACAACTTCATCTATTACAATATGCTTATCATCGTGTATACCTGTTTGTTTTTCGTATTGATCGATGATTTTTATAGAGATTAAAAAAAGCAAAATTGCAAGTAAGATCAAAGTTCCTATACCCAAATACCTTAAAATAAAAAAAGCAGGGATTAGCGCTGCTATTGTGCCAAAAGTTCCTGGAGCTTTATTAACACTACCTGAATAAAAAAAAGTTAAAAATAATTTTTGCATGATTACACCATATATGACATTTGATGGAGTTTTATAAGTTGCTCATAAAATTCTTTATCGCCTCTATATTCTAAAATACCATGCGTAGGGAAAAGATTGCTATAGATATTTTGTTTATTATGGAAACGATTTGGAAAAAGCTCTGATAAAATCAAAGCAGAAATTTCTCTTCTTATAAAAACTGCTGGTGGAATGATACCAAGTCTGAGTAAATTTTTTAAAGAATCGCCATGATATTTCATATGATGATGAGCTCCATGTGGGCATGATTTGGTGCTTACTATCATTTTACACTCATCACAAAATACAAATTTAGGAAGTATAGTTACTTCTATATTGTAATCTTTTGCAAAATCATCAAGTACAGTAAAGGCTCTGTTTTGATTAAAATACATTCCAAGCCCTGCGTGATTTTGTCCTACAAACAGTTTATTACAATCAAAACTTTTAGCCAAAGCACATTCAAGCACCGGATTTAAATGCGAGGCAAAAATTTTGATATTATGTAAAGGTATGAGTAAAACTCTAGAAGATGGTAAATAATTTTGCGCAAAAACATCAAAGCAACGCTTTTTAAGTTTTAGGTTTAAACCATTACTTTCATAAGATTCTATAAGGAAAATAATTACTAGATCAGATTGCTCTATAGCCCATCTTAAAATTCTTTCATGCGCTCTATGAAAAGGATCAAAACTTGAAACAATAGCAGTGATATTAGAAGGGTTTAATCTTTTTTTGATTTTTTCAAAATCTTCTTTTATAGCCTTGATACGATTGTGATAAATTTCAAATTCACCACTAATGCAAATTTCTCCAAAATCATCAATCAAGCATGTATTAGGTGTAAAAATATCATTAATGTTTTTATCGTTTTTAAATTTACTTTCTAAGATGATGTGGCCTACTATTTGATCATTGCATACAAAATCTATTTTGTCTTTAACTTTGGCATTTTCTATGATTTTTTTGTTTTCATTGTGTGGAGCAAAAGTTAAGGCATAGGGAAATTTATATCCGTTTATTGCTTCATTTTTTAAAAATTCATCTCTTTCTTGTTCGTTCATCAATTTTGTAAAAGAACCAAAAATTCCTTCTTTAATGAAACATAAAACTTCGTATTCTTCTTCTGAGATTATAATGCTATTTTTTCTTTGTAATGCCATATTTTTTCCTTTTTTCCCATAAAGATTTTCTTGAAATTCCTAATTTTTTGGATAAATCCGTATCAGGAAAGATATTTTGATAACTAATGATAATATGCTTAACATAATCATCAATGGTTAAAATTCCATTACTTTCAAAATTTTTTTCATCTTCACCTAGCTCTAAAATTTGAAAATTGCTATGCTCAATATTCGTACTTGTATGTATAATAACAGCCTTTTTTAAAGCAAGGTTTAGCACCTTTTCTTTTTCTAAAGGCTTTAGGGTTTGAAAATTAACCAAATAATACAAAGAATTGTCTTTGAAAATTTTATCTAAATTTTGCTGGTGTGAAAGATCTATATAAACATTTGCGATGTTGTGTTCGTTAGTATAATTAAATACAAAATGATCAGCAAAAATTTGATTATTAGTTTTTAAAATCAAAGGTAATTTGAATTTTTTATAATCAAAAGTTGGTAGTTTTGCTGTTTCAAATTTATGTTTTAAATATGCTTGATAGGTGCTATTTAGCATGGTGATTTTTTTAAATTCTTGAAAATGCTTAATCTTGCGCATTAATTCTTCTATCATGAAAGGTTTTTGTATGTAATCACTAGCACCAGATTTTAAAGGAGCTAAAACAGTATCTGAACTTATGTAAGATATGAGTAAAATAATGATTTTATGCTTAAAAATTTCTATAATATGTTCAAAATTAGCCATACTAGTAGAAAGCAAAATGATTTCATAATCATGATGAGTCAGCTCATTAACATTTGCGATAATATCACAATCATAACCTATAGAATTAAGCTTTGATCCTATGCTTTGGGCTAAATAAAATTCATTTTCTACTATTAAAACTTTCATAATTTCATCCAATCAAAATATTTTAAATTTACACTTGCTAAAACAGCAATCCCTTCTTTCCTTCCTACAAAACCTAGATGTTCTGTAGTGGTAGCTTTGATATTGATTTTATTTGGTGTGGTTTTTAATGTTTTAGCGATATTAAAAGCAATAGCTTCTTTAAAATCTTTCATTTTAGGTGTTTGGGCTATGATGGTAATATCAGCATTTACAAGATCAAAACCATAATTTTGCACCAAAGTATAAGCATTTTGCAATAAAAGCATAGAATCAGCGTTTTTATACTGCATATCATTATCTGGGAAAAGTTCGCCAATATCTCCAAGCCCTGCTGCGCCCAAAAGCGCATCAATTAGTGCATGAGCTAGCACGTCTCCATCAGAATGAGCTTTTAAACCCATGTTTTCATGCACTTTTACTCCACCCAAAAGCAAGGCTCTTTGCTCTCCAAATTCATGCACATCAAAGCCATTTCCATTAAAAATATCCCAAGATGGTTTTGGTAAATTTAATCTTTTTAAATCTTCTTTAAAGGTAATTTTTTTAGCCAACTCATCACCTTGTACATACCAAATTTTACCACCAATAGCTTGTATAGCTGTGCTATCATCAGTGAAATTTGAGCTTTGCTCTAAAGCTTTTTTTAGCATACTCGTGCGTGAAAGTTGAGGGGTTTGTATGAGTTTGATTTTATCTCTATCGATAGCTTCTTGAGCATAAATTGTAGTATCACTTACTTTTAAAACAGGTGTAATACAATCAGCTTTGTCGTGATTTTCTATGATATTGTTAAAAAGATTTTTAGAAATTAAAACCCTTGCAACATCACTAACTAAAACATATTCACTCTCAACCATACTTAAAGCATTGAGTAAAGATTGTGCTCTAGTTGTGCCACCTTGGACAAATTTATATTCAGGGGCAAATTTTTTCATATAAGAAATATTACCAGAAGTAACAACTATTTGTTTAAAAGGATAAAAAGAACTTAAATTTTTAGTAGCATAAAGCCATAAAGGTTGTTCACCTAGTCGTAAAAACTGCTTTTTTACCGGAGCATTAAATCTTGATGATTCTCCAGCAGATAGCATAATCAAGGAAATATCTAACATTTGTTACACCTTAATTTCTTATTAATGTTACGATATTATACACCATAAAAGCCAAAATTTATATTTATGTTAGTAGAATTAATCATTTTAAATAACAAGGAGAAAAATTGAAGGAAAAAATTGAAGAAAGACTAAAACAAGTTATATATCCAGGCTTTAAAAAAGATATAGTTAGTTTTGGTTTTGTAAAAAAAATTGAAGCAAATGAAAATCAAGCTCATATAGTAGTTGAAATTGTTTCAGCTAATGCTCAAATCGCACAAGAGCTTAGATTAAACATCGCAAATGCTTTAAAAGATTTAAATTTAGGGCTTAATTTAGAAATCATTCAACCAAAAATTCCTGAAGAAAAAAGCAATTCAAGAAGTGGTAAAAATATCGCTCCACAAATTAAAAATTTCCTTATGATTTCAAGCGGTAAAGGTGGGGTAGGTAAAAGTACTACAACTTTAAATTTAGCGATTTCTTTAGCTAAAATGGGCAAAAGAGTAGGGCTTTTAGATGCGGATATTTATGGGCCAAATATACCAAGAATGCTAGGTGAGAGTAAAAGCAAACCTGAAATTGTAGGTCAAAAAATTCGTCCTATTTTATCTCATGGGGTTTATATGATGAGTATGGGTGTGCTAATAGAAGAAGGTAAAGGTTTGATGTGGCGTGGTTCTATGATTATGAAAGCAATTGAGCAACTTTTAGCTGATGTGCTTTGGCCTGAACTTGATGTATTATTACTTGATATGCCTCCAGGAACTGGTGATGCGCAAATTACCCTAGCTCAAAGTGTGCCAGTGAGTGCAGGTGTGTGTGTAAGTACTCCTCAAGTAGTGTCTTTAGATGATAGCAAAAGAGCGCTAGATATGTTTGAAAAATTACACATTCCTGTTGCGGGTATTATAGAAAATATGAGTGGCTTTTTATGTCCTGATAATGGCAAAGAATATGATATCTTTGGTAAAGGCACCACAGAAGAAATGGCAAAAGCTTATAAATGTGAAGTTTTAGCTCAAATTCCTATCGAAATGAGTGTAAGAGAAGGTGGAGATAGTGGTAAGCCTGTAAGTTTTTATATGCCTGAGAGTGTAAGTTCAAAAAGATATTTGCAAGCTGCTGAAAAAATCTGGGAATTTATAGAAAAGGTTAATCAAGAAGGTAAAGTAGATAATTCAGCTATTCAACCTGTAATGAATGGCAAAAGTGCGTGCTCGCAATAAGGAGAAAATATGCCAATAGAAAGTAAAGAAGAATTTTTAAATTTAATCAAGCAAATCGAACAAAGGATTAATTATAAAAAGCCTAAAGCTTTTGCTATAGCAAGGCTTGATCTAAGTCAAGTTGATCCTAGTAAAAAACTTCAAGCCAATTTTGGTGTGATTAATTTTGAGCAAAATTATGCTGCTGCAGCTGTTATGTTCGAAGCTTTTTTTAGAAGAGGGGTTGATGTTGATTTTAATGAAAGTGAGTTTGTGGCTACTTTGATTAAAGAAGATTTGGATTTTGCGCTTGAATGTTTTGCGCCATTTTTGCAAGAGCAAGGCCATAAAAATATAGAAGCAATCAAAGCAGCAAAGGAAAATTTTAGAGAAAATGCTTTTTCTTTTGTTTGTATTTTTGAAGATGAGGCACCAAAAAGTTTAGAAAGTGTGTATTTAAAACTTTACTTGCTTTCTAATAAAAAAGTACCTTTAAGAAGTTTAAATTTAACAGGCGCTTTTGGGATTTTACCAAATGTTGCATGGAGCGATAATAAGCCTATTGATTTGGACTTTTTAAGAGAAAATGAGATTGATTTAAAAATGAGTGGAAGGTATCCAAGGATTGATTATGTAGATAAATTTCCAAGATTTTTAGCTCATGTTATTCCTGAGGATAATACTAGAATTTTAGAAAGCTCTAAAGTGAGAATGGGGGCGGTTTTAGCTGCAGGCACTACTATAATGCCAGGGGCTGCTTATGTGAATTTTAATGCAGGTACAACTGGAGCTTGTATGGTAGAAGGACGTATTAGTTCTTCAGCTGTTGTGGGTGAAGGTAGCGATGTAGGAGGCGGTGCTTCTATACTTGGTGTTTTAAGTGGTACAAGTGGTAATGCTATTAGCATCGGTAAAGCTTGTCTTTTGGGTGCAAATTCAGTTACGGGAATTCCTTTAGGGGATAATTGTATCGTTGATGCGGGTATTGCTGTTTTAGAAGGGACTAAATTTGCTTTAAAAAATAAAGAAGAACTTCAAAAAATCAATCCTGATTTTAAATTTGATAAAGATATATACAAAGGTTTAGAATTAGCAGGATTAAATGGCTTACATTTTAGACAAGATTCTCAAAGTGGAGTGATGATAGCAGCTTTTAATAAAAAGGCTGTAAAACTTAATGAAGACTTACATTAATTCTTAGCCCTTATGGGTTAAGAATTTTAAATAATTCATGCAGTTTATAAATACACACGCTAGGGTGATGTTTAATGCTTCCTGTGTGTAGTAAAATCTCCTTGCTATCTTTTTTATAAAGCTTTTGCACAAAATTAAAATTCCACCATTTGTAAGTTTTGAAATTTAAATTATGGGTGGTATTTATATGAAAATTTATATAAGAAAGATTTTGAAAGTTTTGGTTTAAACCAGGTGCTTGAAAGGCATAGACTTCTTTTACCACGCTAGGAAAGGTTCTTGCAAAAGCTTGAGCTAGATACCCTCCTAAAGAATGCCCTATAATGATGAGCTTTTTATCAATGGTGTATTTTTGTTTAAGTTGATTGTAAAAATACTGCATGGATTGAATTTGACCTTTTGGAGTTTTGTTAAGTAAAATCAAAAAATCACTATAAAGATCTTTAAAATCAAAACACAAAGGATTTAAATCACTCCCTGCAAAGGCTAAAATATAGTTTTTTCTTTTTTTATCATAAATAAAACTAGCCCTAAAACCCATTTTAGATTGAGGGTGTGTTTCGTTGATGTGTTCAAGTATTTCATAATTTTTTACAAATTTTAAAGCTAAAAATGCATTGTTTAAACCACCTACGGGGATTTTTTCTTTTTTATAAAAAGGATTAGTTAAAGCTTTTATAATGGCTTTGTGTTTTTGCAAGCCTTCTTTTTTTAAGCTTTGATTTAAATATGCATTAGCACAATAAGCTACCAAACTATAATCATATAATTTTTGCAATAAATCGATATTTTTTTCAAAATGAGTACGAAGTTTTAATAAGAGTAGTTTTTCTTGGGAAGTTAAATTTGTTTTTTGACTTAAAGCAATAAAGCTTTGCAAGTCAAAAAACATTATAAATTCTTACATAGAGCAAGTATTTTGGATAGTTGAGTTAAGCATCCAAAGAACTTTTTCATATTTTGCAATATTTTCTTGAGCAAATGCTGCTGTTGTAGTGTCACTTGCTTTTTCAGCTTCTTCATTTAGCTTTTTAAATTCAGCCAAAAGATACTTATAATCTTCTCTAATAAGTTCTAAAACTTCTACTGGAGTAAAGCAATCTTTTTGAGCCTTAGGTGCTTTTGCATTTTCTAGTAATGTTTTTGAGCAAACGATAGCTTTTTCTCCTAGTTGCAAAGCTCTCTCAGCGCAATCATCAAAAAGTTCTGCCATTTCTTCATAAGCTTTTTCTGTATATTCATGAATTGAGAAAAACTGTAAACCTTTTACATTCCAGTGATAATTATGAAATTTAATCCATAAACTATGAGCATCCGCTTGTAATTGTAATAATTGTTTTGTTACTGACATGTTATCTCCTTTTTTATTTTTAAAATTATAACATAAAATTCTTAAATAATAATAATTATTATCTAATAAATTTTAATGTTAGTAATTATTATATTTTCATTATACTCTTTTTTTACAATAAAGCAAATTTATTTACTTAACATATTTTTGAGTATTAACTTTCCTACCTCTACACCAGGTTGATCATAAGTATTAATTCCAAGCATAATGCCACATGCAGAAGTAAATAACTCATAATAATACATCAAATACCCACAATGATAAGCATCTAATTTTTCAAGTTCTATTACATCAACACTTAAATTTTCAGCAATTAACGCATGCATGGTTGCATCACATTGGGCATTTAAAAGATCATGTAAATTAACTTCATTAGTAAAATCACAATTTTGTAAATGATTAAAGCTTATATTTGGGATACTAGGAGATTTTTGACTATCTTTGATTTTTAAAAAAGTAACAGTTTTATCTTTGGGTCCATCCATGATAAGTTGTAAAAAGCTATGCTGATCTCTAGCACCAATTAAAGCAATAGGAGTTAAACCTATGCGTTTAAAGCCTTGTTTTTTACCTAGACTTTCAGCAATTAGTTGAATATACCATTCATTAAAACCTTTAAAAGCATCTCCATAAGAAAAAAGCACATTAATATGCGCACTTTTATGCGTGCAATAATGATAAGCCTTTTGCAAAATTTGATCACATTTTTTCTCAAAAAAATCCACATAACAAGCTTTTGCACCTTCTAATAAGGCTTTAGTATCATATCCGCAAAAGCTCAAAGGAACAATACCAATAGCAGATAAAACACTAAATCTTCCTCCGACATTTTTAGGTATAAAAAAGCATTTTATGTTTAATTCTTCTCCTAGTTTGTGAAGTTTTGATTCAAAATCGGTAATAAACACAAAGTTTTCGTGTAAATTTTCATTTTTAAAATCAAAATGAGCAATGATGAGTTTAAATAAAGAAATCACCTCTATAGTTGTACCTGATTTGCTTGCTATGATGAAAAGTGTTTTTTGGGGATTTATTTTTTGCATAGTTTGGGTAAAAGTATGTGATGAGGTATTGTCAATAATAAAAAGTTTTTTTTCTTCTATTTGATCAAATAAAAGCTCTTTTAAAGCTTTAACCCCACAACTTGATCCACCCATGCCCACTAAAACGATATTTTCTATATGAGTTTTAGTAGCGATAAATTCTTTACTTTCTTTGATTAAATCAAAGCTCGTATCTACTAAGTGATAATACCCTATATCGCCACTTTCTAACTCATCATTCATTCTATTTGCATAAGCGGTGATTTTTTTAAAATCTTGGGTTTTAAAAAATAAAGTATTATTTAGCATTTTTACTTTTCTCATAAAAATAATTTGTCGCTTCCACAAAGCCTTCTACGCTTCCACAATCAAACCTTTTTCCTTTAAATTTATAAGCTAAAACCATATTATTAGTTGCTTGTGAAAGTAAGGCATCAGTTAGTTGAATTTCTCCATTTTTACCTGCTTTGGTATTTTCTAAAATGCCAAAAATATCAGGTGTTAGAATGTATCTTCCTATGATAGCTAAGTTACTTGGAGCATCTTTTGGATCAGGTTTTTCTACCATAGAATTTACCATGATTAAATCCTCTTCCACAGCATTTCCAGCTATAATCCCATAGTTTGAGACTTGATCAGCTTCAACTTCCATTACAGCTATAACAGAGCAGCGGTATTTTTCATAAATTTTTACCATTTGAGCTAGGACATTTACCCCATCTTCATTTACGCATAAATCATCTGCTAAAATTACTCCAAAAGCTTCATCTTGCACTAAAGGCTTTGCTTTTAAAACCGCATCTCCCAAGCCTTTCATTTCATTTTGTCTTGTAAAAGTAAAGGTACAACGATCTATGAGTGTTCTTATTTCACTTAAAAGATATTCTTTTTTAGTGCCTGCGATTTGGTGTTCAAGTTCATAAGAAATATCAAAATAATCCTCCAAAGCTCTTTTTCCACGCCCTGTAACAAAGCCCATAGTTTCCATACCAGCTTCTAAAGCCTCATCTACACCATAGTGAATTAAAGGTTTAGTTAGTATAGGTAACATTTCTTTAGGTAGGGTTTTTGTAGCAGGTAAAAATCTAGTACCATAACCTGCTGCAGGAAAAATACAAGTTTGAAGCATAGTTTATCCTTAAATTTTTATAAGTTGTTTTGATTATAATTTTATTTAAATATTATAGCTAAATTAAGGAAAATATGAAAACCATTGATCAAATTTATCAAGCAAAAATAGAAATCAAAAAATCAACTTTTTTGTCTTTTTTATGTCCTTTTGAAGATTTTCAAACTTTAATGCAAAAGCTAAGAAACGAGCATTTAAAAGCCGTGCATTTTGTATATGCTTATAGGTATTTAAATGAATTTGATCAAATTATAGAAGATAAAAGCGATGATGGTGAGCCAAAAGGAACTTCTGCCATGCCTTGTTTGAATGTCTTAAGAGGGGCTTTGCTTGTTAATTGCGCGGTGATTGTGGTGCGTTATTTTGGAGGGATTAAACTTGGTACAGGTGGTCTTGTAAGAGCTTATAGTGAAGCTACAAATGAAGCTATTTTAAACGCAACGCTTTTAGAATTTGAAGCTAAAAATATTTTAATTTTAAACATTCCTTTTCATCTTTATGCAAGATTTGAGCATTTTTTAAATAAAAATAACATTTCATACGAAAAAAAATTTCAAGAAAATGTTGAATTGATTTTAAGTGTTAATGCTAAAGAAGAAGAGGAATTTAAAAAATTTGCAAAAGAGTTTGAATTTAGCGGACTTGTTTGGAAGTAAGCGTTTGCTTACTTCATTTTTATAAAGAACTTAAAAGATCTTTTACCATATCTTTTTGTGGTTCTTGTTTGTCTTCTATATTAGCTTGCATAGGAGTTTCGTTTTGTCCTCTAAAACGATAATTATAAATATTTGACATATTTGAGCTAAAAATTCCTGTGCTAAATTGATCTTGACTCATAGCTTTTGAAAAAAGCTCATCAAGTTTTATACTTTGCTCGTTTAAATTTTCGCTATTGTTTTGACTAAGTAAAGACATAAAGTCTTCATTAGCTCCTTGAGTGCTTTTATAGGCACTACTTTGACCATATCCATACTCTTTAACCGATAAATTATCATGGTTAACTTGCATGTTTTCTCCTTTCAAAATATTACAAGGAAAAAACAAGCAAAAATCATTCCTTAATCACCATGAGTTGGGTAGTATTCAGCTTCTATTTCATTGTTTTTAATAAACTCTTCTCTAGCTTTATTACAGCGTTCATCCCTTAGTTTTCTATAAGCATTTCTACTTTCTAATTCTTGAGAAGTTAAAGGGCGATCTTCTAAAAATGAAATGTGAAAATAAGTATCATCTTCTTTGCTGAATTTTTCATAAAATTCAACATAGTCAAAATAATCTTTTTCGCTTTGAAAATCAATACTTTCTTCTACATAAATAGTTGGGCCAAAGCCTCTGTGATTTTGAGTAAAATGTCCAAAACCAGCTGCATATTTTATCTTAAACGAATTCATTCTAAACCTCCTAAAAATTCGTCATAACTTCCTTTAAAGTCTGTTAATTTTCCATCTTCTAAAAACCATATACGATTAGCAAAAGCGCTAATTAGCTCTCTATCGTGGCTTATGCATATCACACAACCTTTGAAATTATACAAGGCTTCACCTAATGCAATGATACTTTCAAGATCTAAATGATTATCCGGTTCATCTAAAAGCAAGAAATTTCCACGCTCTAACATTAATTTTGAAAGCATTAAGCGGTGTTTTTCGCCCCCACTTAAACTAGAAGCCATTTTTTCTTGATCGCTTCCGCTAAAGAGCATTCTACCAAGACATTTGCGAATTTCATCCAAATCTTTGAATTTTTCACTCATTAGCCATTCATAAAGTTTCAAATCTTCATTAATTAAATTCGTTGTATCTTGTGAAAAATATCCCATTTCTATGGTAGCACCAAGGTGAATATGACCACTATCAGGTTCTAATTTTGATGCGATGATTTTAGCTAAAGTGCTTTTTCCGACACCATTTGCGCCAATTAAGGCTATTTTATCACCTTTTTCTAATTTTAATTCTAAATTTTCAAATAAAGTTTTATCATAAGCTTTGCTAATGCCTTTTAATTCTAAAACTTCATTTCCTATTTCTCTATTTGTTCTAAAAACTATGCTAGGATCACGCCTGCTTGAAGTTTTAATCTCTTCAAGTTCAAGTTTTTCTAAAGCTTTAGCTCTACTTGTAGCTTGTTTGGCTTTTGAAGCATTAGCGCTAAAACGGCGTATGAAATTTTCTAATTCTTCTCTTTCTTTTAAAGTTTTATCGCGTTTGAGTTCAGCTTGTTTAGCAAGTAAGGTTGAAGCCATATACCAATCATCATAATTTCCAGCAAAATCGCGTATTTGTTTAAAATCCACATCTAAAATTCTTGTACAAACTTTATTTAGAAAATGTCTATCATGGCTAATTACTACTAAAGTTCCCTCATGTCTTAAAAGCTCATTTTCAAGCCAAGAAATAGCTTCTAAATCAAGGTTGTTTGTAGGCTCATCTAAAAATAATACATCAGCACCTAAAAATAATACTTGAGCTAACAAAACTTTAAATTTATCCGCACTTTGTAAAGTACTCATGAGAGCATTAAAATCTTTTATATTTAAAGAACTAAGAATTTTTTCACATCTAAGCTCGCAATCATAGTTTGGATCTTCTTCTGCTGTTATGATTTCAAGCTCGCTTAATCTATCATTGATTTCATCGGTAAATTCTTCACTCATATAAAGTTTTTCTTTTTCTTTTAGTGCATCGTATAATCTTTTATTTGCACACATTACCGCATCTTTAATAGTGTAGTTTTCAAAAGCAAATTGATCTTGTCCTAACACTGCGATTTTTAAATTTGGATCTATGCAAATTTCTCCACTGCTTGATTCTATTTCACCTGAGAGAATTTTTAAAAAGGTTGATTTTCCTGCACCATTTGCGCCTATAAGTCCATATCTTTCACCACGGTTTAATTTTAAATTTACATCTTCAAATAAAAGCTGGTTCGCAAAACGCATAGTGAGATTTTTTACTTCTACCATTAATATCCTTAAAATATTTTTGCTATAATTTTAACAAAAAAAGGTTTATTATTTTGGATTTTTCGTATTTATTGTTAAAAACATTGCCTAGTATGACTTTGGTTTTTAATATCTTAGCTTTATTTTTAGCTTATTTTTTTAAGCAAAATAAGATTTTTTTCTTACTTTTGTTGATTTTATGTGCTAGAGCTTTATCTTTAGTAGCAAGTGAGTATCAAGCGCATTTGTTTATCTCGGTGTTTTTACCTTTTTCTTTTGTGCTTTTTGTATTTTTACAAGATAGTAAGCTTGTGTTTGAAAGAATTAATCTTATTAAATTTGCGTATTTAGCTTTTATGGGTTTTGTAGCGTTAATACTTAGCACAAGTACTAATTTTAATGCAAGCATTACAAGTGAGATTTTTGGTCTCTCAACGCAATTTTTTAAACCTATTAGTGAGTTAAGTTTTTGTGTGTTTTGGGCGGGAATGATATTTTTATTATTTTCGTATTTTAAAAACAATGATTTTCATTTTTTACTAGCTTATATGGGCTTGAATGTGCAGTTTTTATTTTACAATAGTGTTGATTTGGGTTATTATGAATTTGCTTCTTTAGTGTTGATAGGATTTTTAGCGTATAAAGCTTATAAAATAGCCTTTTTTGATACTTTAACCAATTTGCCAAATTTAAAAGCTTTAAGAAGATATGCTCAAGGGCTTGAAAATTTTCATTTAGCTTTGATTGAAGTAAAAAATATCAATGAAATTTATCATCAAAAAGGCTCAAAAATGGGCGAGTTTATAATGCATGAGTTTGCTAGGATTTTAAAAAAAGCTTTACACGCTAGGGTTTTTAAAGATGATAAGGATTATTTTATCATTGTATTTGAAAATGAAAATATAGCCTTTGTGCAAAGCAAGCTTCAAATGCTTGAAAATTTTATGCAAAAATATAGTTTTGAATTGAAAGAGCAAAATGCAAAATTAGAAATTAGACTTTGTTTATCAAACAAAAATGAAAACATAGAAGAAAGTTTAAAACAAGCAAAATTAGAACTTAGAAAACAAAAGGATTAAAATGTTAGATTTGATTTTTAGAGAGTATGACATAAGAGGGCTTTACCCAAGTGAGTTAAATGAAAAAAGTGTAAAAGCCATAGGCTATGCCTTGGGTTTAGAAATGAAATCAAGAGGTTGTGAGAAAGTAAGCGTAGGCTATGATGCAAGATATAGTGCAAATGAACTTTTTAACTATTTAATCAGCGGTTTAAATAAAGCTAATATGCAAGTTTTCAATATAGGTTTAGCACCAACTCCTATGGGTTATTTTAGTTTATTTTTTGATGATATTTTTGATGCAAATATCATGATAACAGGCTCGCATAATCCAAAAGAATACAATGGCTTTAAAATCACGATTAACAAAGAAAGTTTTTTTGGTGCTGATTTGAAAAAACTTTCTTTAAAAGTGCAAGAGTATTTAGAACTTGAAATCAATGATGATTTAAGATATGAAAATTATGATGTTAAAAGCTTATATATAGACTTTTTAGCTAAGCATTTTTCACATCTTAAGGGCTATAAAGAAAAAATCATTATTGATTGTACAAATGGAGCCACTGGAGTGATTATAAAGCCTTTGGTGGAAAAATTAAATCTTAATGCACAAATTTTATTTGAAAATCCTGATGGAAATTTCCCAAATCATGCACCTGATCCAACAGAGCTTGAAAATTTACACGCATTGCAAGTTGCGCTAAAAGAAAATGAAAATGCAAAAATGGGCTTTGCTTTTGATGGAGATGGAGATCGCTTGGTGGTTGCAAGTAAAGACTATGTGTTTAAGGGTGATGAGCTTTGCTATTTATTTGCTAAAAATATAAAAAATCCTAGGGTTTTAGGTGAAGTAAAATGTTCTAAAAATCTTTTCGATGAGGTAGCTAAATTTGGTTTTATCATGATGGGTAAGACCGGGCATTCTAATATTAAAAAAATGATGAAAGAGCAAAATATCGACATAGCAGCAGAACTTAGTGGGCATATTTTCTTTAAAGATAGATATTTTGGTTATGATGATGGAATTTATGCATTTTTAAGAACCCTAGAGCTTTTAGTAAATGGTTTTGATATAGAAAAATTAGTTAAAGAATTACCAAAACTTTATGCAAGTGAAGAGATTAAGCTTAAAGTTAGTGAGGAAAATAAATTTCAAATCATAGAAAAATTTAAAGAAAAAGTAAAAGCAAACGCTTTTGAAAATGTGCTTGATTGTAATGAAATTGACGGAGTTAGAATCACCTTTAAAGAAGGCTGGGCGCTTTTGCGTGCTTCTAATACAAGTCCATATCTTATCATGCGCACCGAAGCTACAAGCGCTGAATTTAAAGACTTTTTAGAAGCAAGAGTAAAAGAACTTTTTGAAGAAATCATAAAAGAGCTTGCATAAGCTCTTTTACATCAATATTTTTTGTGTATAAATATGCTCTTAAGAGTTTAGGGATTTTTGCTTTTCTATAAATTTCTTTAAATTCTTTTGGTATTTTCTCACAACTTACAAAAGGAAAAATTAAAACTTTTTCTTGTATATAAACAATGCCTATTTTATGTGAAATCACCCCATCGCCTTTTAATGCTTCTTGTCTTTGTTTAGCACTTAAAAGTACTCCAAGTTTTTTAAAACATTTTGCGATTAAACTTTCATCTTTATGGGTAATGTAAATATTTTTAAATTCATAAATATTTTCTTCTTTTAAGTCTTTTTCTAGGTATTTAAGGCTTTTTTTTACTCCATTTGGATAAAGCTTTAAAAATTCATTAGCAAAATTTTTGCGTATAAAATTTCTAAAATATTTTTCATCATCATTACTCTCATCATGAAAATAAGTGATATTGTTTTCTTTTAAGTAATTTGAAATTTTTTCTTTTGGAATTTCAAGCAAGGGTCTTATGATGGTAAAATATTTTCTTTTTTCAATATCTTTAAAACCAAGTAATTCTCTAAGTCCTGCACCTTTAGAAAATTGCATTAAAAACCATTCTAGTTTATCATTTAAATGATGAGCTAGTAAAAGATTATCATAAGAGTGATTTTTGCAAAGCTCTTCAAAAAACTCATAACGCAAAGCTCTTGCGCAAGCTTCGAAATTTTTTGTTATTTTGGGTGCGGTTTTGATATAAATTTTTTTATGAAAACGCTTGGCTAATTCTTTAGCACTTTGTTCTTCTTTATCGCTATTTTTGCGAGTTTTGTAGTTTATAAAAGCAAGGTCAAAATCTATGTTTTTTTCGAAAAGCATGAAAAATAAAGCACTAGAATCACTCCCGTGAGAAAACGCTAAAAGATTTCTCCCTTGCTTTAAATGATTTAAATATTTGCTATCAATCATCAAGCTTTCTTAAAGCTTTTGCAATGAGTTTTTTATCTAAGCTCTGTGTGATTTCACACTCATAAAGCTCACCCATTTCTAAATCGCCACAATCACTTTCATTGATGAGAATTTCTCCATCTATATCTCTATCCCAACGCAAATCTTTTGCACCGATGAAAAATTCTCCTTCAGAGCTTTGACCTTCACAAAATGCTAAAGTTTTTTTACTAACTTGTTGATTAAAACTTTTTTCTATACATTCATCAACAATTTTTTCTATCACTTTTAATCTTGCATTGATGATTTTACTAGGAATTTGTTCCATGTCAAAAGCTGCAGTATCTTCTTCTTTAGAATAAGCAAAAACACTAATTCTATCAAAACCAAATTCTTTTATAAAAGCGCATAATTCTTCAAAATCCTCATCGCTCTCTCCAGGGTGTCCTACTATAAAACCTGTGCGTAAAAATGAATTTGGAGCTTGTTTCATTAAATTTAAAAGCTCGATTAATTTAGCTTTATTAGCTCCGCGTTTCATGATTTTAAGCATATTATCGCTGATGTGTTGTAAAGGCATGTCAAAATAATTTACAAAAACTTTTGATTGAATGATTTTTTCTATCACTTCTTTACTAATGCTTGTTGGATATAGATATAAAATTCTAGCAGCCTTTACACCTTGGATATTTTCTATAGCCTCAATAAGCTTTAAAAGTCCATCTTTTTGACCTTGATCAAATAAATACGAACTTGTATCTTGAGCGATAAAAGAAAAGTCTTTATAGCCTTTTTTAACAAGTTCTTTTACTTCATTTACAATACTTTCTAAGCTTCTTGATTTAAGCTTGCCTTTAAAGCTTGGTATGGCGCAAAATGAACATTTTTGATTACATCCTTCAGCTATTTTGATAAAAGCATGATAGTTTGATCCTGTGATCACACGATTTGTATTTTTATCTTGCAAGTAAGTAGAATTTGAAAAAAGGTTAGTTTTTTTAAGTATCATTTCATCAATTTTTTCATAATCTCCCACACCGGTAAAAAGATCAACTTCGGGTAGTTCTTTCATTAATTCCTCGCGGTAGCGTTGCATTAAACATCCTGTTACAACTAACAATGAATCTTTTTTTCTTTGCTCGTGTAAGTCTAAAATCGCATTTATGCTTTCTTTTTTAGCACTATCTATAAAGCCACAGGTATTTACAATCAAAACATCAGCTATGCTTGGCTCATCGCAAATTTCATAATCACTTAATCTTCCAAGCATGATTTCACTATCAACTAAATTTTTATTACAACCTAAAGACATTAAAAAAAGTTTTGGCATATTTCTCACTTTAAATGTTTTATTTTTTTGCTAAAATTATAAGATTAAATTATATCAAAAATTAGAAAGAAAATTTTTATGGATAATTACGAATACAGCGAACTTTTAAAAAAATTAAAAAACAAAGTTGGAAATATCGCTTCTATCATCAAGCCTGAAGAGATAAAAGCAAGATTAAAAGAAATAGAAAATTTAGAAAATTCTCCTTCTTTTTGGAGTGATGTAAAACAAGCAGGAGTGATAGGTAAAGAAAAAACTAAAATTTCAAATTTACTTAAAAATTATGAAAATGCAAACAATGCTTTAAATGATGCAAGTGAGCTTTTTGATCTTGCTAATAGTGAAAATGACTTAGACACTATAGAAGCTTTATTTGAAGATGCAAATAAGCTAGAAGATCTTATCGTAAATCTTGAAATTTCTATGCTTTTAAGCGGGGAAAATGATGGTAAAAACGCCATAGTTTCCATTCATCCAGGAGCAGGTGGAACGGAGAGTAATGACTGGGCTAGCATGCTTTATAGGATGTATTTGAGATTTTGCGAAAGAGAAGGTTTTAAAGTAGAAACACTTGACTTTCAAGAAGGCGAAGAAGCAGGGCTTAAAGATGTTAGCTTTTTAGTAAAAGGTGAAAATGCTTATGGGTATTTAAAAGCTGAAAATGGCATTCATCGTTTAGTAAGAACTTCTCCATTTGATAGTGCAGGGCGTCGCCATACGAGTTTTTCTAGTGTGATGGTTTCTCCTGAACTTGATGATGATATAGAAATAGAAATTGAAGAAAAAGATATAAGGATTGATTATTATAGAGCAAGCGGAGCAGGTGGACAACATGTTAATAAAACTGAATCAGCAGTGCGCATAACTCATATGCCAAGTGGTATAGTAGTGCAATGTCAAAACGATAGAAGCCAACACAAAAACAAAGCCACAGCCTTTAAAATGCTAAAATCACGCCTTTATGAGCTTGAGCTTATGAAACAACAAGATGAAGCAAATTCAAGCGAAAAAAGTGAGATAGGTTGGGGGCATCAAATCCGCTCTTATGTGCTTTTTCCTTATCAACAAGTCAAAGACACACGCTCAAATGAAGCTTTTTCGCAGGTTGATAATATCTTAGATGGGGATATTAAAAAAATCATAGAAGGTGTTTTAATAGCGCAAAAAGCACAAGATTAATACTACAAAAGGATATTAAATGGAAAAAATTCTAGTTTGTGTGGATGTTTTAGAGCCTTGTAGGGAAAGTTTGCATTATGGGGTGTATTTAGCTAAAAAGCTAGATTTACCTTTAATGTTTTTATATACCATAGAACCAAATTTTACTAATGCTGAATTAGCTTGTAGTTTTGGCATAGGCGCTAGTGGATGTGTGATTGAAGATTTGGTAGAAGAGCAAAGTCAAAAAAATGAAAATCTTTGCAAAAAGGGCAAAGAATTTTAGAAGAATTTTGTGCTTACGCAAAAGAACAAGGCGTAAAAGAATGCTTTAGTGTGCAAAGAGATGGAGATTTGGAAGAGGTTTTAAAAGAATACAATGATCAAATAAGATTAGCCATAGCAGGTTTAAAAGGCGGAGGTAAGAAAAATAAAATAGGTATTCATACAGAAGAATTAGTAAGAGCTTTAAATGTGCCTATTTTGCTTGTAAATTCTGCTTTTAAAGAGATTAAAAGTGTGATGATGGCTTATGATGGGAGTAATTTAGCTAAAAAGGCCATAGAACAAGCCATTAAAAGACCTATTTTTAAAGAAGCAAAACGTTATATAGTAAATGTATCTAAAGATGAAAAAGCTTCTTGTGAATTATTAGCTCAAGTAAGTCAAATTTTTAAAGAAGCAAATTTAAATGTACAAACTCAGCATTTAAGTGGAGAGATTACTCAAGCTTTATTTGATTTTGGTGAGCAAAATGATATAGATTTATTGATTATGGGGGCTTATTCACATCACTGGTTAAAAAGTATTTTATTTGGTAGTTTGACAAATGATATTCTAACTAAGGCTAAAAAACCTTTATTGCTGATTCGCTAATGTTGCACCATAGACTTTTAAATCATTATATTAGCATTTATCACAAAAGTACCAAACGATTTCTTTTTGTTTGGACTTTGCTTGCTATGGTGCCTTTGTTTTGTAGTTTTTTATTTGATGAGCTTGCTATTTATGCAACAGGTAAAATTACTTCTGAAATTTTATTTTTAATTTTAAATATTATTCCTATTATGGTGGCTGTAGCATTGATGGTTTTTTTGCTTATTAGTATTTGGGCTGCTTTTAGTGGAAAGATTAATATTAAAGAAAAATTTTTTATTATTTTATATGCTTATGTTTTGATATGGTTTGCGTATGGGAATTTGTATTATTTTTCTTGTGATGTAGATAATTACAATAGAATGTTAATTGCTACTCAAAAAAATGAAAGTCTAGACATTATAAATTTACAAGAAAAAGTTATAGAAGTGCAATTTCAAACACCTATAAGAGGAATTCATAATTTTTGGTCTTTAAATGATGAGTTAAAACCTCAAATTCAAAATAGAATAAAAGGTTTGGTTGATTGTTATTATTTTAGTGGAGTTACTATGCTAACGATAGGCTTTGGTGATGTAACGCCAGTTAGTTCTTTGTTAAGATTATTTAGCGTATTTCAAGGATTTTTAGGGCAAGTTATTGTTGTGATTGCTATGGGGCTTTGGATTAATCAAGTAGGTAAGCAATAGCTTACCTTGTGATTAATGTTTTATAGCATATTTATTTTGTATTTCTTCATGTCCTAGTATTTTTTGGATATTGCAATTTTTATCAATATCTAATTTTTTAACATCATAGTGAAAATTAGTACAATTGTGCAATAAAAACGCCATTGTTTTAGCATTATGTACATCCCATCTTGATAAATCTTGATCAAATTGTTTGCAATTTTCAAACATATGTGCCATTGTAATGGCATTATGCACATCCCAATTTTCTACTTTATGATTAAATTTAAGACAATTACAAAACATATATTTAGTATCTTTAACATTTGACATATTCCAAGAAGATAAGTCTTGATCAAAAGATTCACAATCAAAAAACATTCCTTCCATGTTTTCAACATTTCTAACATTCCATTTAGAAATATCATGATTAAAGCTTTTGCAGCAATAAAACATATAAGACATATCTTTAACATTTGATACATCCCATTTTTCTATACCATCAAAGTTAGTCCTAGTGGAATAGTAGAATAAATAAGACATATCCGTAATTAAGCTTACATCGATTTCATCTAAGGCAATAAGCTCTTCTCTAACAAGAGCAACTAATTCACATTTAGTTTTAGGCGTAAACATGTTAGCTCCTTTTTGGATGTTTATTACAATATAATTGTAATATTATTTAAATATAAAGTAGTAAAAATAAATATTAAATTAATAAAAAAGTATAAAATACTATAATATGTTTCATTATGAAACATATTATAAATTTAATAGGAAAATTAAGCTAATTGATATAAAGATTAACCATATAAAAAGCAACAATGCCATTAAAAATGGTTTAAAACCTGCATTTTTTAAAACATTTTTATGGATATTCACTCCCAAAGCTACCATAGCCATAGAAAGCAAAAGTGTGTCTATGGTTTGTATGCTTGGTTTTATATAATTAAGCGCAAAATCTGTATTTAATATTTCAAGTGAGCTAATACCACAAGCAAGTAAAAACCACAAAGCAAAATAAGGAATATTTGCTTTAATGGAAATTTTTTCATTATTTTTGTTTAGAAATTTCAATGAAAAAAGACCTAAGAAAATCAAAAAAGGCACTAGCATTAAAACACGCATCATTTTTTCTATGACAGCACCATCTCCTGCTTGCACAGCTTCACCTGCTGCAACAGCATGTGCAACTTCATGCAAGCTTGCTCCCATGAAATACCCCATTTGCTTTAAACTAAAAAAATCAAACCAGCCTAAATTCCAAGCCAAAGGATATAAAAACATCCCCAAAGTTCCAAACACAACCACAGTGCAAACTGCCACGCCAACTTTAGCAGAGCCACCTTTAACAATGCTTTCACTAGCCATCACAGCAGCTGCTCCACAAATGCTTGAGCCACTACTTATAAGTATGCTTTCTTTAAGATCAAGTTTAAATAATTTTCCCAGTAAAAGTCCCATAAAAAAGGTAGAAAATACCACTAAAAATGCTAGCAAAATCCCATTTAATCCAACTTTTTCTAAATCATTAAAAGTAATTCTAAAACCATAAAGTATAATCCCAAGTCTTAAAATTTCTTTTGTTGCTATGCCTAAAACTCCTGATTTTTTGAGTAAATTTGCATTTTGATGAGCTAAATTTCCTATTAAAGCTCCTAAAATCACGGCTATGATTAAAGCTGAAATTCCAAGATTTTTAAAAAAATTAAGCTCAGAAATAGCAAAAGCACAAAAAGCAAGAGTAAAAAGCAGTAAAAAAGCTTCAAATTTTCTATGTTTATATATATTTTTATGCATGAAATTTTCCTTTTTTTGTTTTTTGTAATATTAATGATTTTTTTATGATAAGTAAAATTAATTTTATTTGATATAATGATTAAAAATATTTATCAAAAGAGTGCTTATGACTTTTAAACAAATAAAATATTTTCAAGCCTTGTGTAGAAATTTAAATTTAAGAGCTTGTGCTAAAGAATTAAATATAACCCAATCTGCTTTGTCTTTAGCTATATTTGAACTTGAAAAAAGTTTAAACACCAAGCTTTTTGATAGAAATGCTAAATTTTTAAGCTTAAATGAAAAAGGAAAGGTTTTTTTAAAACAAATCACTCCTTTAATTTTAGAATTTGAGCGCATAGAAAAAGCAATGCAAGATGATCAAAGCTATGAAATAAGTATGAAAGTGAGTCAAAATGTAGGCACTTATTTACTAGGATCTTTTTTAGATCAAAAGGCAGAAAATATCAAGTTAAATTTGTCCTTGGATAATAGCCAAAATATCATCAAAGATATTTTAGATAAAGAAATCGATATAGGTTTGATTGAAGGGATTTGCAAAGATAAGGATATAAAAAAGATTAAAATTTGTGATGATGAGCTTATTGTGGTGAGTAAAAATGACTTTAAAAAAGAATTTTTCATAGATGAGTTAAAGGATTTTAAATGGCTAAGTCGTGAGCAAGGTTCAGGTGCAAAAGAAGTATTTTTAAGTGCTTTACCTAAAGATGTAAAGCTTAATTTAGTTTATGAGCTAAACTCAACTGCTATGATAAAAGAGTTAGTTAAAAAAGGTGATTTTTTAGCAGTTTTACCTAAATTTAGCGTCAAAGAAGAGCTTGAAGCTAAAAGCTTATTTGAAGTGAGATTAAAAAATTTTAAAATTTCAAGAGAGCTTTGCTTGATTTATCATAAAAATAAAGAGCCAAGCAAGAAATTTATAAATTTATGTGAGTTTTTAAAACTTTGCATTCAAAAAGATTTAGTTTAGTTCTTGAATGCATTTTTTAAAAAGCTCCCCTCTTTCTTCATAGGATTTAAACTGATCTAAGCTCGCACAAGCAGGGCTTAGTAGGGCTACTTCATCATTAGTTAAGTTTTGATTGATTTTTTCTACTGCTTTAGGTAAAAACTCGCAAAAATGTGCTTTTAAATTAGCATTTTTAGCATATTCAAGCATTTTATTAGTGCTTTTTCCTATGGCATAAAGCTCTATATTAAGCTCTTTCATAAAAGTAAATAAAGCACTTAAATCCACTCCCTTATCATCCCCACCTATGATAAGATGAATTTTTTTATCCTTATAGCGTTTAAGAGCAGCTAAACTAGCATCCAGATTAGTCGCTTTAGTATCATTTACCCAAAGTCTATTTTTATGATCAAATATTTCTTCAAGTTTATTTTTTTCTATTTTAAACTCGTTTAAAAGCTCATAAGAACAACGATCTAGTATGATTTTTTCTATACTTAAGGCAATAAGTGCATCAAGTAAAAATGGAGTTTTAAAATGAATTTTTTCTAAGTCAATTTGCATTTTTTTAGCTAAATCGTGCTCATCTTCATAGCTTATAATATAAGCATGGGTTGGATAAGCTTCATATTTTTTAGGTAAAATTACCACATCATTTTCATTCATTCTTTCAAGCACACTAAGCTTTGCTCGCTCATAATTTTCAAAGCTTTTGTGCCAAGAAAGATGATCAGGTGTGATAGGTAAAAGTGCATAAATTTCAGGTTTAGCTATTTTGGTGTAAAAAAGTGAAAAAGATGAGCTTTCTAAAATCCATAATTTAGCATTAGCATCCATTTGTGCTAAAGGAGTTCCTATGTTTGCTCCCATTTGTGCATTGATGTGTTTTAAAAGATGGTGTGTCATTTGAGTGGCGGTGGTTTTGCCATTTGTTCCACTTATCCAAACGCTTTTTGGCATGCCATCATAAAAAAAATCATACTCGCTGCTTAAATTTCTTGCTTGCTGTATGAGAGAATGATCACTTGGAAAACCAGGGCTTGGAATTTCTAAGTCACTTTTTAAAGGATCAAATTCACAAGGTGGTAAAAGTGTATTGTTAAATTCATCCTTACTTATACTTGTAAAATGATCATCATAAATATCGCAATTTCCAAAACGCTGTGCAAAAGCTTTAGTTGTTTTTCCGTATCCAAAAAGTGAAATTTTCATTATCTTAACTTTATACTAATTAATGCAATAATATTTGCAAGTAAGGCTATCATCCAAAAACGCACAATGATTTTATTTTCCACCCAACCTATTTTTTCAAAATGATGATGAATGGGTGCCATTTTAAAAACTCTTTTGTTAAAAATTTTAAAACTTCCTACTTGTAAAATCACTGAAATAGTTTCTAAAACAAATACAAAACCTATAAGCAAAAGCAAAATTTCATTTTTACTTACTATACCAAGATAGCCTAAAAATGCCCCTATGCTTAAACTCCCACTATCTCCCATAAAAACTTGTGCAGGATAGCAGTTATACCACAAAAATCCCATAAGCGCACCAACTAAAGCCGCGCTTATTACCACAAGTTCTCCTAGGCCTTGAATTTTAGGTAAAAATAAATAAGAGCTATAAATAGCATTTCCGCTTAAATACAAAAAAGCACCAAGGCTTAAAAGAGAAAATATAGAAGGCACAGTTGCAAGCCCATCAAGTCCATCGGTTAAATTCACAGCATTAGAACTTGATACAATGACTAAAATCCATAAAAACAACATAAACATACCACCATCAAAAATAGCATGTTTGTAAAAAGGTAAATAAAATTCAGTATTTATATCAAATAAATATAATAATCCAACACAAATAAAAGCAGCACTAAATTGTCCTAGAAGCTTCATTTTTGGGCTTAGCCCTGCGTGATTGTCTTTTTTTAAAATCTTACCCAAATCATCTACTAAGCCTATAGTGCAAAATAATACCAAACATAATAATCCAACAATTACAAAACTATTATTTAAATCAGCACTTAAAACACTTGCTATGATAGTAGCAAAGATAAAAACAAGCCCACCCATGGTAGGGGTGTGAGATTTAGCTTGGTGTGATTGTGGAGCGTATTCATAAATAGGTTGATTTGCTTTTTTATTTTGAGCCCATTTGATAAATTTTGGCATTAAATACAAACTCAAAAACAAAGCGATAAAAAATGCAAAACCAGCACGCACGCTAATATAAGAAAAAAACATATAATTTGTATATTCTGTAAGATAAAGCAAAATTTTAACCTTGTATTTGTTTTTTAAAAGCATAATTTTAGTAAAATCACATAAATAAATTATAAAAAAGAGTAAAAAATGAGTCAAAAATGTATTTTGATAATCACAGATGGTATAGGACATAATACAAATTCAAACTATAATGCTTTTTTTCATGCTAAAAAGCCAACTTATGATAAGCTTTTTGAAAATACCCCTAATGTTTTGATAAAAACAAGCGGTTTAGCAGTTGGCCTACCTGAAGGTCAAATGGGTAATAGCGAAGTAGGGCATATGTGTATAGGTAGTGGACGCATAATCTATCAAAATTTAGTCAAGATAAATAAAGCCATAGAATATGACACTTTAAAAGATAATAAGGCTTTGAAAGATTTATTGCAAAAATGCAAAAGAGTGCATATTATAGGGCTTTATAGTGATGGTGGGGTGCATTCTATGCATACACATTTTAATGCGCTTTTAAAAATTTGTAAGCAAGAAAATAAAGAAGTTTTTGCGCATGCAATTAGTGATGGTAGGGATTGCCCTCCAAATTCAGGTTTAGAATTTATAAAATCTTTACAAGAATTTTGCGAAAAAGAAGGGGTTAACTTTGCTTCTTTATCGGGAAGATTTTATGCTATGGATAGAGATAAGCGTTATGATAGGGTTAAGTCTTATTATGATGCTTTATTTGCTAAGGCACCAAAGTGTGATGATTTTGTGCAATTTATACAAAAAAGCTATGATGAAAATATTACAGATGAGTTTTTAACCCCAGTTATTAGTCAAAACTTTGATGGAATTAAGGCTGAAGATGGTGTGATTTTTATCAATTTTAGAAATGATAGAATGCGTCAATTAGTTGCCTCTTTAACCCAAGAAAGTTTTAATGAATTTCCAAAAGAAGTACTTGTAAAAAATGCTATTACTATGAGTTTGTATGATGAGAGTTTTAAACTGCCTGTGATGTTTGAAAAAGAAGAATTAAATAATACCTTAGCTTCTGTGATAGCTAATGCAAATTTAAGCCAACTTCACACAGCTGAAACAGAAAAATACGCTCATGTAACCTTTTTCTTTAATGGGGGAAAAGAAGAATTAGAGTGTAATGAAACAAGAGTTTTAATCCCAAGTCCTAAGGTAAAAACATACGATGAAAAACCTCAAATGAGCGCTAAAGAAGTCGCAGATGAAGTGATTAAGGGTATAGAAAATGGTATGGATTTTATCGTAGTAAATTTTGCAAATGGTGATATGGTAGGACATACGGGTGATTTTGAAGCTGCAGTTAGTGCGGTTGAATGTGTGGATGAGTGTTTGGGTAGGGTTATTGCTAAAGCAAGAGAGCATGATTATGCTTTTATTATTACTTCAGATCACGGAAATTGTGAAGCAATGAGGGATGAAAATGAAAATATGCTCACTAACCACACAACCTTTGATGTTTTTGCTTTTGTAGAAGCTAAAGGAGTAGAAAAGCTTAAAGAAGGCATGGGGCTTAGTAATATAGCACCAAGCGTGCTTAAAATTTTAAACTTACCTATCCCAAAAGAAATGGATGAGGCTTTATTTTAATTTAAAGGAGAACAATGAAATTTAGTGGAAAAAATGTTTTAATAACAGGTGCAAGTAAAGGTATAGGTGCAGCAATAGCTAAAGAATTAGCAAGTCATGGTTTAAAAGTTTGGATTAATTATAGAAGTAAACCTGAACTTGCTGATGCGTTAAAAGAAGAGATAGAAAAAAGTGGTGGCACTGCAGCTGTGATTAAATTTGATGCAAGTGTTGAAGAAGAATTTACAAGCGCTATTGCAACTATAGTAGAAAGTGATGGTGAGCTTAGTTACTTAGTTAATAATGCAGGTATTACTAATGATAAACTAGCGCTTAGAATGAGCATGGATGATTTTTCTTCAGTGATTAATGCTAATTTAAATTCAAGCTTTTTAGGTTGTAGAGAGGCATTAAAAACTATGAGTAAAAAGCGTTTTGGCGCGGTTGTAAATATCGCTTCTATAGTTGGAGAAATGGGAAATGCAGGCCAAACTAATTATAGTGCTAGCAAAGGCGGTATGATAGCACTAACAAAATCTTTTGCTAAAGAAGGCGCAGCAAGAAATATAAGATATAACTGTATTACCCCAGGTTTCATAAAAAGTGATATGACTGAAGTTTTAAGTGATGAAATAAAACAAAATTATATTAATAATATCCCTTTAAAGCGTTTTGCAGATGCAAGCGAGGTAGCTCAAGCTGTGGCGTTTTTATTAAGCGATCATTCTTCTTATATCACAGGAGAAATTTTAAAAGTCAACGGTGGGCTTTATATGTAAGCAAGGTTTTAACCTTGCTTGGTTTCTATAGTCACTACTGCTACAGCAAAACCCCCATCATGTGCTACGCTTACACTTGCTGATTTGATTTTAAATTCTTGCATGACTTTTTGAGAAAAACTAATATGTGGAGCATTTTTATCATCTTTAGAGATGATGATGTCAAAAAAAGAACATTCTTTAGAAATTCCAACCCCCAAAGCCTTAGAAGCAGCTTCTTTAATAGCCCAAAATCCTGCTAGAGTGTTGGTATTTTTTATATAACTTTGCTCTTGCTTGGATAAAAATTTATCCAAGAAAAGCGTTTTATGTCTTTCATAAATTTTTTCTATGCGAGAGCATACGACTATGTCACAGCCTATCATTAAGATACTACAAAGTCAGTAAAATAAATATTTTTGATAAAACCATCAGTTAAAACCTCATTGATTTTACCAGTTAATTCATCTTTTAATCTTTCTTTACCCTTTGTGGTGCTTACTTCTTCAAAGGTTTTTGAAGTTAAAGTTCTAATGATAATATCTCTAATAATAGCAACTTTTTTATCAAGTTCTGGGGTTAGGGTTTCAACATTTTGTTCAAGTTGAATGGTGCATTTTACATATCTTGATCCACCATCACTTAATAAATTTAGTGTAAAAGGTGCTAAAGGATACATCACCCCAATATTTGCATAATCACTCCCTCTAGCTGCTACTGCATTTGTTTTCTTAGGAGCTTGTGCAACTTGTGCGCTTTCTTCAGCTTGTGGAGCAGGATTTTCTTCAGAACCACCGCTAAACATTAAATAAGCAATCGCTCCTACAATCACAAGTAAAAATACAAATAAAAATACAACGATAATAATTACTAAAGTATTGCCACCTTTTTTCTTTGATTCGCCTTGTTCATCCATCATATCATCAGCCATATTTTTCCTTTTATTAAATTTAAAGTGTTATTGTATCAAAAATTACAATTTTTTTAAATTATGATTATTTAATCTTTTGTAAATGTCTATAAACACTAGGTTCAGAAATACCTAAAAGTTCAGCAACCTTAGGAATAACACCTTTTACATTAAACACACCTTTTTCATATAAACTAGCTATCATTTTTTGCTTTTCTTTTGGTTTTAAGCTTTTATTTTTAAAACTTTCTATATCCATACCCGAAATATCTTCGACAATTTCTTCTAAATCAAGTTTAATATATTCTTTATTTTCTTGCTCAGGGTTTTCATAAGCATTATCATAAATATTTCCAAGATTTAAAATTTCATCAGAGATTTTTTTAAACGCTGAGGTATCATGATTAATACAAAGCAAACCTTCGAGTTTTTCATCTTTTTTAATAAAAAAAGTAGAGCCTGACATTGCTTGTGAGCTTTTAGCTGAAGTTTTATAATGTGTTATATAATCACGCTCTAAATAGATTTTATTTTTAATCATTTCAATGGCAAAACCAGTTAGAGGTGAGTTTATAGTTCTTTTGCTAATATGGTTATTAGCAATTTCTGCTATATTGGCTCCATCTTCGCTTACATCGTGCAAGACTATTTCATAATTTCTACCCAAGGCTTCTGCAAGAAATTTAACTAATTTAATATAATAAGTTCTTGTTTCTTTATCCATAAGCTCTCCTTTTTTTTATTAATTTTGTAGTAAAAATATTTAAAATAAGAATGCTTATTCTTATTTTTTAACAATTTTATTACAAAATAAAAATATTTATGCTTAAAAAAAGATTATTTTTTTAAAAATAAGAATTTTATAATCATTTTTTAAATAATGATAATTTTTATCGTTTAATTTTATTTTAATAATATAGGAATATAATTTATCAAATAATAAAAATTATTATTTAAAAAGGAGACACAATGAAAAAACTAACAAATGATTTTGGAAATATCATAGCTGATAATCAAAATTCACTAAGTGCGGGTGCTAAAGGTCCACTTTTAATGCAAGATTATATTTTGCTTGAAAAACTTGCTCATCAAAATAGAGAAAGAATTCCAGAAAGAACAGTACATGCAAAAGGAAGTGGTGCTTATGGAGAACTTAAAATTACTAAAGATATTTCTCAATATACTAAAGCAAAAGTTTTACAGCTTGGAGAAAATACACCTTTATTTATAAGATTTTCAACCGTTGCAGGTGAAGCAGGTGCAGCTGATGCTGAAAGAGATGTAAGAGGTTTTGCGATTAAATTTTATACCAAAGAAGGAAATTGGGATTTAGTAGGTAATAATACTCCGACATTTTTTATAAGAGATGCGTATAAATTTCCTGATTTTATCCATACTCAAAAAAGAGATCCAAGAACTCATTTAAGAAGTAATAATGCTGCATGGGATTTTTGGAGCCTTTGTCCTGAAAGCTTACATCAAGTTACTATTTTAATGAGCGATAGGGGAATTCCTGCAAGTTATCGTCATATGCATGGTTTTGGAAGTCACACTTATAGTTTAATTAATGATAAAAATGAAAGATTTTGGGTGAAATTTCATTTTAAAACCAAGCAAGGTATTAAAAATTTAACTAACGAAGAAGCGGCGAATTTAATAGCAAATGATAGAGAAAGTCATCAAAGAGATTTATATGAGGCTATTGAAAAAGGAGATTTTCCAAAATGGACTTTCCAAATTCAAGTTTTAAAAGAAGATGAAGCAGAAAAACTATGGTTTAATCCTTTTGATTTAACTAAAGTTTGGCCACATAGCATTGCACCTTTGATTGAAGTGGGTGAGATGGTATTAAATAAAAATGTACAAAATTATTTCAACGAAGTAGAACAAGCTGCATTTAGCCCAAGCAATATCATTCCTGGTATTGGTTTTAGTCTTGATAAAATGTTGCAAGCTAGAATCTTTTCTTATCCTGATGCACACAGATATCGCATAGGAACAAATTATCATTTATTGCCAGTTAATCGTGCAAAAAGTGAAGTAAATACTTATAATGTAGCAGGTGCTATGAATTTTGACACTTATAAAAATGGCGCAGCTTACTATGAACCAAATAGTTATGATGATAGTCCAAAAGAAGATAAAAGCTATCTTGAGCCTGACTTAGCACTTGAAGGTAGTGCGCAAAGATATACTCCACTTGATGATGATTTTTACACCCAACCAAGAGCCTTGTTTGATATAATGAACCAAGATCAAAAAGAGCAATTATTTAAAAATATTGCTACTTCTATGAGCGGGGTTGATGAAAAAATTATTGCTAGAGCATTAAGTCATTTTGAAAAAATTTCAAGTGAATATGCAAATGGCGTTAAAAAAGCTTTGAAAATGTAATTTTTACTTGCCACTTTAAAAGTGGCAAACTAAAGATTATAAAAGGAAAAATATGTTTAGCAATGAAGAAGAAAAAAGAATTCAAGAACTTTGTACTATGGCTTTTGATTACGCAAGAAAAAATGATTTGCAAAATTTAAAGATTATGATAGAAGCAGGTTTGAGTGTGAATTTAAAAAATCACAAAGGCGATAGTCTCTTAATGCTTGCAAGTTATCACAATGCTTATGAATGTGCTAAGTTTTTACTAGAAAATAATGCTAGAGTAGATGAGAAAAATGACAGAGGGCAAACTCCATTAGCAGGGGTGTGTTTTAAAGGGTATTTACCTATGTGTAAGCTTTTGGTAGAATATGGGGCAAATATTGATGAAAACAACGGTCTTGGTATGACACCTTTTACTTTTGCACTAATGTTTGGACATAGAGATATAGTAGAGTTTTTAACAAAGCATTCTAAAAAAAGTTTTCTTAAAAAAATAGCTTTTGCTGTGTTAAAAATTTTTAAAAGAAAGAAAAGTTAAACTCTTTGAAAAAATAAAAATTATAAAATTATCCTTTTATTTGTAAATAGAAGGATAAATATGTCACAAAAAGCAGAGAAATTATGGGGTGGACGTTTCGATTTACCTACAAATAAATTAGTTGAAGAATACACCGCTTCATTATTAGTTGAGCCAAGACTTGCTTCTTTTGATATACAAGGAAGTATAATTCATTGTACTATGCTTGCAAAACAAGGTATTATAAAAGAAGATGAAGCAAAAACTATCATCAAGGGTTTAGAACAAGTTAGAGAAGAAATTCAAAATGGAACCTTTGTTTTTGATATAGCTGATGAGGATATTCATATGGCTGTAGAAAAAAGAATGACACAAATTGTAGGTCCAGTAGGTGGAAAGCTTCATACTGCAAGAAGTAGAAATGATCAAACTACGCTTGATTCAAAAATGCATATGAGAGCCGTTATAAAAGAAATTTTAAATCAAATTATTGCTTTGCAAGAAGAAATTATAAATCAAGCTCAAAAAAATATCAAAGCTATTATGCCAGGTTATACACATTTACAAACCGGTCAACCGGTGCTTTTTTCACATTGGATCATGGCGTATTTTTGGATGTTAAGTAGGGATTATTCTCGTTTTGAAGATTTATATAAAAGAATGGATGAGTGTCCTTTAGGAGCAGCTGCGCTTGGTGGAACCACATTTAATATAGACAGACATTTTTGTGCCAAAGAATTAGGTTTTGCAAAACCAACAGAAAATAGCATTGATAGCGTTAGTGATAGAGATCATATGGTTGAATTTACTTCTGTGGCTGCAATGTGCTTTATGCATCTTAGTCGTTTTTGTGAAGAGCTTATACTTTTTTCAAGTCAAGATTTTAAATTTATAGAATTAAGTGACGATTTTTGCACAGGCTCAAGCATAATGCCTCAAAAGAAAAATCCTGATGTAGCTGAAAAAATGCGTGGTAAGACAGGTAGAATGTATGGTAATGTTATGGCAATGCTAACTATTATGAAAGGTATTCCACTAGCTTATAATACTGATATGAGTGAAGATAAGGCTCAAGTTTATGATTCTATGGATACTTTAATGGCAAGTTTGAAAATCATAACTCCTATGATAGAAAAAATGCAAGTAAATGCTAATAATACAAGAGCAGCTGCTGCAAAAGGCTTTTCAAATGCTACGGATATGGCTGATTATTTAGTAAGAAAAAATATACCATTTAGAGAAGCTCATAGTATAGTTGGCGGGGCTGTGAATTATTGTATTAAACATGGAAAAATGCTTGAAGAACTTAGCATGGAGGAATTTCATCAATTTAATGAAAATATCCAAGAAGATATTTATGAGGCAATTGCTTTAGAAACTTGTATAGACGCAAGAGTATCTTATGGTGGTACAGGAACTAAAGTAGTATTAGAGCAAATTAAACATGCAAAAGAGCTTTTGGAGCAATATAAGGCACAAGATTAATGGATGTTATTTTTATATTAGAATTTTTCATCATTTTTTCTATGATAGCCATAGGTGGTAGATATGGTGGTATAGGACTTGGGGTTGCAGGTGGGCTTGGTATGTGCATTTTGGTTTTGGTCTTTGGTATGCAACCAGCTTCACTTCCTGTGAGTGTTGTGTTTATTATACTTGCTGTGATTACTTGTGTGAGTGTTTTGCAAAGCGCAGGTGGGCTTGATTTACTAGTAAAAATAGCAGAGAAAATTCTAAAGAAAAAACCTCAAGCTATTGTTTTTATGGGACCTTTGATTAGCTCTGCTTTTACGATTTTTTGTGGTACCACTTATGTGGCTTTTTCTATTTATCCAGTGATTGCTGAAGTGGCAGCTGATGCTAAAATTCGTCCCGAAAGAGCGCTTTCAGTTTCAGTTGTAGCAGCAGGCATTGGTGTTATAGCTTCACCTATGAGTGCAGCTACTGCTGCTATGGTGGCTGTTTTAGCTTTTAGTGGTACAACAATAATGCAAATTCTAATAGTAAGTTTACCAGCCTTTTTTATAGGTGTGTTTCTTGCTTGTTTGAGTGTTTTAAAAAGAGGAAAAGAGCTTGAGCAAGATGAGGAATTTCAAAAAAGAGTAAGAGCGGGAGAATATCATTTTTTAAGTGAAGATTTGCAAAACAAAGACAGCGAACATGATCCTATGGCTAAAAGGTCTTTGTATATTTTTGCTTTAGGGATTTTAACTATTATTTTCTTTGGAACTTTTACAAATTTATTGCCTCATTATGAGCTTGCAAATGGTAAAATAGAAAGACTTTCTACTCCAAATTTAATCCAAATGATCATGCTTGCAACGGCTTGTTTGATTATGCTTTTTGCTAAAGTTCCTGCTAATAAGCTTGGTGAAGCTTCGGTATTTAGATCAGGACTTATAGGAGTTGTAGGGGTTTTTGGTATAGCTTGGATGACAGGAACATTTTTTGAAGCTTATAAGCCTTTATTTAGTGATTCTTTATCGCATATTGTAGAGGATTATCCGTATTTATTTGGGGTGGCTTTATTTGCCTTTTCTATGGTGATTTTTTCTCCTTCAGCAACAGTGGCTGCTTTGATGCCTTTGGGTGTGAGTTTGGGAATTCCTCCTCAAATTCTTATTGTGCTTTATCCTTGTGTGAGCGGAGATTTTATAGTCCCAGGAGCTAATCAAATAGCATGTGTAGCTTTTGATAGAACAGGCACAACAAAAATAGGTAAATTTGTGATCAATCACTCTTATTTAAGACCAGGTTTTGTTTTGATTATTAGTGCAACTATTGCAGGTTATTTCATCTCTAAGCTTGTATTTTAGCTTAGAGATTGTTTTTAAGTTTTTGTAAATACCTATAAACACTAGGTTCTGATATATTAAGTGACTTAGCAACTATAGGTATGCTTCCTTTAATGTTAAAAATTCCTTTTGAATGAAGCTTTTTAATAATTTCATCTTTTTGCTCAGTGCTTAAGCTATATCCTGAATTTAAATATTTTAAGTCTATGTTTTCAGCTAAAATATCTTCTATAGAATGACTAAGTGTTTCTATATTACTCACATTATGCAAATTTACATTGTTTTGATTATGAATATCTAACAAATCACTAAAATCATTGATTTTTTCAAGTTCTATGATTTTACTAATAGCATTTCTAAGCTCTGTGGTATCGTGATTTATACATAAAATTCCCACGATTTTATTTTGATTTTTAATGAAAAAAGTTGATCCAGTAACAATCTTAGACTTTCCAACCTTTGCTTTATAATCACATAAAAAATCTTTATTTAAATACTCTTTTTCTTGTACAAGCTCACTTGCAAAAGAGGTTAGTGGAGAATTAATGGTTCTTCCACTAATGTGGTTATTTGCAATGGCTGCAATATATGAACCCTCAGGTGCAATCACATGAAAAACTATTTCATATTGATCCCCAAGCACCTGTCCTAAAAATTGAGTGAGTTTGATAAATAATTCTTTTTGTTGCTCATCCATGATCTAGACCTTTTTGTTGTTTTTTGTTATTTTACATAATATTTTCATCAAAGTTGTTAATAATTATAACAATAAAAAAAATTATTATTATGATGATAATATTATATTATGATTTCATTTAAACACAAGGAGTATACATGGCAAATTATCCAAAAGCTATAGGACCATATTCAGCTTATAGAGAAGCTAATGGTTTGTTATTTATTTCAGGACAACTTCCTATTAATCCACAAAGTGGAAACATAGAAAGTGAAGATGTAAAAGAACAAACAAGACAATCATTGTTAAATATCAAGGCTATATTAGAAGAAAATAATCTTTATTTTAATAATGTAGTTAAAACGACTTGCTTTTTAGCAAATATTGATGATTTTTTAGCTTTCAATGAGGTTTATTCTGAATTTTTCGCAGCTCCATATCCTGCAAGAAGTGCTTTTGCGGTAAAAGATCTTCCTAAAGGAGCAAAAGTGGAGATAGAGGTTATTGCTCATAAAGGATAGAGCATGTTGGGTTTATTTTTTGCAGGATGTTCTGTATTTTTACTTGTATTTATGCTCTATAAAAAAATCAACGCCCATATGGCGTTGCTTTTAAGTGGTTTATTCTTGCTAGCTTTAGCAGGAATTTTTGGACTTTCTCCTATCATTAGTGAAAAGCAATCTTTGCATTTAGGATTTTTTGATATTTTCCAAGTTGTTAATACAAATATGTCAAGCACTCTAGCAGGGCTTGGGCTTACTTTAATGTGTATAGCAGGATTTTCTGCTTATATGGATCATGTGGGCGCAAGTTATGCTTTATTTAAAGTGTTTGAAAGACCTTTAAAGGCAGTAAAATCACCTTATGTTCTATTGCTAGTTTCATATTTTGTAATCCAGTTTTTAGTGCTTTTTATACCTTCACATGCAGGTTTGGCGCTTTTGCTTATGGTTACAATGTATCCTATTTTAGTGCGCTCAGGCGTTTCTAAGCTTTCTGCGCTTTCAATTATCGCTATTTGTCAATACATTGACCATGGCCCAGGCAGTGGTAATGTGATTATGGCCTCAGAAAAAGCCAAAATTGACCCTGCAATTTATTTTGTTCATTACCAACTCCCTACAACTGTACCTATTATTATTGCTGTGGGTATTGCGATTTATTTTTGCTCAAAATATTTTGATAAAAAAGAAAATTTTGTTTTTAATCGTGATGAGATAGAAAAAGAGTTATCAGAAAATGATAGCAAAAAAGAAGAGGTGAAAAAACCACCTAGAATCTATGCGATTTTACCTATTATACCTTTAGTGTTAATTTTGGGTTTTAGTAGTGTTTTAGATAGCATTATGGTATTAATGGGATTTACTACTATGGAAGATGTTAAAGCAGCTTCATCTACTGCAATTAGAATGAATGTGCCAGTTGCTATGATGATTTCAACTTTTATAGCAATTATTTTTGAAATCATTCGTTATAAAAGTTTAATTGATACTTTAAATTCTATCATGGTATTTTTCAAAGGTATGGGACATTTGTTTGTAATTACAGTTTCTTTGATCGTTTGTGGCCAAGTTTTTGCAAGTGGCCTTTTATCGGTTGGTTTTGTAGATACTTTAATAGATTTTGCAAAAGATGCAGGTTTTGGAGTGCTTGCTATTATTATAGCAGTTTCTATTTTACTTGCTGTGTGCGCATTTTTAATGGGTTCAGGAAATGCAGCATTTTTCTCTTTTGCGCCACTTATCCCAAATATAGCAAAATCTTTTGGAGTTGAAACTATAACTATGATAGCACCTATCCAAATCATGACAGGTTTTGGTAGATGTGTTTCGCCTATCGCACCTGCTATTTTGGCAATTTCAGCTATGGCTAAAGTAAATCCATTACAAGTTGTAAAAAGAACAGCCATTCCTATGCTTGTAGCTGCTATTGTTAATGTGATTATGACTTATATTTATCTATAAAAAGGAGTACAAAATGAATAACAAAACTAAATTAATCCACCTAGGAAGAGGCGATCAAAACGCCGAAGTAAGATCAGTTAATCCAACCTTAATGCGTGCATCAACTATACTTTTTAAAGATCATGCAACTTGGCAAAAATACCGCGAGCTAAGAAAAACAGATCGTGTTTTAAGTTATGGTGCTAGAGGAACAGCAACTAATTTTGAACTTGAAAAACTAATTTGTGCGCTTGAAGGAGGCCATAGAGCGCAACTTTTCCCAACAGGACTTGCAGCGCTAGCTATGGTGCTTTTAAATTATGCTAGCAAAGATGCTCATTTTTTAATCACTGATGCTATTTATGGACCTGTTAGAACAATTTGTGATTTATTTTTAACTAAAATGGGTGTAGAAATTGACTTTTTAAAAGCTGATGCTTCCGATGTAGAAGAAAAAATTAAACCAAACACAAAATTAATCCTTTGTGAAAGCCCAGGTTCTATACTTTATGAAATCATAGATTTGCCAAAACTTTGTGAAATTGCACACAAACATAACATACCAGTAGCGATTGATAATACTTATTCAAGTGGGTATTTTTTAAATCCGCTTGAGCTTGGAGTAGATATTTCAGTAATTGCAGCGACTAAGTACTTAAGTGGGCATTCAGATGTTACTATGGGTATAGTAGTAATTAATGAAAAAGAATGGAAAAATTTTGACAAATTACCAGAAGCTTTAGGATTTACTACAAGTCCTGATGATGCTTATTTGGTGCTTCGTGGTATGAGAACTTTAGATGTAAGAATGAAAGCTCATGAAAAAAGTGCAGATGAGGTAGTAGAGTTTTTACAAAGTAGAAAAGAAGTTAAAATAATTTTTTATCCAAAATTAAAAACTCATCCAAACCACGAAGTTTTTATGCGCGATCATAAAGGTGCTAATGGTATGGTAACGATTGAATTTGCAGATGGTATTTCAAAAGAACAAGCCATTGAGTTTGTAGATAATTTAGAGTATTTTTCAATCGGTGCAAGCTGGGGTGGATATGAGAGTTTAGCTACTGTTACTACTCCACCAAGAACGGCAACAGATTGGAGTGCTAGAGGGCCTTTTGTGAGATTTCATATAGGTCTTGAAGATAGTAAGGATTTGATTGCTGATTTAAAACAAGCATTTGAAAAAATAAATTTTAAAGGATAAAACATGGGTGTGAGTGTATTTGATATGAGGTTGCTTCAAGATTCTTGGAGTACCCCTGCAATGAGAGCTATTTTTAGTGAAGAAAATAGAATTCAAAAATGGCTTGATGTAGAAGCTGCCCTAGCAAAAGCTCAAGCAAAACTTGGCATTATCCCTAATGAAGCAGCTATAGAAATAGCTAAAAAAGCGCATTATAAATTTATGGATATGGATTTTATTTTTGCTGAGTTTAAAAAGACCAAACACCCTTTAGTACCTACTGTGCGTGGTTTAGAAAAAGCTTGTGAAAATGGTCTTGGTGAATATGTACATTTTGGTGTAACAACACAAGATATCATTGACACAGGCTTAGTTTTACAATTTAAAGAAGCTATGGCTTTAATCAAGCAAGATTTAAAAGATATAGCTAAAAATTTAGCAAAAATCGCAAAAGAGCATAAAAACACTGCGATGATGGGAAGAACCTTAGCTTTACAAGCTTTACCTATAACTTTTGGACACAAAGTTGCAATTTGGCTTAGTGAGCTTAATCGCCATTATGAAAGAATTATCGAACTTGAAAAAAGATTATATGTAGGATTAATCGTAGGTGCAGTGGGAACTAAAGCAAGTTTAAGTGACAAGGCTAATGAAGTAGAAAAACTTACTTTAGAAAGCTTAGGTTTAGAAGTTCCTGATATCTCATGGCAACCAGCAAGAGATCGTTTCATTGAGCTTGGCTATGTTTTAGGTAATATCAATGCAACCTTTAACAAAATCGCACATCAACTTTTAATCTTAGCTCATAATGAAATTGATGAAATTGCTGAGCCTTTTGGAAAAGGTCAAGTAGGAAGTTCTACTATGCCTCATAAAAGAAATCCTGCAGTAAGTGAAAACGCAGTGACTGTGAGTAATGCCCTAAGAGCTAATATTGCAATTTTAAGCGATATAGAAAGACATGAGCATGAAAGAGATGGCCAAGTTTGGAAAATGGAATGGAAGCTTTTGCCAGAAGCGTTTTTAATGCTTTCAGTGGTATTAGCAAATATGAAATTTGTCTTTGATGATTTAGAAGTTAAAAAAGACAAAATGCTAAAAAATCTTGATACGCTTAATGGTTTTGTACTAGCAGAACGCGTGATGTTTGCTTTGAGTGATCGTTATGGTAAGCAACATGCACATGAAATTGTTTATGAAAATGCCATGAGAGGCATAGAAAATCATAAAACTTTCAAAGAAGTTTTACTTGAAGATGAGCGTGTGAGTAAGGTTTTAAGTGAAAAAGATATTGATGTTTTAATGGATGCTACAACTTATGTAGGTTATGCACCAAAATTAGTTGATGAGTTCTTAGAAAAAATTGCTAATGCACCAATTCTAAAGTAGGAAAAAATGTATTTAAGTGAAAAACTAGCCGAATTTATCGTAAATTTAGACTATGAAGCTATTCCTAGTAAAGTAAAGCAAAGGGCAAAAGAGCTTATGCTTGATGCACTAGGAACAGCCCTAGCTGCTAAAAATGAAGCTTGTGTTTTAAATGCAACTAAGGCTTTTGAAGCTTTAAGCGTAAATCCTAGTAAAAAAATTTGGAGCGGGGATAAAAAGCTTGATGTAATTTATGCTGCGATGGTAAATGCTATTGCAGCGCATGCCCTTGATTTTGATGATACTCATACTGAAGCTATTTTGCACGCTAGTGCTATTTTAACTCCGCTTTGTTTAACTTATGGATTTAGCGTAAGTAAAGATGGGAAAAAAGTTTTAAAAGCTTTTATAGTTGGTTGGGAAATTGCTGCTAGAGTGGGTATAGCAAGCAAAGGAAGTTTCCATAAACGCGGCTTTCATACTACAGCTATAGCAGGAATTTTTGGTAGTGTAGCTGCAAGTTGTGTTTTGCTTGATTTAAACAAAGAACAAATCATTAATGCTCTAGGTTTAGCAGGAAGTTTTGCAAGTGGGGTAAATGAGTTTTTATCTAATGGTTCTAATTCTAAAGTTTTACACATAGCTAATGCTTTGAAAAATGGAATTTTAGTAGCAAATTTCGTAAAAGCTAATATGAGTGGTCCTTTGAGTATATTTGAAGGAAGGGATAATATTTTTAGAACTTTTGGCTTAGAAGATGAGTGTGATAAAAATGAACTTTGTAAGGGCTTGAATGAAATTTGGCAAGTAATGCAAGTTTCGTTAAAACCTTATCCAAGTTGTCATTTTGCACATGGGCTTATTGATTGTGCTATGAGCTTAAGGAATGATGGCTTAAAAGCACAAGATATCAAAAGTTTGCATTGTTTTGTAGATGAGGTGCCAATTTCATTTATCTGTGATCCAATAGAAGCAAAATATACTCCACAAAGTGCTTATGCTGCCAAATTTTCCATGCCTTTTTTAATGGCTTTGGCATTTTTTGATGGTAAGATCACTTTAAAATCTTATGAAAATTTAAATAGAGCTGAACTAATAGAATTTGCTAAAAAAATTAGCTATGAAAAGAAAAAATCTAGTGGTTTCCCTAAATACTTTCCAGGACATTTAGAAGCTGTTTTAAATGATGGAAGAGTAATTAAAAAAGATGTACTGATTAATAAAGGAAATTTTGATAATCCTTTAAGTTTTGATGAATTAAAAGATAAATTTCTTTCTAATGCTAGCATAGCACTTTCTTTAGAAAAGGCTGAGGAATTAGTCAAAAAGCTTCAAAATTTAGAAAATCTAAATGATTTTGATTTCTAGCAATCTCATTTTTTGAGATTGCTTATTATTTTAAAAAATAAATTAATTTAATTTTTTATATAATGTTTTATCTTAGTTTTTGTAAGGAAAAACATGACTTTAGATACATTAAAAGATAATGAAGAAGCTATTATAGTAGGTTTTGAAGCAGATAAACAACTCCAAGCAAGACTTTTTAGTTTTGGTTTTGCAAAAAACAAAAAAGTTAAAAAAATTCGCTCTTCTATAGCAAATTCTACTATCATGGTAGAACTTGATACAACTTGCGTGATTTTACGCTCAAGTGAAGCAAAAATAATACAAATTTCAAAAGAGTTTTAATGAAAAAAATCATCATTGCTTTAGTAGGTCAGCCAAATGTTGGTAAAAGTTTATTAATTAACGCACTTTGTAAAGCTAATATGAAAGTTGGAAATTTTAGCGGTGTTACGGTTGAAAAGGCTGAGGCTAGATTAATTTATAAAAATTATGAGTTTAAATTTATAGATTTACCAGGAACTTATGCATTAGATGGTTATAGCGAAGAAGAAAAAATTACAAAAGAATTTTTAAAAAAAGGTGAATTTGATCTTGTAGTAAATGTGCTTGATTCTACAAATTTAGAGCGTAATTTGATTTTGAGTGCATCTTTAATAGAAGCTAAAATCAAAATGATTATGGCTTTAAATATGCAAGATGAAGCTAAAAATGAAGGTTTTAGTATAGATTTTAAAATTTTATCCCAACTTCTAAATACACCTTGTCTTGGCGTGTGTGCTAAAACTAAAGAAAATCTAAATGCACTTTTGGATTTAATCATTTCAACTCATGAAGCTAAATTTGAAGTCAAAGAGCGTGTTTATAGTGATATTATAGAAGAAGAACTTGCAAAAATAAGTGAATTTTTAAATCAAAATGAAATTACATATTTAGATTTTTCTACAAAAGATTTAGCACTTGCTTTGCTTAAAAATGAAGCTAATATAGTCATTTCATACACTTTGAGAAAAATACTTGATGAAGCTTTAGAAAAAATTTATATGGCATATCATAGCAAAGATATAGAAAGTATTTTTAAAGAAGAACTAATTGCTTTTGCAAATGGTATATGTGCTAAGGTTTTAAGTAAGGGTGCTAAGTATAAAAATCATACCAAAGAAATAGATTCTATTTTAATCAATAAATTTTTAGGAATTCCTATATTTTTGTTTTTTATGTGGGCTTTATTTCAACTAACCTTTACTTTGGGTCAAATCCCTATGGATTATATAGAAATGTTTTTTACTAACTTAGGTGATATGGTAAAAAATAATATTAGCAATGAATTTATCGCTTCAGCCTTAGCTGATGGTGTTTTAGGTGGGGTTGGTGCGGTTATAACTTTTTTACCAAATATTATGATTTTATTTTTTGGTATAGCCTTGCTTGAAACAACTGGATATATGGCTAGGGTTGCATTTTTATTAGATGGAATTTTATACAAATTTGGCTTACATGGTAAAAGTTTCATCCCTTTAATCACGGGTTTTGGTTGCTCAGTGCCTGCATTTATGGCTACAAGAACTTTAAAAAATAAAAAAGATAGACTATTAACTCTTTTTATTATTAATTTTATGAGTTGTGGCGCAAGACTTCCTGTATATGTGCTTTTTGTTGGAGTGTTTTTTCCTGCTGATGTGGCGGGAAATTATCTTTTTGGGATTTATATTTTGGGCGCGTTTTTGGGTTTGATTGCAGCTAAGATTTTAAGAATGAGTGCCTTTAGAGGACAAGATGAACCATTCGTAATGGAAATGCCAAAATATAGAATGCCAAATTGGAATTTGGTATGGTTTATGGTGTTTAATAAAGCCAAAATGTATTTAAAAAAAGCAGGAACATTTATTTTGATAGCTTCTTTGCTTATTTGGTTTGCGAGTAATTTTCCTGCACAAGAAAATAATACTCAAGATGCCTTAACTCAAGAACTTCAGATAGAGAATAGTTATCTTGGACAATTTGGTAAAGCAATAGAACCTATTTTTGCACCACTTGGCTTTGATTGGAAGCTTAGTGTATCTTTGGTAAGTGGTTTAGCTGCTAAAGAAGTGATGATTTCTACTATGGGTGTGCTTTATTCTTTAGGTGATGAAGTTGATGAAACAAGTTTAAATTTACAAGAAGCTATAAAAGAAAACATCCCTTTTAATACAGCAGTAGCTTTTATACTTTTTGTTATGATTTATAATCCTTGTTTTGCAGCAACTATAGTTTTTGCTAAAGAAGCGGGAAATAAAAAATATGCATGGTATCTTTTTATATTTACATCTTTATGTGCGTATTTGGTTGCTTTTGTAGGGATTAATATTGCTAAATTGATAATTTAATCATCTTTATGATGATTAAATTTCCATTTTTTGCTTTAAAGAGTGTTGCCAAAAGGCTGTTTCAAGCCTTATGGTAGTATAAAAAATTTCGTTTAACTTTTTAAATTTTTCTTCGCTAATACTATTTGCATAAGAATTAAAAAAGTCTTTAAATTCTTTAATTTCATCTTGAAATTCTTTACCCGCATAAGTTAAAATCCACTCTTTGTAAGGATGATTTTCTAAACTTTTTTCATCAAGTCCTTTATAAATTTCTTCTCCTATGTATGCATAACCTATAGCACAAGCACTCAAAGCACATAGCATATCTAAATAATCTCCATTTTGCCCCACACTTAGTAAATATCTTGTATAAGCAATATTAGTTAAACTTTCATCTTTATAGTCCAGTTTTTCTACATCAATACCTAGCTTTAAAATACTTCTATGAAGTTCTAATTCTCCTTCTAAAGTGTAGTTTTGATTTTTAATGGCAAATTGAATTTCTTTAGCATTATTTGCATTTAAAGCAAGCAGGGCATAGCATTTTGCGTAATTGTTTAAAAAGATATAATCTTGTTTTAGATAAAATAAAAATACATCTTTTTCTAAAGTGCCATTTTGAAGTTTTTTTACAAATTCATGATGGATGTATTGATCCCAAGTTTTTTTATTTTCTTTTATAAGTCTATCTAAAAGCATTAATTTCCTTTGTTAAAAATTAAGCTTTTATTTAAACACAGATAATTAAATTTTTCGTAATAATCTTTAATTTTTAACTTTTTAAACAAGAAATTTATTTTTTTATTGTAAAATGTGGTTTAATTTTTTAAACTAGGAGATAAAAATGGCAATTTTTGATGATGTAAAAAAAGTAGTTGTTGAGCAACTTAGTGTTGATGAAGATGCAGTTAAAATGGAATCTAAAATTATTGAAGATTTAGGTGCAGATTCTTTAGATGTTGTTGAATTAGTTATGGCTTTAGAAGAAAAATTTGATGTAGAAATTCCAGACAGCGATGCTGAAAAACTAGTAAAAATCGAAGATGTTGTTAATTATATAGAAAATCTTCAAAAATAATTTTAATTTTTAATAAGGAGTGCGGTTTGAAACGCGTTGTAGTAACAGGTATAGGAATGATCAATGCCCTTGGCTTAGACAAAGATAGCTCATTTAAAGCAATTTGTGATGGTAAAAGTGGCGTTGATAAAATCACTCTTTTTGATACCACTGATTTTCCAGTGCAAATTGCTGCTGAAGTGAAAAATTTTGACCCTTTAAGTGTCTGTGATGCTAAAGAGGTTAAAAAAATAGATCGTTTTATACAACTTGGTATTAAAGCAGCAAGAGAAGCTATGGAAGATGCTAAATTTGATGAAACTTTAAATAAAGAAGAATTTGGTGTAGTTTCGGCAGCTGGTATAGGTGGTTTACCAAATATAGAAAAAAATTCCGTTACTTGCGCACAGCGTGGACCACGTAAAATTACTCCTTTTTTCATACCATCAGCTTTGGTTAATATGCTTGGTGGGATTATTTCAATCGAGCATGGATTGCAAGGACCAAATATCTCATGCGTAACTGCTTGTGCAGCAGGAACCCATGCCATAGGCGAAGCTTATAAAAGCATAGCTTTAGGTAGTGCAGATAAAATGCTTGTAGTAGGCGCTGAAGCAGCCATTTGTGCTGTGGGTATAGGTGGCTTTGCTGCTATGAAAGCTCTTTCTACTAGAAATGATGATCCAGCTAAGGCTTCAAGACCATTTGACAAAGAAAGAGATGGTTTTGTGATGGGTGAGGGTGCTGGTGCTTTAGTGTTTGAAGAGTATGAGGCTGCTAAAAAGCGTGGAGCTAAAATTTATGCTGAGTTAGTAGGTTTTGGCGAAAGTGCGGACGCACATCATATTACTTCGCCTACTTTAGAAGGGCCATTGCGTGCTATGAAAAAAGCTTTAAAAATGGCAGGAAATCCAAAAGTAGATTATATTAATGCGCACGGAACTTCTACTCCGGTAAATGATAAAAATGAAACAGCAGCTATTAAAGAGCTTTTCAAAGATCAAATTCCTTTAGTTAGTTCTACAAAAGGTCAAACGGGGCATTGCTTAGGTGCTGCTGGTGCTATTGAAGCTGTTATTTCTTTAATGGCGCTTGATCAAGGTATATTACCGCCAACTATCAATCAAATCGTAGCAGATGAAAACTGTGATCTTGACTATATACCGAATACTGCAAGAAAAAGCGAAGTAAATGTTGTAATGAGCAATTCTTTTGGTTTTGGTGGAACAAATGGTTGTGTGATTTTCAAAAAAGTAGATTAATATGGCTTCTTATTTAGATTTTGAAAAAAATATCCAGCAAATTGATGAAGATTTAGCAAATGCTAAAATCAAAGGCGATGATGAAGCAGTAAAAATTTTAGAAAAAAACCTTGAAAAAGAAACTCAAAAAGTTTATAAAAATTTAAGCGATTACCAACGCTTGCAGCTTGCAAGACATCCTGATCGTCCTTATGCGCTTGATTATATTCAAGCTATATTAAGCGATGCTTATGAAATTCATGGCGATCGTGCTTTTAGAGATGATCCTGCTATTGTGTGTTATGCGGGTTATATAGGTGGTAAAAAAGTTATTGTTATAGGTGAGCAAAAAGGTAGAGGTACTAAAGATAAACTTCATAGAAATTTTGGTATGCCTCATCCTGAAGGTTATAGAAAAGCTCTAAGAGTGGCAAAAATGGCTGAAAAATTTGACATACCGGTGTTATTTTTAGTAGATACTCCAGGTGCTTACCCAGGAGTGGGTGCTGAAGAGCGTGGTCAAAGTGAGGCTATAGCTAGAAATTTATATGAGTTAAGCGCCCTTAAAACAATCACTATAGCAGTAGTTATAGGTGAAGGTGGAAGTGGTGGTGCTTTAGCCATAGGAGTAGCTGATAAACTTGCTATGATGAAAAATTCAGTTTTTTCTGTGATTTCACCTGAGGGTTGTGCTGCTATTTTATGGAATGATCCATCAAAAAGTGAAGCTGCTACTAAAGCCATGAAAGTAACTGCTGATGATTTAAAAACTCAAGGTTTAATAGATGATGTCATCGAAGAGCCAATGAGTGGAGCTCATAGAGATAAAGAAAATGCGATTAAAAATTTAAGTGATTATGTCTTAAAAGCTATAGAAGAATTAGAACAATACGATAAACGCGAATTAGCTGCATTAAGAATGCAAAAAATCTTTAAATTTGGAGCTTTTGCTGAATGATTTGCATTTTTATGCAAATTTCAACTTTTTTTAAAAAAACTATTGTATAATTACAACTTCAATTCAGTGGTTGGATAGCTCAGTCGGTAGAGCAGCAGACTGAAAATCTGCGTGTCGGCAGTTCGATTCTGCCTCTAACCACCATTTTATTCTTTATTATAAAATTCATCTAACTCTTGAAGTTCATTTTCATTAAATCCTGCTTGTATTCTAGCTATTTTGTTATATACTTTTCCTAAAAGATTAAATTCTTTATATTTGGCGCAAAGATCAAGGTAGTTATCATTTTCTTTTTTTGCATAATTCCACCAAAAATCTCCTTTATTTACATGTTTAATTTCATCATTTAATATAATGGTAAAAATTTCACTAAATAAACTTTTTATAGGATGATTAGTGGTGTTTAATTTTTCCAAAACAAAAGGATTGGCATCAAGTCCTTTTGCTTCAAGTCCTCTATGCACTATGCCCATTCTATGAGCAAGATTATCTTTGGTTAAGAATAAGGCTTTTTCAAGATTATCATGTGCATGGAAATCTCCATATTTAAAACCAAGTTCATTTAAAGTTTTTTCTAAAAGTAAAAAATGCTTAATTTCTTCATCAGCCACCTCAAGCCAATCTTGATAAAATTTCAATGGCAAGTTTTTAAATCTATAACTAGCATCCAAGGCTAAGTTTATAGCACTATATTCTATATGTGCAACTGAATGTAATATTTTTGCTAAAGATAAAGTGCTATTTGCTTCTTTTGGACGCCTTATTTTCATGGGATGAAGGATTTTAACTTTTGAGTTTTCACAAATGATCGCCTCATGGGAATGATTAAAGTCATACAAATTAGCTTTAAAATTTTCATAAAATTCATTAAATAATTCAATCTTTTTAAAAATATCTTTGTGATATAAAATTTTTTCTAATTCCTCAAAGAAATTTCTTTTCATTTTTAAACCTTGTTAAATATTATATAAGATAAAAAAGTATAATATAAGAATTTTGAAAATTTAAATAAGGTTTGCTAAAAATATGTTTAATGTCATACATGCTCTTTTTTTTAGAGAGTTAAAGACAAGATTTGGTATTAATAAATATTTGGGCTATTTTTGGGTGATTGGAGAGCCTATGATGGTGGTTTTGGCAATCACTTCTATTATAACAGCTATTAGAGAATTCTATCATCAAATCATGCCTGAAGGTGTTTCTATCTTTTTATTTTTAGCAGTAGGAATTATACCTTTTTTTATGTTTAGAAGTATCATTAATCAACTTTTACATGGTATTGGGGCTAATTTAGCTCTTTTTTCTTATAAACCTATTCGCCCTATACATGTATTTATTGCAAGAGCATTGCTTGAGTTTTGTATTTATTTTACTATTTTTATTTGTGTGATGTTTTTGGCAGGTTGGTTTTTACATATGCAAGTTATACCTAAGCATTTTTTAGAAGCGATGTTTTCATTCTTTTTGCTTGTAGTATTTGGCTTTGCTATAGGGATGTGTTTTGCTATAGCAGGACATTTTGCAGAGCCTTTAAAAATGGCTTTAAGTTATTTAAATATAGTTTTATACTGGACAGCTTTGGTAGTATTTCCTATATGGATAGTTCCAAAACCTATTTTAGACATTTTATATTATAATCCACTTTTGCATATTATGGAGCTTTTAAAATATAATTTTTTTCAAAATTATCCATTGCTTGATGATTATAATTACTACTATCCTATTGCATGTTTAAGTGTGATTTTGTTTTTGGGATTATTTTTTTATTATTTTACTAGAGAAAAGTTGATAGTGGTACAATGATAAAATTAGTTAATTTAACCAAATCTTTTCCTTTGCGTAATGGTGGAAGGCATTATGTTTTTAAAAACTTAAGTTTTGAATTCCCTGAAAATTGCAGTATAGGTTTAATGGGACGCAATGGTGCTGGAAAATCTACTTTAATGAAACTTTTAAGTGGCTCATTGCTTCCTGATAGAGGCAAAATTATCACTAATAAAAAATTATCTTGGCCTCTAGGCTTAGCAGGTGCGTTTCAACACAGACTTTCAGCAAGGGACAATGCACGTTTTGTGGCTAGAGTATATGGTTATAAAGGAAAGGCTTTAGAAGAGAAGATTAAATTTGTTGAAGATTTTGCTGAGCTTGGTAAATTTTTTGATGAGCCTATGAATACTTACTCAGCAGGTATGAGTGCTAGAATATCTTTTGGTTTAAGCATGGCATTTGATTTTGATTATTATTTGATTGATGAAGCAGGTGCCGTGGGAGATCCTAAATTTAGAGAAAAAAGCTCTAAAATCTATAAAGAAAAATTAAGTCAGTCAAAAGTTATCATGGTTTCGCATAATGTAGCTGAAATTAAACAATGGTGTGATAAAATTATATTTATGCAAGATGGACAAGCTACTATATATAATGATGTAGATGAGGGCATAGCGGTGTATCAAGGAAAAATAAATGCAAAATGATTTATTAAAAAAGTTTAAAAATTTAAAGATACTTAACTCTTTTAAAATAGTATTGATTTTAACAGCATTTGTTGTATTTTATTATATTTTTATAGCAGCAAATCGCTATGTGAGTGAAAGTGTTTTAAGTGTGAAATCAACCACAGGAGATAGCGGAGCTATCACCGGAATTGCTGCATTTTTGACTAATAATTCTTTTTCGAGCGAGGATATAACTTTCTTAAAATCTTATATTCATTCTTTAGATATGCTAAATATCTTAGAAGAAAAAATTCAAATTCGTGAATTATATCAAAAACAAAAACTTGATTTTTTTTATAGTATTTCTTCATCTGCTAATCAGGAAGAGTTTTTAAAGTATTATCAAAACCGTGTTAAGATTACTCAAGAAAACTCAGCTAATGGGCTTTTACGTGTAGAAGTTGAAGGTTTTGATCCACAAAGTGCACATTTGATAGCTTCAACTATAGTTAAAGAAAGCGAAAAATTTATCAATGAAATTTCACACAAAGCCGCAAGAGATCAAATGCAATTTGCTGAAGAAGAGCTTTTGCAGTTTAAAAAAAGATACCAAAAGGCTAAAGATGAGCTTTTAGCTTTTCAAAATAAATATGGGGTATTTGATCCACTTAAACAAGCAGAAGGCACTCTAAAACTCATTGCTGAACTTGAATCAAAAATAGCAGCTAAAGAAGCTGAGCTTTTAATGATGCAAAGTTATATTAATGATAATGCACCGCAAATTGTCACAATAAAAAGTGAAATCACAGCTTTGAAAAAACAACTTCAAAAAGAAAAATCTAAAGTTTCATCCCCAAAATCCTCTCAAAAGCTTAATGATCTTGCAGCTAAATTCCAAGATCTAACCATAGAAGCAGGTTTTGCAGAAAGTGCTTATACAGCTGCATTAAAAGCTTATGAGAGTGCTAGGATAGAGGCTTTAAGAAAGATAAAGCAGGTAGTTATAGTGCAAAGTCCAAGTTTACCTCAAAGTGCTAAATACCCAGAAGCTTTGTATAATATACTCACGGCTTTTATGATTTTATCTTTGATTTATGGAATTGTTAAATTTATTAAAATGATTATAGAGGAGCATAGATACTAATGAAAAAGATATTTTTATTTTTACTTTTACCTTTGTTTTTATTTTCAGCGGTAGATGTTTCTCAAATTGCGAAAATTCAAAATCAACCATTAGCTCCATCTTTAGAGCCACAAATTATAAATTATGATAACAACCAAAGTGATTTTAATCAAACTCAAACTCCAATTACTAAAGTATTTGGTGCACATTTATTTAATGGTAATTTTACTAAATTTACCCAACATGTTTATAATCCTGACTATAAACTAGCAGTAGGCGATAGGATTAATGTAAAAATTTGGGGTGCGGTAGAGTTTATACAAACTTTAACAGTAGATTCTCAAGGAAATATTTTCATACCAAAAGTAGGTGCTATTAATCTTTTGGGTGTGAAAAATAGTGCTTTGGTGCAAGTCATTACAAAAGCTATTAATAAAATTTATAAAAGCAATGTCTATGTATATGCAGATATGGATATTTATCAAAATGTATCGGTATTTGTTACAGGAAATGTAAATCAACCTGGTCTTTATCAAGGATTAAGTTCAGATTCTATTATACAGTATTTAGATAAAGCAAGTGGAATTAATTTAGAATATGGTAGTTTTAGAGATATTCAAATTTTAAGAGATAATAAAGTCATTAAAAAAGTAGATTTATATGATTTTTTACTTAAAGGTCAGCTTGATCTTTTTCCTTTTAGAATGGGTGATGTGATTTTAGTGGGTAGTGTACAAAAGTATGTTTTTGTAGAAGGAGATGTGCAAAAACCTTTTAGATTTGAGCTCAGTAATGATATTTTAAATTTAGAAGATATAGCCAAAGTTGCGGGAGCTAAGCCTATAGTAACTAATGCTGTGGTAAAAAGTTATAGAGATGATCATAAATTACATGTGGATGCTTACAGTAAAAAGCAATTTTTAGGCGTGAAATTATACAATGGCGATGAGATAGAGTTTAGACCTGATTATACTGCGCAAAATATTAGCATTAGCATAGAAGGTGAGCATAGTGGTTTGCACTCGGTGGTGATAAAAAAAGGCACAACTTTAGCTGAACTTGCTAAAATGATTACAGTTAATGATCAATCAAACATCAATGCCTTACAGGTTTTTAGAAAAAGTGTAGCAGCTACTCAAAAACAACTTATAGAAGCTCAGCTTAAAGAGCTTGAAACACTAGCTCTAACAAGTTCTTCAGTTAATGCTGAGCAAGCTAGCATTAGAGCTACTCAAGCTAAGACGATTTTAGAATTTATTGCACGTGCAAAACAAGCTCAGCCAAAAGGACAAATCGTTATAGATAATGTCAAAGCGTATAATTCTATAGTATTAGAAGAAGGTGATGTAGTAAATGTACCTAGTAAAAATAATCTTGTTTTAGTTCAAGGTGAAGTTTCTATACCAGGTGCATTTGTATATATGGATAAAGAAAAATTAAGATATTATATCAACTTAGCAGGTGGTTTTAGCGATAGAGCAGATATATCAAGAGTTTTGGTAATCAATGCTAATGGTAAAGCAACTAAATATAGTGGTAGAAGTTCAGCGGATATCAAAGCAGGAGATTCTATTTTAGTTTTACCAAAAGTAGATAGTCAAAATTTACAAGTCTTTAGCATGCTAACACAAATTTTATACCAAATAGCTATTGCAACTAATGTAGTGTTAAATATATAGGAATTTAGATGAGTCAAATAAATGCGATTAAAATAGCCAAAGAAGTTTTTGAGATAGAATCAAAAACAATTTTAGATTTACGTGATAATTTAGATGAAGGTTTTAATAAAGCCATTGAGCTGATTTTATCTATCAAAGGCAGATGTGTAGTAAGTGGCATGGGTAAGTCAGGCCATATAGGAGCTAAGATAGCTGCGACCTTAGCTAGCACAGGTACTCCAAGCTTTTTTATGCACCCAGGTGAAGCTTTGCATGGAGATCTTGGTATGCTTACAAGTGAGGATATGCTTTTGGCTATTTCAAATTCAGGAGAAACTGAAGAGGTTTTAAAACTCATACCAGTGATTAAAAAAAGAAAAATTCCTTTAATTGTCATGGCGGGCAATCAAAACTCTACCCTAGCTAAACAAGCAGATATTTTTATAAACATAGCGGTAAAAAAAGAAGCTTGCCCGCTTCAATTAGCTCCAACTTCTTCTACCACGGCTACTTTAGCGATGGGTGATGCTATAGCGGTAGCTTTAATGAGGGCAAGGAATTTTAGACTTGATGATTTTGCTTTATTTCATCCAGGGGGAAGCTTGGGTAGAAAGCTTTTAACTAGAGTAGGTGATTTGATGGTGTCAAATAATCTACCTATAGTAAGTCCTGAGAGTGAATTTAATGAGCTAGTTGATGTGATGACTAGTGGTAAATTAGGACTTTGTATAGTACTTGAGAATGAAAAACTAGTTGGAATCATCACAGATGGTGATTTAAGAAGAGCATTAAGAGCAAATGATAAGCCAAGATTTGATTTTAAAGCTAAAGAAATCATGAGTGAGAGTCCAAAAACCATAGAAGCAAGTGCTATGGCAAGTGAAGCAGAAGAGTTGATGCTAAAACATAAGATCAAAGAAATTGTTGTTACGCAAAATGAAAAAATAGCAGGTGTTATACAACTTTATGCGATAGGAAATGTGTAAGTAGTTTTTATATAAGGAGTTGCGATGAAGGGCATAATTTTAGCAGGTGGAAGTGGCACTAGGCTCTATCCAATAACAAAAGGCACTAGTAAACAATTGTTGCCAATTTATGATAAACCTATGATTTATTATCCATTATCGATTTTGATGCTGTCTGGAATAAAAGAAATTTTAATTATATCCACACCTAAAGATTTGCCAAGATTCCAAGAATTACTAGGAGATGGGTGCGAGTTGGGAATTACATTGTGTTATAAGGAACAGCCAAGTCCTGATGGCTTGGCGCAAGCTTTTTTGTTAGGTGAAGAATTTATAGGCAATGATGATGTTTGTTTGATACTAGGTGATAATATTTTTTATGGTCAAGGATTATCATATTTGCTGGTAGACAGTGTAGAAAGAGCAAAAAATAATTCTAAGGCTACTGTTTTTGGCTACTATGTTAACGATCCTGAAAGATATGGTGTTGTAGAATTTGATCAACAAGGTAGAGTGATTAGTATAGAGGAGAAACCAGAAAAACCAAAAAGTAATTATGCGGTTACAGGGTTATATTTTTATCCTAATGATGTTGTATCAAAAGCAAAGCTGGTAAAGCCATCAAACAGAGGTGAATTAGAAATTACTTCTTTAAATCAAATATATCTTGAAGAAGAAAGATTAAATGTTGAGATTATGGGGAGAGGTTATACATGGTTTGATACAGGTACGCATGATTCTCTATTGGATGCTAATATTTACGTGCAGACATTAGAAAAAAGACAGGCTTTAAAAATAGCATGTTTAGAAGAAATAGCTTATAATAAAGGATATATCACCAAAAAGCAATTGCTAAAGCTAGCAAAACCTTTATTAAAAAATCAATATGGTCAATATCTATCAAAAATATCAGAGAATATTTATTTTAAATGAGTTTTGATGCAAATAATTAATACGAATTTTAATGATGTTAAGCTAATAAAGAAAGAATTGTTTTTTGATAACAGGGGATATTTTACAGAAGTTTTTCACCAAAAAAAAATTACAGAGAAAATATGTAAAAATATAGATTTTGTTCAAGAAAACGAAAGTTGCTCAAAAAAAAATACCATAAGAGGTTTGCATTACCAAATACACCCTTTTGCGCAAACTAAATTAATAAATGTTATTAGCGGTAGAATTTTAGATGTGATTGTAGATTTACGCAAGGATAGTCCAACTTTTTTAGAACATATCAAGATTACAGTAAGGGCTGAAGATAATATATTGTTATTTGTTCCTCGTGGATTTGCGCATGGTTTTATAGCATTAGAGGATTTTACAAAAGTTTCTTATATGGTTGATAATTTTTATAATCCAAAGAGTGAAAGAGGTATATTGTATAATGATCCACAGTTAAAAATTGATTGGGGTGTAAATGATTCCGAAGTTTTAATTTCTGATAAAGATCTGTATTTGCCTACACTTGAGCAAATTCAAGATTTTTTTGATTATAACGTGGATTATTATGAGTAGAAGCATTGCTATCTTGGGATCTAATGGTCAATTAGGAAAGACTTTTCAGGAATTATTTAGCTTGTATAAAAAAAAATATAGTATGTTTTTTTTGATAAAACACAAATAAATATACAAGATAAAAATTTACTAGAGTATTTTATTGATAAATATAAGTTTGATTATATAATTAATTGTGCTGCATATACTGATGTAAATTTAGCGGAAGTCAAACAGAAAGAAGCTTATATGCTTAATTATAATAGTGTTGAAAATATAGCAGATTTGGCTAAAAAATATAATTTAACTTTTATTCATATTTCTACTGATTATGTTTTTGATGGAAAAAGTTGTATTCCTTATAAAGAAGACGATAAGACTGAACCTTTGAATATTTATGGTAAGTCAAAGTTAAGAGGTGAGCAAGTGATTGTAGATATTAGCCCGAAAAATACAATTGTCATAAGAACATCATGGCTATACAGTAATTATAAAAGAAATTTTGTCCATACTATAAGAAATCTTGGCAAAAAAAAAGAAGAGATTAATGTTGTCTATGATCAGATAGGGACACCTACATATGCCAGAGATTTAGCTGAAGTAATTTTAAATATTTTACCATATATACAAAATGATAAACCAGAAATTTATCATTATTCTAACGAGGGTATTGCTAGTTGGTATGATTTTGCAAAAGAGATAATGAAGTTATCGCAATTAGATTGCAATATCAAACCTATAGAAAGTAAAGATTTTTTGGCATTAGCTTTAAGACCTTCTTATAGTGTGTTAAATAAACAGAAAATTAAAGAAAAATTTCATATTGAAATTCCACATTGGAAAGATAGTTTGGAAAAATGCATAAGTATATTGCAGAAGGATGATATTTTATGAAAAATTTATTACTTACAGGAACAGCAGGTTTTATTGGTTCGAATTTTGTGTCGTATTTTTTAGAGAAATACAAGGATTATATTTTAATTAATCTTGATCTTTTAACGTATGCAGGTAAATTGGAAAATTTAAAGGAGTGTCAAAATAATCCTAGATTTAAATTTATAAGAGGAGATATTTGTAATCAAGAGCTGGTTCAATTTCTTTTTGAAGAATATAACATCCAAGGTGTTATTCACTTTGCTGCAGAATCGCATGTTGATAATTCTATTAAAAATCCTGAAATTTTTATTCAAACAAATATAAATGGAACATTCAATCTGCTAAATATAGCATATAAACATTGGATGGAGAAGCCATTTGTATATAAAGATAAATATCAAAATTGTAGATTCCATCATATAAGCACAGATGAGGTTTATGGGACTTTAGGGGAATGCGGTTTTTTTACAGAAAATACTCCTTATGCTCCAAATTCACCTTATTCTGCTAGCAAGGCTAGTTCTGATATGCTTGTAAGATCTTATCATGAAACCTATGGATTAAATACTATTATTACTAATTGTTCTAATAATTATGGACCAAAACAGCATGATGAAAAATTAATACCTACAATCATACGAAATGCATTGGCGGGTAATAAAATCCCAATTTATGGAGATGGGAAAAATATTCGAGATTGGTTGTATGTTTTGGATCATTGCAAAGGTATTGATCTTGCTTTTCATGGTGGAAGATCAGGTCATACTTATAATATTGGTGGTAGAAATGAGAGGACAAATCTACAGATTGCTTATAAAGTATGCGAATTATTAGATCAATATAGACCAAAAAATATTAGCTATAAAACACAAATTACCTTTGTGGAAGATAGGGCAGGACATGATAGACGCTATGCTATTGATGCTAGTAAAATTGAAAAGCAACTTGGTTGGAAAGCCGATGAGAATTTTGATACAGGTATAGTAAAAACAGTAGAGTGGTATTTAAAAAAATATGAATAATACAGTTGCGGTTTTGCTTGCCACATATAATGGTGAGAAATATTTAAAAGAGCAAATTGACTCGATTTTAAATCAAACTTATAAAGATATTAAGATTTATATAGGTGATGATTGTTCAAAAGATAGCACTATTGATATTATTAGAACTTATAAGGATTTATATCCCGATAAGATTATATATTATCAGAATAACACAAATATGGGCTTTATTAAGAATTTTGAAAAGCTTCTTCAATGTTGTAGTGAGAATTATATGGCCTTCAGCGATCAGGATGATATCTGGCTGCCTAATAAATTAGAAGAACAAATGAAAGAAATAGCCAAAATGGAAGAAAAATGTAATTTACCAATAATGTGTCATAGTGATTTGATCATGATAGATGAGGATAAAAAAATTCTATATAAATCTTTTTTTAAATTTAAACAATACAAAATAAATTTAAAAAAAGATTTGGGTCATATACTTGGACCTTGTGGAGTGATGGGTAATACTATGATGATAAATAAGGTGTTAAAAGAGAAAATATTGCCATTTCCAAAAAATATCAATTTTCATGATTATTATATAGCTATTATGTGTGAACTTTTTGGAAAACGAATAACATTAAGCGAATCTTTTGTTTTATACAGAATTCACCAAAATAACACAAGTAATTCAAGATTAAATATTAAAAAGAAGAAAAATACAACTTTACCTTATCTTGAGCGAGATCTTGATTGGCTAGATAATATTAAACAGGATTTAAAAAAAAATGATCTGTTGATTGTAAATAAATTTCAATGTTATATTCAAAATCCAAAAAAATTATATCATTATTTAGAATTACTTAGATATAATCTAGTAAAGAGAAATGATATTTACCGATTGAAGTTATTTTTTAGATTTTTGTATAACATATATTGGAAGACTAATGGATGAATTTTATAAAATAATAAACTTTAATGCCATAGGAAATCAAAATGATGGGTTTTTGGTGGCTTTAGAGAGTAATAAAAACATACCTTTTGAAATAAAAAGGGTTTATTATATATGGGGTAATCAGCAAGATAAGATAAGAGGAAAGCATGCACATAAAGATTTAGAGCAAATTGTGGTGTGTGTAAAGGGTAGTTGCGATTTTATTTTGGATAATGGTATTATTCAAAAGCATATTCATCTAAATCAACCTAGTCAAGGGCTTTATATAGGTAATAATATTTGGAGAGAGTTTACCAACTTCTCGAAAGACTGCGTTATAATGGTGATCGCTTCTAAATATTATGATATTGATGATTATGATACGGATTACTTGGAATTTAAAAGTAGGTTAAATAGTAATATACTTGCCACAACTGGGGGGGGGGATTTTAAAAACTAGCATTGATTTTCCTATAAAAAGAATTTTTTATATATATGGAAATATAAAAGAATCAAGAGGAAATCACGCTAATATTTTTTCAAAATTTATAATGTTTCCTGTTGTAGGTTCATGTAGAGTAAATATTGAAAGCAAAAATAAAAAACAGAATTTTTTACTTAATAAAAAATCTCTACTTTTTGTAAATAATATGACTTGGAAAAGAATGTATGATTTTGAAAAACAAACAGTATTAATGGTTTTATCGGATTCGTATTATATGCCTGGTGAGTATATTTATGATTATAGTGAATTTAAAAAGGTGAGTAATGGATATATTTGAGATACAAAATTTTGTTTTTTCGGAAAATTCTAGAGCAGATTTGTCTAGTTTTGAAAATACATTGAAAAAAGAATATAAGATATTTGTTTATCGAAATCATTCTTTTGAAGTTCTTGAAAGCGTAATTCAGCCTTATTTGTTTTATTCTAAAATAAATGCGGAATTTGTCTATAGTAGCTACGATGATTCTTTTTCTTTTAATGAAATAGATTATAAATCAGATATGTTAATTTTTTGGGTTGATTTAAGCCGATACGAGGAAAATGCTGAAAATTTTATTTTACAAAGGTTGGAAGTTTTACAGAAGCAGTATTATAAGCCAGTTTTACTTGTTTCTACTGTATCTTCTGAGCTATTTAAAAATAAGATGTTTTATTATTGCTCTTTGGAAGATATCAAAGATAACCTAGGAAATAAATTTTTTAATAAAAGATTGGAGAAATTTACTGGAACATCTTTAAGTGATAAAGCGTGCATGGAGATTGCAAAAAAAATGGGTTTAAGCTATATTCCAGCCTTATTAAAACCAAATTTGAAAGCAATAATTGTAGATTTAGATAATACGCTGTATCAAGGTGTGTTGGGTGAAGATGGTATAAACGGAGTTATATTGACCTCTGGTCACCATAGATTGCAAGAAGCACTAAAAAAGAAAAAAGAAGAGGGCTATTTTTTATCAATTGCATCTAAAAATAATTTAGATGATGTTAAAAAATTATTTGTATCAAGAAAAGATTTTCCTTTACAGCTTGATGATTTTTCTTATATTATGGCCAATTGGGATTGTAAGTCAAAGTCTATTCAAAAAATAGTTTCTAAGCTTAATATAAATGTAGATAGTGTATTGTTTATTGATGATAATCCTGGCGAAATTTTATCTGTTTTATCTGTATTTAATACGTGTAATTTTATTTTAGCTTTGAGTGATGCAAACAAAACATATGATATTTTAACAAATTATCCTAGATTATTAAAATTACGTAGTAATATTGAGGATTCTGTTAGACAGAAAGATACATTGGCTAATGAGGTGCGTGAGCAAATAAAAAACACTATGTCCAATGAAGACTATTTAAAAAGTCTTGATATCTTAATAACTTATAATTTTGATAATTATAATCAAATTTCAAGAATTTCAGAACTTGCGAATAAGACAAATCAATTTATCTTTAATTATATGCGTTATAGTGAAAGTGAAATTTTAAATAGAATGGAGAATAATAGTTATATAGTTGCAAGTATTGAGCTGGAGGATAGACTATCAAATAGTGGAATTATAGGTGTTTGTGTGGGATATATAAAAGATGAAGTATTGATATTAGAAGAATGTTTTGTTAGTTGTAGGGCGCTAGGAAGAGGATTGGATGATTTAATAATTTTAGGCTGTGTAGAAAAAATGTTAAAAAAAGCGAATGTATCTAGACTAAAAGTTCTTTTTAGAAAAGGAGAAAGAAATTTGCCAGCAGAAAAATTTGCTAAAGATAAATTCCGGGATTATCTTGTAAAATCACGTATTTTTAACTATACTAACACAAATGATTTTATTAAAACTATAATAAAAGGAAATTGATATGGATCAAGCATTAGAAATAATTTCGAAAATTTCAAAAATATCCAAAGAAGAGTTAATCAAGAATGCAAATAATCCAATGCAATGGAGTTCTTTTACTCATATTGAAATTGTTATGGCTTTAGAGGAAGAATTTGGATGTATGTTTGATGAGAATGAAATTATTGAGATGAAAACTTTAAATAAAATATTTCATTTTTTAGAAAAAAAGATTGCTAGATGAAAAAAAACATTATACAAGAAGGATTAAATTATAGATTAAGAATGGTTAATACTGACGATGCGGACTTTATTATTCATATTCGGACAGAAGATTTAGAGAGAACTCGTTATGTTCACCCAATATCCTGCGATATTCAAAAACAAAAAGAATGGATTAAGCAGTATATGGAAAAAGATAACGATTACTATTTTGTAATTGAAAATAAAATAAATGGAAATCTAGAAGGATTGATATCTATTTATAATATTGAGCATTCAAAAGCTGAATGGGGTAGATGGATTTTACAAAAAGGATCGCTAGCTTCATTTGAAAGCATATTATTAATATTTGAAGTTGCTTTTCAAAAGTTAAATTTGAATGAAATTTATTGCAGAACAATTGCTGATAATAAGCCTGTAGTTGAGTTTCATGAGTTAATTCAAGAAAAATTTAGGTCTAAGCTGAATAATTTTTTTACATTAGATGATAAAATATTTGATGCGATTGAGCACTATACAGACTATGAACATTATGTGTGTGTAATAAAACCTTTATTGGAAAATAAAGTTTTTAGGATTTTTTCTAGAAATTTAAAAAAAGAACTTGGACTATTTGAGTTTCATCATATAGGGGTTGCTTGTGATGATATTGAAAAAGAATTTTTCAGTTATAAATTTCTTGGTTATTTTAAGGAGGGCAATCCTTTTGTTGATGTAAATCAAGGAATAAGAGGGCAATTTATCATTGCAACAAATCAACCAAGGTTAGAACTTTTGGAAAATTTATCAAATTCAAACACTTTGAATCATTGGATTGATAATGGCATTAAAATGTATCACTTTGGTTATATTGTTGAGGATATAGAAAAAGCTCAAAAAATTTTTAAACAGTTAGGGGCAAAGCTTATTTCTCCGTTAAAGTATTCAGAATATTTTAAAAAAAGAATATGTTTTTTAGTTTTAAAAAATAGTTTCATTATGGAGTTGATAGAACGATGAAAAAAATAGATAAAATTTTATTTTATTTTCCTTGGAATGAGATATCTGGTGGTCCATTTTATATGGCGCAACTAGCAAATAATCTTTCTGAAAAAAAAAATTACACTGTGTATTATGTTGATTATGCAAATAGTGGAACTGGTATTACTTTAAATAAAAAAATTAATCGTCTTATATATAATGATAACGAGAGTTTTATTTTTGATAATTTTCCTGTGGTTTGCATTATGCCTGTGTATTTGCCTCATTCAATTCCAAAATTACATAAAAATTCTAAGTTTCTATTTGTTAATTGGCACAATTGTTGTACAATGGTTTTGCAATCAAAATATCATTTAAACAATGATTCTTTGTTAAAAATGCTGTATTATTTTGAGAATACTAAAAGTGTTGTTTATTGCGATTACGCCCATTTTTTGGAAGTTAAAAAGTATATAAAAAATCCAAAAGAAAGATATCTTCCAGTTGTAATAAATAAAAATGAGGAATATTTTTCATCAAAGGGTGATAATGTTCTTGCATCTCAAGTTAACATAGCTATTTTAGGAAGAATATGTCGTGATAAAATTTATAGTATATTTAATATATTGGATAATTTAGAAAAATTAAACTATATTTTACCAATTAATATCCATATAATAGGAGATGGTAATGAAAAATTATTTTTAAATAAATATATAAAAAAATATAATAATATTAATATTATACAACATGGTGTATTGATTGGTAAAGAAAGAGATTTATTTTTAATCAAAAATATAGATGTGTTATTTGGTATGGGAACATCAATATTGGAGGGAGCTAAATTAAAAATTCCTTGTGTTGTAACTCCTCATCAATTAACTTTCTTTAAGAATGATAAATTTGTCTATTTGCACGAATGTAGAAAGTATTGTTTGGGGTGGTTTAATGAGCAATTAGATGATTTGGGGTTTAATACTATAACGATTAAAGATATTTTAGATGATATATATATTAAAAAAAAGAAGAAGGTGTTGGGAGAAAAAGCTTTTGATCATTTACAGAATAATCATTTTGAGAATATAAAAATGCTAGAAGAGCATGTTGAGAAATCAACTTCTTATTTTTATGATTTTGAGAAGATGAATATTTTTAGTAAGGAAAAAAAAGTTAAGATATTTAATTTCTGTATATTTTCTTATTCTATATTTTTAAACAGTGTAAAATATAAATTATTTGGTAAAATAGAATTATGTAAAACAATAAAATCAGAGTTAAGTATTACAGATATGTATGTTTTGTATTTTCCTTTAATTAGGATAAGAAAAACAACCAATGTTTATCGTATAGATTTATTATTTATAATAAAAATTTATAATTTTTTAAAAGGAAAAAAATGATTAAATTTTTAGATTTATATAAAATTAATGATAGATTTCAAGAAAAAATTAATCATGAGATTAAAGAAGTTTTAGATAGTGGCTGGTATATTCATGGCAAAAAAAATGAAGAGTTTGCAAAAAATTATGCCGATTATTGTGGTGTAAAATATTGTTTAGGTGTAGCAAATGGATTAGATGGGCTTAGAATTATGTTAAAAGCTTCCGGATTAAAACAAGATGATGAGGTTATAGTGCCAGCCAATACTTATATTGCTACAATTTTGGCTATAAGCGATAATGGTTATAAACCTATATTAGTAGAACCTGATATAGAGACTTACAATATTGATCCAAAATTAATTGAAGATAAAATTACGCCAAAAACAAGGGCTATTATGGCTGTTCATTTATACGGACAAGCTGCGCCTATGGAAGAAATTTACACCATTGCAAAAAAATACAACTTAATAGTATTTGAAGATGCAGCGCAAGCTCACGGTGCAACATTAAACGGGAAAAAAGTTGGCAGCCTTTCAAAGGCTGCGGCTTTTTCATTTTATCCCGGAAAAAATTTAGGTTGTTTGGGGGATGGTGGTTGTATCATAACCAATGATGAGGAGTTGTATTGTAAAATGCAAGCATTGTCAAACTATGGTTCACATAAAAAATATCATAATATCTATAAAGGTTTTAATTCTAGACTTGATGAAATTCAAGCAGCGATTTTAAATGTCAAACTTGCTTTTTTGGATCAAGACAATCAAGAGCGTAGAAAAATAGCAAGGCGGTATTTAAATGGTATTAAAAACCCGATGGTTGTTTTACCACGAATGCAAGATGAGATGTCTCATGTGTGGCATTTGTTTGTTGTTCGTGTAAAAAATAGAGATAAATTTCAAGCTTATTTGAGCAAAAATAAAATTGAAAGTATTATTCATTATCCAATACCACCTCATAAACAAGAAGCTTACAAAGAGTGGAATCATTTATCTTTTCCTATAACTGAGCAAATTCATAATGAGGTGTTAAGTTTACCTATATCTCCTATTATGGAAGAATGGGAGGTTTCTAAAGTTATCGAGGTGGTTAACCAGTACGATGAGTAGATCTTTACCTTTGATTTCTATATTAATTCCTGCTTATAATCATCAAAATTATATTCAAGAATGTATAGAATCAGTTATATGTCAAGACTATGGCAATTTAGAATTAATTATTTTAGATGATGGGTCTTCTGACTTAACTTGGCTTAAAATAATCGAATTGGAAAAAAAATGTAGAGTGAGATTTTCTAATTTTAATTCAATGACAAGACAAAACAAAGGTATTTATGAAACATTGAATGAGTTGATTGAATTGTCAAATGGCGAATATATTTATTTATTGGCTTCTGATGATAGGATTCAAAATGAAAAAGCAATAAGCACATTATATCAAATAATATCACGTGATGATAAAATAGTGTTGGTTGTTGGGGATAGTGAAATTATAGATTGCAATTCTAATCGCATAGCTTGGGATATTAAGCAAAATATTGTTAAATTTAATGAAGGGTACAATACTTTCTGGGAGTATTTTTGCTATAAACACCCTAGGGTGAAAGAAATTTCAAAAGATATGAAAAATTTTGGAAGTTATCGAACCCTCATAAAAGGTAATTATATTCCAAATGGTTATTTAATTCGTGCAGAAAAATTAAAAAAAATAGAAAAATTTACAGCAAAAGCACCTATGGAAGATTGGTTTATACATTTGCAACTTTCCAAATTGGGTAAATATAAATTTACTAATGAAATTTTATTTTCTTATCGTTGGCATGATACAAATACTATAAGAAATAAAAAATTAAATAGAATAAAAAATTTTTTAACAAAATTTTATTTTTCTATTAGAACATAGAATAGGGTTTGTGTTATGAAGGCTATTGTACATATTGGCAATATGAAAACTGGAACAACATCTATACAAGATTTTTTATACAAAAACAACGATTATTTAAAGCTTCACGGTTATTATTATCCTCGAACGACTCAGATATATGATCATCAACATGGTGATATTGTTTATATGCTAATGGAATGTCATAAGAATCATATTGAACAAAATTATGAAAAATATTTTTTAACAACAAAATTTAATAAAGTATTTTCAGAGCTAAAAAATGAAATAGTATTAAATAGTCGTTATATTCAGTTGTTTTCATCTGAAGGTTTTTTTTGTGAATCATATAACTTAAGTTTTGTAAAATCAATTTATAATTTTTTCAAAGAATTGGGCTTTATAGATATTGATATAATATGTTATATAAAATCTCAAGATTTATTATTAAAATCACTTGCATCACAAGATGTTAAAGGATTTCATGGATTTCTTTCTTATTTATATGAACCACAAGATCATCCACTTAAGCATTTATTCGATTATAAAAAAATTTTGCAATTTTATATTGATATTTTTTCTAAAGATAATATTTACGTTCGTTTGTTTGACAAAGCAGAATTTTATATGAATGATTTGTTTCGTGATTTTTTTATGCTTTTAAATATACCATGGTCTGATAATTTATTAATTCCAAAATATAAAAATTGTAGCTTAAATTTATTGGGTTTTAAATTGTTGGATAAAATTAATAAATATGATATTTTTTTTATAAAAAACAGATTTGAGGATATTATATATTTTGTTGATAAATATTTTACCGAAAAAGGTGAACTCGAATTTAAACCACCGAAAAAGATTATTGGTGTATATATAGATTATTTTGAAGAATCAAATGAATGGGTAAGGAAGGAATTCTTTCCTCGCAAAGAAAGATTGTTTCCTAAAAAGGATTTGACTAATTATAAAGAAAATTACGAACTCAAAGAAATGAAACCAGAGTATTGGGATAAAATAGCTGAATTTATAGCTGATATTATTAAAACTAAAAACCAAAGTATTGTAGATAAGGAGCATATTATCCAAAACTTAAATAATACTCTTAATAAAACCATAAAAGAAAAAGACGATATTATAAATTCCAATATAAATCATATTAATCAATTGCAAAGTGGTATACAAGAAAAACTAACTCAACTCAATCAAACCCAATCAAAACTATCTTTCCAAACTAAACACAGTACAGCCAAAGCAAGAATCCAAAACCAACTCTCTTATAAACTAGGTCAAGCTATGATAATAAATTCTAAATCTATACTTGGTTATATAAGAATGCCTTTTGTATTATCCTATATAAAAGATAAACATAAACAAGAACAAAAAATCCATCAAGAAAAAATAAAAAAAGATCCTTCTTTAAAACTACCTCCATTAGAAGATTATCCTGATTATAAAGAAGCCTTAAAAGAAAAAGAATGTTTAACTTATAAAGTAGGAGAAGCTCTTATAAAAGCTAATAAAACTTGGTATAAGGGTGGATATATCAAGTTACTATTTGAAATTAGGAAGTTGAAAAGGGAATTTAAAGAAAAGGTTAATCATGTTTAGTCAGATTAACTTAAAAGACATAACTTTCATAGCCATAAAAGCAGGTAAAAGAGTCTTAGAAATTTATAATAAAGATTTTAAAATTTCTTATAAAGATGATAATTCACCTTTAAGTGAAGCAGATATCATCTCAAATGAGATTATTTGTAAAGAGCTTGCTAAATTTAACATCTCTATACTTTCAGAAGAAAATAAAGCTATACCTTATGAACAAAGAAAAAATTGGGAATATTTTTGGTGTATAGATCCAATCGATGGTACTAAAGAATTTATTAACAAAAATGGAGAATTTACTATAAATATAGCTTTGATTTGTAAAGATATTCCGGTTTTAGGTGTAGTTTATGCTCCAGCATTGGATCTGCTATATAGTGCTAAAAAAGGTGAAGGTGCTTTTAGAAATGGTGTAAGCTACCTTTACAAAGAAATGATGATTTTTATAAAATTGTAGCTAGTAAATCACACTTAAATGAGCAAACAAAAGATTTTATAGATAGTATTCAAGCAACTAAGCAAAAAGAATTTATTTCTATGGGAAGTTCTTTAAAGCTATGTTTGGTAGCTAGTAATGAAGCAGATATTTACCCAAGATTAGCTCCTACTATGGAGTGGGATGTAGCTGCTGCTGATGCTATAGTCAGAGAGGTTGGGAAAATGACTTATGATTTTTATACCAAAAAACCTTTAGTGTATAATAAAGAAAATTTATTAAATCCATATTTTATAGTAGAGTAAAAATGACCCATTTAGAATATTTAGAATCAGAGTCTATTCATATTATCCGTGAAGTGATGGCTGAGTTTGAAAAACCAGCTATGCTTTATAGTATAGGTAAAGATAGCTCAGTTATGCTTCATCTTTTACAAAAAGCATTTTATCCAAGCTTGCCTCCGCTTCCTTTAGTGCATGTAGATACTACATGGAAATTTAAAGAGATGATAGAATTTAGAGACAGACGCGCCAAAGAGCTTGGTATGGAGCTTATAGTCTATCAAAACCCTAAAATCAAAGAATTAAATCTTTCTCCATTTACGCATGGTTCATCTATGCATACAGATATTGCTAAAACACAAGGTTTAAAACAAATGCTTGATTTATATCAGTTTGATGCAGTATTTGGTGGTGCAAGAAGAGATGAAGAGAAATCGCGTGCAAAGGAAAGAATTTATTCTTTTCGTGATGAAAATCACTCATGGGATCCGAAAAATCAACGCCCAGAATTATGGGATATTTACAATGGTCGTCATAAAAAAGGCGAATCCATAAGAGTTTTCCCGCTGAGTAATTGGACTGAGCTTGATATATGGCAGTATATTTATAAAGAAAATATTCCTTTGCCAAGTCTTTATTTTGCTAAAAAACGACCGGTGGTAGAGTACATGGGAGCTAAAATTTTAGTTGATGATGAGCGTATGCCAAAAGAACTTGCTAAAAACGCTAAAGAAGAATTGGTTCGTTTTAGAACTCTAGGTTGCTACCCGCTAACAGGAGCCATAAACTCAAGTGCTAGCAATGTTTTAGAAATCATCGAAGAGCTTTTGCTTTCTAAAACAAGTGAAAGACAAGGTAGGCTTATAGACACTGATGAAGAAGCAAGTATGGAAAAAAAGAAAAAAGAGGGGTATTTTTAATGAAAACAAATGTAGAAAAATACCTAAAAGAACATGAAAATAAAGAGCTTTGCAGATTTATCACTTGTGGTAGTGTAGATGATGGTAAATCTACCCTTATAGGTAGAATGCTTTATGATGCAAAAATGCTTTTTGAAGATCAAATTTTATCTTTAGAAAAAGATAGTAAAAAGCTTGGTAATGCAGGAGAAAAGCTTGATTTTGCGCTTTTAGTAGATGGTCTTGCAAGCGAGAGAGAGCAAGGTATAACCATAGATGCAGCATATAGATTTTTCACAAGTGAAAAAAGAAAATTCATCATAGCAGATACCCCAGGCCATGAGCAATACACTAGAAACATGGCAACAGGTGCTAGTACAGCTGATATTGCCATCATACTTGTAGATGCAAGAAAAAGGGTTTTAACTCAAACCAAAAGACATTCTTATATAGCGAGTTTGCTTGGTATAAGACAATTTATTATTGCTGTGAATAAAATGGATTTGATTGATTATAATCAAGAAATTTTTAATATAATCTGCAAAAATTATCAAGAAATTCTACCATACTTAAAAAATCATGAGTGTATTAAAACCCATTTTGTTCCTATATGTGCATTAGATGGAGACAATATAGCTTCTAAAAGCATTAATATGTCTTGGTATAGTGGAAAAACCTTATCTGAGCTTTTAGATACTTTGCCTATTGCTACTAGTTTAAGTGATGAGTTTATCATGAGTGTGCAATATGTTAATCGCCCTCATTTAAATTTTAGAGGTTTTTGTGGAAATATTGCTAGTGGTAGTATAAATACCAAAGATGAAGTTGTGATTTTACCTTCTTTAAAAACAAGTAAAGTAAAACAAATCATCACACCTAGTATTAAAAACTTGAATGTACCCGATAAAAATGAAAAAATTCAAAGTGCTAAAAATGCTAGCTTTCCAAGTGCTATAACTTTAACTTTAGAAGATGAGATAGACATTTCAAGAGGCGATGTAATAGCTTCTAAAAATCATAGTATAGAAATTTCAAATTCTTTTAAAGCTATGGTAATATGGATGAGTGAGGTTAAGTTTAATTTAAATGAAAACTATCTTATCAAAATAGCAAATTTAACTACTAATGTAGTATTTGAAAAAATTGATTTTAAAAAAGACATTAATACTTTCAAAGAATTTCAAAGCGATGAATTAAAACTCAATGATATTGCTAAATGCACCTTAAAGCTTAATAAAAAAATAGCCCTTAAAGCTTACAAGGACAATAAAACTTTAGGAAGTTTTATCATCATAGATAAATACTCTAATGAAACCTTAGCAGCGGGTATGGTAGAAGAAATTTTAGCAAGCGAAGAAAAGAGTAGAATTTACACTCAAGCAGAAATAGAACTTAATGCTTACATTAGAAAAAACTATCCTGAATGGAAATGTAAAAAAATATGAAAATTATTGTCGCATCAAGTATTTTAATCTTGCTTATTTTGTTAATTAGTAATAAAATTAAACCTTTTATTTTATTTGGTAGTGTAGCTGTGCTTTATTATCTTTTGGGGTATTTAAATTTAAATACTTGGCTTAGCTCTTATACGAGCGAATCTTTGATAGTGCTTATTTTGCTTTTGTTAGTTTCACTAGCTATAGAAAAAAGCGTTGTGATAAGTTGGTGTTCTAAATTCATCATAGGTAAAAATTATCATCTATCACTTTTAAAACTTGGAGTTGTTACAGCTAGTATTTCAGCTTTTTTAAATAATACTGCAGTAGTGGCGAGTTTTATGAGTATTATAAAAAATAACAAATTTCAAGCTCCTTCTAAACTACTCATCCCTCTTTCATATTTTTCCATAGTTGGTGGAACTATGACTTTGATAGGCACTTCAACTAATTTGATAGTCAATTCTTTTGTAGTGCAAAATGGTTTGGAAAGTTTAAAGATTTTTGATTTTTTTGCGGTGGGTTTTTGTATAAGTGTTGGAGTGCTTATAGTGCTTTTGATTTTTAACTTTTTATTGCCTGAGTATAAAGAAAAAGAAAATGCCATTAATAAGTATTTAATCAATGCTAAGGTTTTAAAAAATAGCTCATTAGTGGGAAAAACTATACAAGAAAATGGCTTAAGAAATTTAGAGTTTTTGTTTTTACTTGAAATTCAAAGAAAAGATGAGCTTATCGCCCCTGTTAGTCACAATGAGCTTATTAAAGAAGGAGATGAGTTAATTTTTAGTGGAGATATTACACATTTAGAGGCTTTGAAAAAATTTGATGGCTTGCAAATTGGCTCACAAGATTTAAAACTAGAAACATTGAATTTAATAGATGTTGTTATAAATTCTGAGTCAAATTTGATAGGAAAAAGCGTTAAAGAAGCAAATTTTAGAGCTAAATTTGATGCAGGGATTGTAGCCTTAAAAAGAGGCTCAAAAAATATTTCAAAAATTGGCCAAAGTTTATTACAAGCTGGAGATAGGCTTATTTTAAGTGTAGGTAAGGACTTTCACTCAAGAGATAATATTAATAAAAACTTTTACATTATCTCAAATATTATGCAAAATCAAAAGTTAAGTAATATTCAAAGTTTTATAGTGATTTTTGCGTTTTTAGTCATCATTGCTTTATCTGCTTTGGAGTTAGTGTCTTTGCTTAAAGCGTTGCTAGTGTTTCTAGCTTGCTTGTTTATATTCAAAATCATAAGTTTTGATGAAGTAAAAAGACGCTTTCCTTTGGAAATTTTTATCATAGTAGGATCTTCTTTAGCCATTACTAAAGTTTTAGTTGATAGTGGTTTAGCTAAAGATTTGGCTGAATTTGTTATAGGAACTTTTGGAGTGTATGGATTATATGGTAGTTTTGTGGGAATTTATCTTCTAACTTTGCTTTTAACTGAAATCATTACCAATAACGCTGCTGCAGCTTTGGCTTTTCCTATTGCTTATAGTACTGCTTTAGCGCTTGAAGTTAATCCAACTCCGTTTATATTAGCGGTTGCTTACGGGGCAAGTTGTGCTTTTTTAATGCCACATGGTTATCAAACTCACTTGATGGTAGGTTCAATTTGTGGGTATAAAACTACTGATTTTATAAAAATAGGATGGATAGTTTCTTTGACTTATTCAGCTATTGTTTTAACTATAACTCCGGTATTTTTTAGTTTTTAAGGAAAAAAATGAGTAAAAATTTAACTTGGCATACAAGTAGCATTACAAAAACTCAAAGAGCTAAACTTAAAAATCAAAAACCATGTGTTTTATGGTTTAGTGGGCTTAGTGGTAGTGGTAAATCTACTTTGGCAAATGCGGTTGAAAAAAAACTTTTTGAGCAAGGTTTTCATACTTATCTTTTAGATGGAGATAATGTACGTCATGGACTTAATAAAGATTTGGGTTTTGATGAGGCTTCAAGAGTAGAAAACATAAGACGCATAGGAGAAGTATGCAAGCTTTTTATAGATGCTGGTATGATAGTACTTTGCGCTTTTATATCACCTTTTGAAAAAGATAGAAAACTTATAAAAGATCTTTTAGATGAGGATGAATATATAGAAATATTTGTTGATACACCTTTGGAAATTTGTGAAAAAAGAGATCCAAAAGGACTTTATAAAAAAGCAAGAAATGGAGAAATTAAAAATTTTACAGGTATAGATAGTCCTTATGAAAAACCTAAAAACCCGCATATACACATAATAAAAGAAGATCTTAATGAGAATGTGGATATGATTTTGAGAATATACTTAATGTCGCATTAACAAGAAGGAGATAAGTTAACATGAAAAATAGTGCAATAAAAAGAACAAAAAATAGTTTAACTTATAAAATAGGTTATGAAATTATACAGTGTTATAAAAAAAAAACATGGGTAAAATTGATTTTTAAATTGCTTAAATTGAAAAAAGAATATAAAAAGAGAATGCAATTTTATCATCAAGCAATTGAAATTTACCCAGATTTAAAGTTTAATCCATTAAATAAATGCCCTGATTATAAAGAGAGCTTGATTTTAAAATTTCATCTATCCTATTTAATAGGTGAAGTTATTTTAAATTCATATAAAAAATTTCAATTTTTACATTTTTATCGTAATATGCAGAGGGCGAAAGAGCAGTATAGACTTTTTATGGAATACAGGAAATATATTTGTTTTGATAAAATTAATTTTCACTGTATAGAAAATAAGGATGTTTTTTTTAATAAAATTAATAAAGTTAATAAAATAATTAATAGAGTTAATAGCTACTTATATCTAAAAGAATTAATTTATTTGAATATAGATTTTTTTATAGAAAATATAGAGGAAATTGAAGGATGGATCTTTTCAGATAAATTTTATAATGACTACTGGAGTATTAACTATCAGTATCCACCATTGTTAAATCCAGATTATGTTGATTATTGCAATATCTCAGAGACAATAGCTTGGAATATTAATTTACCTCTTCCTAATAAGTATAGTATTGTTTTTATATATAGTCATGGAACTGGTGCAACAAACACTCTAAATTATTTTATGTCTAGTGATTTGTTTTTAATTGATTCCTTTTTAATGGGCGAAGGAGATATACGCTATTATGAAATTTATCGAAGATTGGTGTATTTTAATAAAAAATCAATTATAGCACTGAGTGATACTATTTATAGTAATTTGGCGTTAAGAGAGAAATTTTTATCACTATTAATGAATCATGTTTATAAAAAATATTTATTATGTCAAGTTAGAGATCCTTTGGAATTAGTAAAACAAGCGTGTTCAAGAATCTCAAAAAATACAAAACAACATTTAAATTTAGTAAAAAAAAGAAAGTTTACGTTAAGTGACTCTTTTGAAGATGTTTTTGTTTCAGTTCAAGAATCTTTTTTTAATTCAAAGATTGTAATAATGCAGTATCCAACTATATTTATTTATCATTGTTTATTTAAACACTTAAAGTCAAGTGCCTTGGAAATACTATTTGTTGATTTAAAAGATATTCATAATTTAAATGTTATAAATAAATTAAAGTACTTATCTCAAAAAACAAAATATAAAGAACCAGATAACATTGAAAAAATTTTTCAAACAAATCGTTATCATGGAGAAGCTCATTTATTTTTACCTGTGACTTTGATAGTGGAATTAGATGGTTTTCAGATTAATATTCATTTTTTAGAACATTTTGATGTTTTTGTAAGCGTAAATTTTTTAGACTTAAATGTAGAAATTTTTAATGATTGGAATAAAGCTTTTGGTATATATATTGATAGTAAAGATTATGAGTTATTGAAAAGCAAACGCATTTTTCAAAATGTTGTTAATTGCTTGATGGATATAAGAAAAAAATTGCTTGCAAGGTTAAGTGATGAAAAAAATAATACCCTAAATATAGATCATGTTTTTAAATTTTTATATTCTAATAAAACTGAAAGAATAAAACTGATGAATATAATTAAATTAGAAATTAAAGAATATGAAACATTATGTTCAAGTATTATTGATTCATGGAAATACTATCAAAAATTCAAAAAAATTTGTAATATATTGGATAAATAATCAGAAAATATTGTATAATATATAAACAAATTTAATGATTAAGGAGATGAGTTATGAAACAGGGTGATTTTACAAATTTAGCAAAGCATTATCATAATAGACCTGCGTATAATACTATGTTGATATCAAAACTTATTAAATGTATTAACGATCAAAACAAAGAACAAATTAATGTTGTGGAAGTAGGTGCTGGGACTGGAAAGCTTACTAAAATACTAGCAGAAGAATTTAAACTAAATATTGATACTGTTGAGCCAAATGATAATATGCGCGAAGAGGGTATAAAATTTACTCAAAATTGCCAGAATGTTACTTGGCATAAAGGTAGCGGAGAAGCGACAAGTATGCCTAGTGATTATGCTGATTGGGTTATTATGGCTAGTTCTTTTCATTGGACTGATCCTAACAAATCTTTACCTGAATTTGCAAGAGTGCTTCATGGAGGGGGGTATTTCACAGCAGTATGGAATCCACGCCATATAGTTGAAGGTTCTATATTTCATGAAATCGAAGAAGAAATTAAGCATATTGTACCAGAACTTACGCGTGTAAGTAGTGGTTTGCAAAATGTTAAAAATTGGGATGAAATTCTTGTTTCGACAGGGGATTTCAAAGATTGTTTTTTTATGGAATGTGATCATTATGAGTTTATGGATAAACAAAGATATCTTGGAGCTTGGTATTCTGTAAATGATATTCAAGCACAAGCTGGTAAAGCTAGATGGGAAGAAATTTTAAAAATGATAGAAAATAAAATTTCTTCTATGGATGTTATAAAAATTCCTTACAAAATTCGTGCATGGACGGTGCGTAAGGCTTAAAAAATATTATCCTTTAGCTTTTTTGCTTGTGACTTTTAAGCTAAAGGAAAATAATATGGAAAAAATCGTAGAACAAATATGGGATTATACAAAGCATGCAAAATTTTATTCTTATAGACCAAATTATGCGTCACTTAGTATAGATATGTTGGTAGAACTTGCTAAAAGAACTAGTCAAGATTCGAAGATAAAGGTTGTAGACATGGGGGCTGGGGCAGGAAATTTGAGTATAATGTTAGCTGAGCGTGATTGTGAAGTTGTTGCAGTTGAACCAAATGATGCTATAATAGAGTTTGTTCCAAATTATACTCGTGGAACTACACGTGAAGATCAAAGACCTGTTATAGAAAAGCGTAAAGATTTGTTTGATAATATCATTTATACTGAGGAGGATTTTTATTTTCATCAGAGTATAGAAAATTATATAAATGCTTGGAGAAGTGTTAAAAATAGATATTGAGATGTCGATACTAAAGATGGTGCAGAGCTTTCTATGAAAATTATGAATAGTATTCAGGAAAGACTACCTAAAGAATTTGATATTAAATGCACAACGAGAACTTGGAGTGTTAAGAAAATTTAGCTTGATGTAAAAAAGGACATAATGTAGATGAAAAAAGGAAAGGTTATTTGGATTTCTGGCTTAGCAGGTGCTGGTAAAACTACTATTAGTAAAGCTTTATATGATAAGATAAAGAAAAAATACCAGCATACGGTTTTGCTTGATGGCGATATAATTAGAGATATCTTACAAGAATATGGGTATTCAAGAGAAGAAAGATTATTGTCTGCTAAAAAAATTTCTGCACTATGTTCCTTTTTGGCAAATAATGGTATTATAGTTATATGTGCTACTATATCCTTATTTGAAGAAGTATATACATTAAATAGAAAAAACATTAAAAATTATTTTGAAGTATTTGTGGAATGCTCAATGGAAGAATTAATTAGAAGAGATCAAAAAAATCTATATACCGATGCTTTAAGTGGAAAGATAAATAATGTTGTAGGAGTTGACATAGATTATATAAAACCTCAGCCACATTATGTCTTGGATAACAATTCACGTGATAATTTAGAAAAAAAAATTGAACAACTTTATGAAGAGATAGAGTTGTTTTTTGATAAATTAAGGTAAGGATTTTTCATGGATAAACCAGTAGTTTATATTGCAATGTCGGCCGATTTGATTCATCCAGGTCATATTAACATTATGAAAATCGCTAAAGAGTATTCTAATAAAATTGATGGTAGAGTTGTTCTCGGTTTATTAACTGATGAGGCTATAGCTTCTTACAAAAGATTGCCATATATGAATTTTGAACAAAGAAAAGTCGTAATTGAAAGTATGGAGTTTATTGATGAGGTCATTCCACAGACAACTCTTAGTTATCGTGATAATATAATAAAACTAAAACCAAGATATGTTATACATGGAACTGATTGGCTTGAGGGACCACAAAAAAATGAAAGAGACAATGTAATTAAATTACTTAAAGAATTAAATTGTGGAGAATTAATAGAACCTGAATACACAAAAGGTATTAGTTCGACTCAGTTAAATGAAAATGCAAGAAGCATCGGTATTACTACAAATGCGAGATTATCACTTTTAAAAAGATTAATTAAAGCAAAAAAACCTTTAAGGATTTTAGAATCTCATTCAGCGTTATCAGCATTAATAGCACAAAATGCTTTTGTTGAGAAAAATAGTAAAAAGATAGAATTTGATGGTTTTTGGTCTAGTTCGTTAACTGATTCTACTAGTAGAGGAAAACCAGATATAGAAGCTATTAGTTTAACCAGTCGTTTAAATACTATAAACGATATCTTTGAAGTGACCAATAAACCTCTTATATATGATGCTGATACAGGTGGAAAAGTAGAACATTTTGTTTTTACTGTCAAGACCTTAGAAAGATTAGGAGTCTCTGCTGTAGTTATAGAAGATAAAATTGGTCTTAAGAAAAATTCTTTATTAGGGAATGATGTAACTCAGTTTCAAGATGATATTGATAATTTTTGTTTGAAGATAAATACCGCAAAGAAAAATCAAGTCACTGATGATTTTATGATTATAGCTAGGATAGAATCTTTAATCTTGGAAAAAGGTATGCAGGATGCTTTAAATAGAGCATTTGCTTATGTGAAAGCAGGTGCTGATGGTATAATGATTCATTCTAGATTAAAAAATCCTGATGAAATTATAGAATTTACTCAAGCTTTTAGAAATCAAGATAAGCATACGCCTATTGTGGTTGTTCCTACTAGCTTTAATCAAATAACAGCAGAAGAATTAGGTTCATACGGTATAAATATAGTAATTTATGCAAATCACTTACTAAGAGCATCATTTATTGCAATGGAAGATGTTGCCAAAGGAATATTAGAAAATGATAGAAGTTATGAGTGTGAAGATAAATGTATGAAAATAAATGATATATTAAATCTTATTCCTGGAACTGTTTGATGCTTGATATAGATATATTTTTTAAAGAACTTGATAAGATAGGTTGTGAATTATTTTCTGGAGTTCCTTGTTCTTATTTATCTTCCATGATTAATTACACCATTAATAATAATAAGTTTTTAATGTCTAATAATGAAGGAGACGCTGTGGCTATAGCCACTGGTGTAAGTTTATCTTATATGGAAAAAGATGTAAAAAAATTTGGTGTTGTATTAATGCAAAATAGTGGTTTAAGTAATGCCTTATCTCCGCTAACATCTCTCAATTTTACTTTTAAAATTCCTATATTGGGGTTTGTTTCTTTACGTGGAGAACGAGATGAATATGGAAATAATACAGATGAACCACAACATGAACTTTTAGGTGAGATAACGGATAAATTATTAAAATTGTGTCAGATAGAATATGATATTTTGAGCTCTGATGCAGATATTGCATTAGAGCAAATACAAAAAGCTTTTGTTGCTTTACAACAGCGTAAGACATTTTTCTTTATTGTGAAAAATAATACTTTTTCTAAACATGGTTTAAAAAAGCAATCTTTTAATAATCTTAATAGAGAATTTGAAATTTATTGTGAGAAAGATTATCTAACACCAGTTATGTCTAGATATCAAGTTTTATCCATTTTAAATGATTTTAATAATTCAAATTGTCTTTTATTAGCAACTACAGGAAAAACTGGTAGAGAGCTGTATAAAATTCATGATCATAATAACTATTTGTATATGGTTGGATCTATGGGGTGTGTGAGTTCCTTGGGACTCGGATTATCTTTAAATACTTGCAAAAAAGTTATTAGTATAGATGGTGATTCTGCTTTGTTGATGCGTCTAGGTGTATTAAGTACAAACTCGTATTATTCTAAATTGGCAAATAAGGGAAATTTTTGTCATATATTATTAGATAATGAGAGTCATGATAGTACTGGTGGACAATTAAATTTATCTCCATATATTGATTTTGTAAGTATTGCAAAAGCATGTTTTTATGAAAAAATATTTGCCGTTAATACTGTTGATGGTTTTAAAAAAGCTCTTGATTTTTTTGTAAATCAGGAAAAATGCGGATCTGTTTTTATTTATGTCAAAATATTAAAAGGAAGCGCGGATGACTTACCACGTCCTAAAATTACACCAAAGGAAGTTGCAAAAAGAATTGCTCAATTTTTAAAATAGGAATTTGTTATGTTTTATTATAATCCTGTGAAGATTAATTTTGATATTGATTATATAAAAGTATGTGAACTAGTTCAAACAAACTCAATTTTGTTGGTTACATCTAAAAGTTTTTATACGAATGGTGTTATTGATTCTATTGCATCTAAGCTGAGTTCTAAGATAAAGAATGTTGTGTATGATATACGCTCAAATCCTGATATCAATTTTACTAAGAGTCTGAAACAAAATGATGATTATGAAGAAATAATAGCATTAGGGGGAGGCAGTGTTTTAGATACTGCTAAGTATTTAGCAGTAAAAGGTGCAATCAACGAAGATTTAAAAAATAATACTTTGAATCCGAGTGACCAAGCTCAATTTGTTCCTATATATGCCATCCCTACTACTTCTGGAACAAGCAGTGAGCTGACAAAATGGGCTACATTATGGGATTATAAGAATAATATGAAAATGTCTTTGATGCATGAAAAATTATATTCAAAGCATGCTATTTATGATATCAATTTAACATTAAGTTTATCTAGACAATTAACTATATATACAGCTCTAGATGTATTTTCTCATTCTATAGAATCTATTTGGAATAAAAATGAAAATTATATTTCTACAAATTATGCTTTGCAATCTATGGATTTGATATTGCATTATTTGCCTAAGTTGGTAGATGATCTACAAAATACAACATATAGAAAATATATTACTTTAGCTAGTGTTTATGCTGGATTAGCATTTTCTAATACGCAAACTGCTTTAGCTCATGCATTGAGTTATCCTATAACTATGAAATATGGTTTAGCTCACGGTTTGGCTTGTAGTTTTACCATACCTATATTAATAGAATGTATAAATGATAAGCATGTTAGTTCAATTTTAATACCTTATAAAGATAAAATTAATTCTTTGTTTAAAAAATTAAATATTTCAAATAATTTAGCAGATTACGGGATTGATAGAGAATTTATAGATGAAATTTTTTTAAATCTTAATTCAAGAGCTAAAAATGGAGTTTTTGATTTAGATGCAACGAAGAAAAAAATTTTATATTCACTTTAATTGTGATGTTTTATACCACTTCAAAAAAACTTATTGATAATGTTAAAAATTTTTATTCTATTTCATTATTTAGTTTCTTAAAAGGTGCTAATAAAAATAGTGTTTTTATAGGCTGGGGTCGTAAAAAATCTGGATTTAAAGCTGTAGAATTAGCCAAAAAATATGATGTAAAATTTTTGCTTTTAGAAGATGGTTTTTTGCGCTCATTGAATTTGGGTATAGAAAATAGTTCAAGTTTTTCTATCGTCAAAGATGATATAGGAATTTACTATGATGCAACCACACCATCTAAACTTGAAAAGATTTTAAATACTTATGAGTTTAGTACCGAAGAACTAGAGCAAGCAAAAAAGGCCATAGAACTCATAAAAAAAGAAAAACTTAGTAAGTATAATAATAATCTTTGCGTGCCAAAAGATCTTTTTAACACTAACGAAGAACGTGTATTAATCATCACTCAAGTAGCAAACGATACTTCTCTTAAATTTGGCTTAGCTGGTAGTTTTTCAACTCAAGATATAATAAATGATGTTATCAATGAAAATCCAAATGCAAAAATTTATATAAAAATTCATCCTGATGTATTAAGTGGTAAAAAACAAAGTGATTTTAATGCACAAAATTTACCAAGTAAATGCGTAATTATAAAAGAAAATTATAATCCCATAGAATTACTAAGTCATTTTAAAAAAGTTTATACTAAGACTTCTGGTATGGGTTTTGAAGCTTTGATGCTAGGAAGCGAATGTGTTTGTTATGGTATGCCTTTTTATGCTGGCTGGGGTTTAACCCAAGATAAGTTAGAGTGTAAAAGAAGGCTTAAAAAAAGAAGTTTAGAAGAGGTTTTTTATGCTACTTATATTTTATATAGTGAGTATTTTAATCCTTACTTAAATCAAAAAAGTGATATTTTTGATACTATTCATACCTTAACAAAGTATAAAAAGATAGAACATGCTAATTCAAATACTTTGTATTTTTTAGGTTTTACTTTGTGGAAGCGTTGGTTTATGAAGCCATTTTTTAAAGCCAAAAATAATAAAATTATTTTTTTAAACTCACTTGATGAGCTTTATAAAGCGAATTTAAATCCTGAGGATAAAATTTTCATTTGGGGTAAAAAGTATGATAAGGCTTTATTGGCTAAAGATTTTAATAATGAGATTTTCTTAGTAGAAGATGGCTTTTTACGCTCTGTTTTTTTAGGTTCAGATCTCACACGCCCTTTTTCTTTGATAGTAGATAGCAAAGGCTTGTATGTTGATCCAAGTAAACCAAGTGATTTAGAAGATATTCTGCAAAATCACATTTTCGATGAAAGCTTAAAACAAAGAGCTAAAAAACTCATCATCACTATCACACAAAATAAATTTTCAAAGTACAATGGCCTAAAGCATGAAAAGCTAAATTTTAATACCAATAAAAAAATCATCTTAATCCCAGCTCAAGTAGAAGATGATGCTTCTATGATCTTAGGTGGTGCAGGTTTTGACACCTTAAAACTTTTACAAAGTGTAAGAAAATCCAATGAAAATGCCTTTATAGTTTTTAAACCTCACCCTGATGTTTTAAGCGGTAACCGCAAAGGTTTAAAAGATAAAAGTATTATTTTAAAATATTGCGATGAGATTATAGAAAATGTCAGCATAGATAGCGCTATCAATGCATGTGATGAAATACATACTATAACCTCTACAAGTGGTTTTGATACTCTTTTACGTGGTAAAAAAGTAGTGGTGTATGGCAAGCCTTTTTATGCGGGTTGGGGTTTGACAAACGATTTGCATGAAATTCCAAGACGCACAAGAGTGCTTAGTTTAGAAGAGCTTGTTGCTGGCGTTTTGATCCTTTATCCAAGATATATCCATCCAAAAAGTAAAAATTTATGTGAAGTTGAGCTTGCATTAGATATAATGTTAAAAATGCAAAAAGATTATTTTTCTAAATTTTATTTGCGTTGGTTTATGGATATAAGAATTTATATATTAAGAAAAATAAGAAGATTGATAGAATTTATTTTGATTAGATGAATTTAAGTAAGAAGTTAAAAAAATTTTCTGGTAAAAATGTTTTATTGCTCCAAGGACCTGTGGGAGGATTTTTTCGTAAAATTGCTACAAAAATTCCGCAAGCTAAAGTTTATAAAGTAAATTTTAATGGTGGAGATTTTTTCTTTTATCCTTTTAAAAGTATTAATTATACTAAAGGTTTAGCTGAACTTGAAGACTTTTATAAAAAGCTTTTTGAAGAAAAACAAATTCAAGTTGTCTTGATGTATAATGATTGTAGAAAAGTGCATGAGATAGCCATTAGTATTGCTAAACAAATGGGTATTGAAATATGGATTTTTGAAGAAGGCTATATAAGACCAAATTTTATTACTTTTGAAAAAGATGGAGTGAATGCAAACTCGACTCTACCAAGAGAAAAAGAATTCTATCTAAGTCAGAAAAAAATTGATAAAGATTTTAAATTTAAAACCTTCTCAAGCACTTTTAGAAATATGGCCTTTTTTTCATTTTTATACTGGCTTTTTGCTTTTTTATTTTCTTGGTATTTTAATAATTCTTTACACCATAGAAGTTTAAAATTATTTGACTTTTTACCTTGGCTTTGCTCAGTATATAGAAAAAACAAATACAAAATCACAGAAAAAAGTTTAAATGAAAAAATTCTTTCTCTAAAACAAAAGTATTTTTTAGCTATTTTGCAAGTGCATAATGATACTCAACTCTCCCATCATTATAAAAAAACTACAGAAAAATTTATAGAGGAAGTGATCATCTCTTTTGCTAATCATGCTAAAGCAAAGTCTTATCTAGTTTTTAAACATCATCCTATGGATCGTGGCTATAGGGACTATGCTAAGCTTATAGAAGATTTGAGCTTAAAATATAATGTCGAGGGTAGAATTTTATATGTACATGACTTACACTTACCTACGCTCTTAATTAATGCAAGAGGGACTATAGTCATAAATAGCACAGTAGGACTTTCTGCTTTATATCACAATAGTCCTTTAAAGGTTATGGGAAAAGCTTTTTATGATATTGAAGGTTTGACTTATCAAAAAAGCTTGCATACTTTTTGGAAAGAATGCAGAGCATGTAAACCTGATGTGGTTTTACATGCTAAATTTAGAAATTATGTGATATATAAAACCCAAGTTAATGGGAATTTTTTCAAAAATATTAGTTTAGATTAAATTTTCTTTTTATAATTTTTTGCAATCTTTTTTAGTTTAAAAGGTAAGTTTAAATAGCCTATTTTAAAAGGGGTTCTTGAAGCTTGTAAAAGTGCATTACCTAAAAGATAGGGCAAGTGTGTTTTGGCTATTTGAGCGTGTTTATAGTCTGCATAAGCTTTTAGTGGTGGTAGATTTTTTTGATCTTTTTGATTTTTAAAATGCTCTTTTTTGACTTTTCTTAATTCAAAAGGTATTTTAAAGTATCCTAAAAAGCTTTTGCTATTTTTCATGATAGTTTCCCCAAGCTTATAGCTTAGTCTTTCTTTTATCCTTAAACTAGCTCCATAAAGTTTATTGTTTTGATGGATGAATATCTCATATTCATTTTTTAAGCCTTTGTGATTTAAAAAACGCAAAAGATTATGATTTTGACCTTGTAAAAAAGTTTGCATATCAAGTTTTTTTAGTTCATAGTGTTCTAACACTAATTCTTTATAAAATGCTATAGGTGGTATTAAAGAATCATGGGTATTTACAAGATAATTTTTATATTCAATCTTTTTATCATTATCATTTTCTAAAAGTAAAATTCCTATTAAGTCTACATAATCAAGCCTTGGTGTTTTTTCATTTGCTATGCTTAAGCCCGAACTTTCCTCACTTTGCTTGATAATTTGCATATTAACATACAAAAAGGTTTGCTTATCACAAATTGCTTTTTCATTTTGTATATCTTGAAAAGTATTGATAAGTCCAAAATTTTTTATTAATTTAAAAGATGAGTTTTCAATACTTATAGATGATATAGCATGGGTTGATGAGCTAGTGTGATTCCAAGTATGTATGCCTAAGATTTGATAGTTTTTGAACTCTTTTGGAAAAATGATTTTTTCATTAGCTTTAATTTTTATAGTTTTTTCACAAAAAAATGAGTTTTTATGCTCTATTTTAGTTAAATTTGATGGCGCAAAGATGTGAAATTTTCTTTTTGAGTAAATGATATTTTCTTTGGATTTTTTAAAGCTATGTAAATTTTTAATGATGTTTTTACCAAGCTCTTGCATAGCTAGTGGCATAGGGTGGAATTTATAGTTTCGATCAAAATCATAAAGATTATTTTTTTGGTAGTAAAAGTCTACATCGACTAGATTAAAACCATAATAAGCACAATTTTTCCTATGAGCTTCATTGACAGCTTTTGATTTATCATTACAAGCTGGTATGGGGAGTATAAGCACTACGGTAATTTTGTTTGCTTTGTAAAGTTCTTCGTAAAAATAGTCAATATTTCTAAGTATAATATTTAAACTCATAGGACTTAGATAATCGTTGATATTTGATTCGCTGATGAGAAAATCACTTTTATTTATAGTATCTTTATGGCGTATTAACTCATAAAGATTTTGTAAAGAAGTGCTAAGTCCCAAAGCGTAATTATGTAGTGTAATGTCTTTATTTTCAAGACCTATTCTAAGACCATTTTTAACTACACTATTGCTACCACCTAGTAAGATTACATCCATAAGTTCTTTCTTGATTTTATAATTTTTTATTTATTTTATAAAATATTTTTTAATGAATAATTTCAGAGCAAAAACACCTCATTTTGCCTTTAAATAAGCATTTGACAAAGATAACAACTTTAGCTATATTTTTAAATTTATTTTTGAGTTTATTTGGGATTTTAATGGATAAATTGTGTCAAAAAAGAGATGTTTTTTATATAGCTGGTTATGATCCTAGAGGATATAGGCATTATTATGCTATGTTTAAAAAAAATTTAGCCGAGCAGAATACGCTTTTAAATTATGATTATACTTTATCAAAAGCTCAAGTTAATACATATGCTTTTTGGCAAATTCAAACCCCGTATACAAGCACTACTTACACCTTTTTAAGCTGGAATGATATAGTTAAAAAAAACTGGTCAGAGGGTATAAAAGATGCTCTGAGTGATTGCTATAGTTTTTTTAGAATTTATACCATCACAGGGCTTTTTTTAAAATTTGGTAAAGAATCCCCACACCAACTCATCACAGGTTATTATCCATTTTTTTATGTACTTTTGAGTTTGATTTTTACTTTATTTTGTGCTTTTGGAAGTTTGTTATATTTGCAAAATTTTCATATTGTTTTGGAAATTTTAGCCTTTGTTTTATCATTAGTGTTTTTGCCAAAAATGCTTTATAAATTAGGCAAGAAATTGGCTGTTTTTTGGATAGCTAGAATTTGTTCTTTTTGTGCAAACTGGGAGAAAAATTCTCAAGGTGAGCTTGAGTTAAGAATGGATGATTTTGCTAGAGTTATTTTTGAAAAACTAAAAGAAAATGTAAATGATAAAAACTATGAACTCATCTTAAGCGCACATAGTGTAGGAACAGTACTTTGTATAAATGTTTTATCAAAAGTGCTTAGAAAATGTGAAAAAGAAAATGTTTCTTTTAAAAATTTAAAGGTTTTAACTCTAGGTGAGTGTATACCTTTGGTAAGCTATCAAAAAAGATCTTTTGAGTTTAGAAAAGATTTAGAGTATTTAGGAAGTAAAAATTTAATATGGTATGATTTTACTTCTATTATTGATGGGGCTTGTTTTGCACAAGTTGATTTCATACGCACAAGCGGAGTAAAAGCACAATTTAGCCCAAAATACCTTTCGGCTAAATTTCATACCTTATATAAAAGCAAAGATTATAAAAAAATCAAAAAAGACAAATATAAAGCACATTTTTTATATTTATTTGCCACACAAATTCAAGGGGTATATAACTTTTTTGAATTTATCATAGGTAAAAATAAACTAGAAGAAAAAATCAAATAGGAGAAAAACATGGGTCAGTGTCCTTTTCATCCAAAGCCTTATAAAAATAAAGCTTCTACATTAACCACTTTTTTACTAAAAAGAAGATCGTGGCTTGATGGACTTTATGAGCGAAGTTATAAGATGATGATGGGCAGAGTAAAAATGCCTGGATTTGATCTATATGTAGTAAATGATCCAAAAGAAGTTAGACGCATTATGGTGGATGAGGTTAGAGAATACCCAAAAAGCCAACTTTTGCATGAGCTTTTAGAGCCACTTTTGGGTATAAGCATTTTTACAACTAATGATAGAGTATGGGAAAAGCAAAGAGAACTTTTAAGACCTTCTTTTGAAATGACGAGAATTTCTAAAGTTTTTAATTTGATGAGTGAAGCAGCTTCTGATATGATGGCAAGATTTGCAAAGTATGAAGATAAAGCGATTATAGAAGTAGATGAAGCTATGACTTTTGTGACCGCAGATGTGATTTTTAGAACTATCATGTCATCAAAACTTGATGAGCAAAAAGGCAAACTTGTTTTAGATGCTTTTGTAACTGTGCAAGAAGAAACAGTTAAAACAGCTATGCGAAGAATGTTTCGTTTCCCAACTTGGCTTTCAAATCTTTTAGGTGAGAGAAAAAGACTTAAAGCAGGTGGAATTATACGCAAGGTTTTATCAGATATTATAAAACCAAGATATGATAATGCTCTAAATGATCAAGGAAAATATGAAGATATTTTATCATCATTGCTTATGGTAGTAGATGCAGATACTAATGAGAGATTTTCTTTTAATGAAATTTTAGACCAAGTTGCCATGCTTTTCTTAGCAGGCCATGAAACTACTGCAAGTTCGCTAACTTGGACACTATATATTTTAAGTATTTCTCCAAATGAGCAACAAAAAGCCTATGAAGAAATCATGCAAGTTGCAGGTGATGAGGAGTTTAAAATAGAACATGTTAGAGCGATGAAATATCTTACAAATGTGTTTAAAGAAAGTTTAAGACTTTATCCACCAGTTGGCTTTTTTGCTAGAGAAGCAAGAAATGATAACAAAATGAGAGATAAGCTTATCAAAAAAGGTTCAGGTGTAGTGGTAGCTCCATGGCTTATCCATAGACATGATAGTTTTTGGGAAAATCCGCATGAGTTTGATCCAAGTCGCCATGAAGATAAAAGCAAGATTAAAAAAGACACTTATATGCCTTTTGGTATGGGAGAGCGTGTGTGTATAGGGCAGGGTTTTGCTATGCAAGAGGCTGTTTTGATTTTAGCTAATATTTTAAGGACTTATAAGTTAGAATTAGAAGAAAATTTCGTGCCTGATATAGTAGGAAGACTGACTATAAGATCAGCAAATGGTATGAATATAAGATTTATAAAAAGGCAAAAATGAAAGAAAAATTAGCAGGAACCATACTACTTTGTGCTATCGTTCCTTTAGCGGTGATTAGTTATCTTTTTATTGTTATAGTGGGTACTTTTGGCAATCCTGCTAGGGTTAGACAAGGTGTGAGAGCACTTGATCATTTTGTCAATGCTACTTTGTTTAATGGTTATGCTTGGGAGTCTTTATCATCTCATGCTTGGAGAGAACGTGATAAAAGATGGGCTAAAATAGTTATTAAAATTACAGATTTTTTTGACAAAAATCACTGCCAAAAGGCAAATAAAAGAGAGCAAGAGGTTGTGGATTTGGTTTTAAAGAAAAAACTTACCGAACAAACAGTCGGTAAGCAACTTTAATTTTCTCCAAATAAAGCTTTAAGATTTTTAAATGCTTCTTCTTGATTATTAGTTTTATCTTCATTATTTACTTCATTAAGCTCTATCTCATATCCAAGAAGCATACTAGCTAGGCGTATGTTTATACCACTTTTTCCTATGGCCTTGCTTTTTTGCTCGCTATTTAGCGTTACAATAGCCTTTTTATCTTCGATACTAACTGAGTTTATAATGGCTGGAGCTAGGCTTCTAGTGATTAAAATTGCCATTTCATTAGAATACTCAATGCAGTCAATATTTTCATTTTTTAATTCTTTGCTTACAGCATTGATTCTAACTCCTTTTATACCCACAGTTGCTCCTACTGCATCAACACTTGGGCTATTAGCTTGTAAGATGATTTTTGCTCTTTCACCTGGAATTCTTGCACTTGCATAAATATTTATAAGACCATCTTTGATTTCAGGAACTTCAGCTTTTAATAAAGCTTCTAAAAATTTAGGGCTAGTTCTACTAAGCTCCATTCTCATACCTGATTTATCAATATACACATGTCTAATAACAGCTTTAATCACATCGCCTACTTTAAATTTTTCACCTTTGATACGATTTTTTCTAGGTAAATATGCACGAAACTCATCAATTTCTACATAAGTATTTTCTTCGCTATCCACTCTTACTACACTACCAAAAACCATATGTCCTACCATTTTTTGGTATTTTTCATAGATTTTTTCTTCTAAGAGTTTTTGAATGTTATATTCTAATTCTTTATGTAAGATATTTACAGCAGTACGACCTAAATTTTCTAAAGAACATTCATAAGTTAGCTCATCGCCAATTTCTACGTCTTTAGCTTCAGCCCTTGCTTTACTTAAAGCGATAAAATGCTCATTTTCATTTTCTAATCTTTCATCATTATCAGCTACTACGATGATTTTTTGATAAAGTTGTAAATTTTTACCTGAATCAACAAAAAATTCATACTTATCACCATAAATTTTCTTAGCAGTATTAATAAGTGCTTTTTTAACTCTTTCTCTTACATCTTCTATTTGTAAATTTTTCTCATTAGCAATGGATTCAATTATATCTGTGATTTTTTCCATAATGACAATACAACCTTAATTTTGGATTTTAAAAGTTTGAAGAATAAAATTATATCTTTAATAAGTTTAATTAAAAGTAAAATTTGCTATAATTTCAGATTAAAAAAACTTGAGGATGATGATATGGATTTAAAAATAGCAAGAACCTCTGTTGATGAAAAGCCAAAAAGTATAAGTTTAGAAAGTATTGAAAAGGCTGTAGATAAAGAAGGTCAAAAATTTTTCTATTTTGATAAAGACAATGCACATAAGCAATTAATCGCTTTAGTAGAGCATTTTGAAAAAAAAGGAAAATGTGTTTATCATAGAACAATCAAATATGGTTTAGATGATACAGATTTTATGTATGAGGTACACATTCTTTGAGTAAAAAACTTTTTATACAAACTTTAGGTTGTGCTATGAATGTGCGTGATTCAGAGCATATGATAGCTGAACTTAAAGAAAAAGAAAATTACGAATTAACTCAAGATGCAAAAGAAGCAGATTTGATTTTAATCAATACTTGCTCAGTACGTGAAAAACCTGTGCATAAGCTTTTTTCAGAAGTTGGAAGTTTTGAAAAAATCAAAAAAAATGGTGCTAAAATAGGAGTTTGTGGTTGCACTGCTTCGCATTTGGGAGATGAGATTTTTAAGCGTGCTCCAAATGTGGATTTTGTTTTGGGTGCTAGAAATGTTTCTAAAATTACAAAGGCTGTAAATACGCCAAAATTTTTAGGTAATGATATAGATTTTGATGAGAGTAATTATGCTTTTGCAGATTTTAGAAATAGTCTTTATAAAACTTATATTAATATCTCTATAGGTTGTGATAAGCATTGTACTTATTGTATAGTGCCTCACACAAGAGGAGATGAGATTTCCATACCTTTTGAGATTATTAAAAATGAAGCATTAAAAGCTGTTTCTAAAGGTGCTAAAGAGATTTTTTTACTAGGACAAAATGTTAACAATTACGGCAAAAGATTTTCTAATGCACATGAAAAGATTAATTTTTCAGATCTTTTAGAAAGGCTAAGTGAAATTGAAGGTTTAGAGCGTATCCGTTTTACAAGCCCACACCCATTACATATGGATGATAGATTTTTAGAGGTTTTTTCTAAAAACCCTAAAGTATGTAAGTCTATGCATATGCCTTTACAGAGTGGTTCGAGTGAAATTTTAAAAGCTATGAAACGCGGTTATACTAAAGAGTGGTATTTAGATAGAGCCTTGAAACTTCGTTCTATGTGCAAAGATGTGAGTATTTCTACTGATGTGATTGTAGCTTTTCCAGGCGAGAGTGATAAAGATTTTGAAGATACTATGGATGTACTTGAAAAAGTGCGTTTTGAGCAAATGTTTTCTTTTAAATACTCTAAAAGACCACTAACTAAAGCTGCGACTATGCAAAATCAAATTTCTGATGATATAGCTTCAAAACGCTTGAGTATTTTACAAGCAAGACATACAGAAATTTTAGATGAAATTGTTGCAAAGCAAAAAGATAAAGAATTTGAAGTTTTATTTGAAGAATTAAGAAGTGAAGGCTTTGTGGCAGGTAGAAGTGATAATAACTTTTTGATTCAAGTTAAAGGCAGTGAAGAGTTATTAGGACAAATGAAAAAAGTAAAAATCACCAATCCTAGGCGTATGGTGTTAAATGGCGAAATCCTTTAAGATTAATCTTTTAGCTTTTGGAATTTTTTTATTACAATGGCTGATTTTTTTAACTTGTAGAAAGGTTTATTTAGGGCAAAAGCTTCCAAAAAGATCATGTGTGATACTTTTTTGGCATGGGCGTCTTGCTCTAATGCCTTTTGCCTATCGTAAAATGGGTATTAAAGGAAAAAAGGCTTATGTGATGATTTCACACCATAAAGATGGAGAAATCATTGCTAGAAATATTGCCTTTTTTGGTTTGGATACTTTAAGAGGTAGTACAAGTAAAGGTGCTTTGGCTTTATTAAAACAATCTTTTAAAATTTTAGATCAAGGCGATGATGTGATTATCACTCCAGATGGGCCAAGAGGACCTTATCATAGTGTTTCAGATGGTTCTGTGATGATAGCTTTGAAAAAAAATACTCCACTTTTTTTGCTAAATTATGAAGCAAGTTCTTTTTGGGAATTTAAAAGCTGGGATAAAATGATCTTACCTAAACCTTTTTCTAAGATTACCTATAGACTAAGTGAAGAAATCAAAATACAAAATTTAAATTTAGAAGAAGCTAAAGTATTGATAAAAGAAAAATTTGATATGATAAGTCAAATAGACAAAGGATAAACACTATGTTATCTTTTTTTAGAAAGTACATTTTACAACTTTTAGTTTGTATTTGCTATGATGAAAAACAATACATTATAAGATGTCATACTTGGAAAAAATCCAAAGCTGTGGATACTTTTGAAAAAAGCTTTGAAGATAAAGAAAAAGCTATAGAATATGTAAAAAATTTAACTAAAGATTTTCAAATTTATTATATATGTACTTTTTTTACTCCTATTGCCCAAGGCGTTGTGCCAAGCTCAAATTTTAAAGATCTTTCTAATTTTGGTGTCGATGCAAGTAGTGTTAAGTGCATTTCTTTTAACAATGGCTTATTGTATGCATCTAATCATTCTTTAAGCTTATATGAGCAAGATTATGAGGCTTTTGGCGGTTTAGATCTACTTTATTCGCCTTTTTCTTTGCTTTATCATTGTATGACAAATAGAGGTTTTGAAGAAAAAATAGGCCTTTATGTGTATAGATACCATGATTTTGTTGCGATGTTAATTTGTAAAAATGAAGCTATATTGTTTGGAAGTTATTTTAATATAGCTAGTCAAAATTATGATGAAGATGATTTTTTTGATGATATTAAAGAAGAATTTGATTTACAAATTGATGATGAAAATCAAGAAGAAGAAAATGAGCAAAATTATGATTTAAAAAGTTTAGAAGAAATGAGTCAAGAGCTTGATAAACTTGAGGAATTAGATGAAGAAAAAGAAGAACTTCCTATTGAGTCTTTAGAAAATTTTAGCTCAGATATGAAAATGATAGAATACATCATTTCAAGTGTAAAAGAATTTTATCAAAATCCTTTGTATGATAATAGCTTTTTGGAAGAAATTGTGATTTTTGATGAGGAAAGTTTTAGTCCGACCTCGCTTGATTATTTAGAAAATGAGCTTTTTATAAAACCTAAAGTAGAACTTGTAGATACTTTAAATTTGATGAATGAACTTATGGTGAAGGACTTAAAATTATGAGATATAGTCTAATCAAACCTAAGATAAAACCTGTTTTTAATCTTTTTACTAGAATTTGGATTTATTTTACTAGTATTAGTGTTGCTTTGATTTTTGTAGTATTTATTGTGGTTGTTTTTAAAAGTTATTATGCGTCTGTGCAACTTGATAATAAAAAAGAAGAATTAGCTCAAATTATCGCACAAATTAATGCTAATAAGCTTAAATATCAAGAATTAGTAAGACAAAATGATAAAGCAGAGTTGATTTTGGGAGATTTAGAGCAAGAACAAGAAAATGGTAAAAATAAAGTTTTATTAAAAAGTATTCAAAATCTTTTTACTCTAGTGCCTAAAAACATATCTTTAGATGAGGTTTTAATGGAAGATAGATCACTTATTTTAAGAGGTATTACACCTACTAAAGAAATGTTTGCGTTATTATTAGAGGCTCCATTAAGAAGTATTTTTTCCAATTCTCAAACAAGTTATTATCAATTAGAAAATGGGTGGTATCGCTTTGTAAGTGTAAATATCACTATACCAGAGGAAATGTATGAGCAAAAACGATAAGAGCTTAGAAGAAGCTGATGTATTAAAAATCTTGATTTATTCTTTTTCATTTGTAGCGCTTTGTGCGATTTTGATTTTATTTTTAATCGTGCCTTTTTTGAAAGATTATAAAATCGAGCATTCAAGATTAGCAACCCAGCAAATTCAAAACACTAAAGCAATAAATGAGTTGCAAGCTTTAGAAAAAGTTATTGATGAGTTTCAAAAGGTAAATGCACAAAATTTAGCTCAAATCAATGCAGAATTTTCACAAAAAGAATTATTAGAATTTATGAAAAATTACTTTGATGATGTAAAAATCAATCTCATTCCCATTAAAAAAGAGCAAGAGTATTTAAAATACCAATTTGGAGCTAACGTAAAGATGAAAAATCCTCAAGCTTTTTACTCTTTTTTAAATGATTTGCAAAGATATAAAAATTTAATAGAAGTTAGCACTCCTGTGGAGTTTAAATCCGAAGAAAAACACATCAATCTTAAATTTAAGATCAAAGTGTTTTATGCACAAGCTATTCAAAAATAATTACTTCATTATTTTGATAAGGAGTAGCTTTTTCTTCTTTTTTATCATCTTGTTTTGTATCTTGAACTTCTGAGCTTTCTTGTGTTTTTGGCTCTTCTTTGATTTCTTTTATACTCGTTTTTAAACTAGATGTGATTTCTTTATAAAAAGCAACAAAAACTTTATCAATTTCTAAAGCACTTGCTGCAAGACTTTCATTAACTTGAGTTGGAACAGCACTGTATACCTCTCTAAAACTTTCTATGCTTGCTTGTCCTTTTATAGGATAATTTAAAATAATAGGATCATTTAATTTTGCTGAGCTTGTTGTACTTTGGAAAGTATCTTCTTGGTGTAAATTATTTAAATGACTTTGAGCTTCTAAAATGATCATAAAAGAAGATTCCACACTATCACCTCCAAGACTTGAATTTCTTGTAACCTTATCTTCATATAGACTAGCATTGATAACTATATTAAAAGCATAATCAGGATTTTCATTATCTATAATATATCCCTTACTTTGAAGCAATGCTTTGCTATCTTCTAAAAGTTGTTTTTTGAGTAATTCTAAGCTTTTATTAATTCTTTGATTTAGGGTAGATTGCTCAAAATATGAACTATAAAAAGTATTTTTTATAATTTCTATATCATTGATTTTGACTTTAGGACTATTAGCATTTGTGTTGTTGTGTCCTTCAAAAGTACTTTTAAAATTTGGCATAGAAATATAATAAGTTTTTTGATTACCAGTGCAAGCACTTAAAAATAAAACTATACTAAAAAATAATAATATTTTTTTCATTTTCTCTCCTTTTGATTTTTATAATTATAACAATTTTTTGCTATATTATATGTTTTATAATAAGGGCTTTTTATGGAATTTTGGCAAAATATTTATGCAAATTTTGATGTGGTAGCTTTTGAAATTTTTGGTTTAAAAGTGCATTGGTATGGCATTATGTATGTGCTAGCTTTGCTTGTTGCTTTAATGGTTGCAAAATACTATGCGATTAAAGATAATATGGGAATTTCAAAAGCTATGCTTGATAGCTATTTTATATGGGTAGAAATTGGTGTAATTTTAGGTGCAAGATTGGGTTATATTTTAATTTATGATGCGCATACTTTATGGTATCTTACTCATCCTTGGCAAATTTTCAATCCCTTTTATAATGGAGAATTTGTAGGGATTAGGGGTATGAGTTATCATGGAGCTGTTGTTGGATTTTTAATAGCAACTTATGCTTTTTGTAAAAAAAATAAGCAAAATTTATGGAAATATTTAGATTTAGTTGCTATTAGTGTACCATGTGGATATATTTTTGGTCGTATTGGAAATTTTTTAAACCAAGAGCTATTTGGTAGAGCTACAGAAGTGCCTTGGGGTATTTATGTAGATGGGATATTGCGTCATCCTTCACAACTTTATGAAGCATTTTTAGAAGGTTTTGTAGTTTTTGCTATTTTATTACTAATAAAAAAATATAAAAAATACAATGGAGAATTGATTGCTTATTATACGATTTTGTATGCTCTAGCGCGCTTTGTATGTGAGTTTTTTAGAGAGCCTGATTTTGGCATAGGCTTTGTTGCTTTTGGTATGAGCATGGGTCAGATATTGAGCTTATTAATGTTTTTATTAGGACTATTTTTATCTTTTTATTTAAGAAATATTAAAAAAAATTTATAAATTTTTATTTATTTTAAGAATAAAAGTTCTATAATTGCTCCGATATTAAAACTTATCAACTTTTAAAAGGAGTAAATATGAGCCAACTCATTGAAGGTTTTTTAGGCAAGAGTATTGATGGCAAAAAAAGCAAAATGCCAGCAAAACTTGACTATATTCAAAGTGCGACAGGCTTAATTTTAGGCTTGTTTATGTGGGCACATATGTTGTTCGTTTCTACCATTTTGGTTAGTGATGATTTTTTTGATTCAGTGGTTCACTTTTTAGAACTAAAATTTATCATTAATAGCCCTATGATGAGCTACATCACTTCTTTCTTGGCTGCCTGTGTTTTGGTTATTTTCTTTGTGCATGCGGGTCTTGCAATGAGAAAATTTCCTATTAATTTCAGACAATACCAACTTTGTAGAACACACTTAAAATATATGAATCATGGTGATTCTTCTTTATGGTGGATTCAAGCTGCAACTGGTTTTGTAATGTTTTTCTTGGGTTCTGCGCACTTAATTTTTATCATTACTAATGCAGATAAAATCAGTGCTGATATGTCAGGTGATAGAGTAGTGAGCCATTTTATGTGGTTATTTTACATTGCCTTATTAATCTGTGTTGAGTTGCATGGTAGTATTGGTCTTTATAGATTATGTGTAAAATGGGGTTGGTTTGAAGGTAAAGATGCAAAAGAAAGTCGTAAAAAACTTAAAAAAGCAAAATGGTTTATTAGTATTTTCTTCTTAGTTTTAGGTGTATTAAGCTTAGCTGCTTTTGCAAAAATAGGCTTTAATAATTACCAAAACAACTCTGTAGCGCAAATAGTAAAAACTTATGATGGAGCTAAATATGAACATACAATATAGTGATGCTTTAGTTATCGGTGGTGGTCTTGCAGGTTTAAGAGCTGCTATTGAAGTTGCAAAAAGTGGTCAAAGTGTAACTTTATTAAGTATTTGTCCAGTTAAAAGATCTCACTCAGCTGCTGTACAAGGTGGTATGCAAGCGAGTTTAGGAAATAGCGTTAAAGGTGAGGGAGATAATGAAGATGTGCATTTTGCTGATACAGTAAAAGGATCTGACTGGGGCTGTGATCAAGAAGTTGCAAGAATGTTTGCGCAAACTGCTCCAAAAGCTGTGCGTGAGCTTGCTGCTTGGGGTGTGCCTTGGACTAGGGTTACAAAAGGACCTAGAACTGTAGTTATCAATGCTCAAAAAACTACTATTGAAGAAAAAGAAGAAGCACATGGTCTTATAAATGCAAGGGACTTTGGTGGTACTAAAAAATGGAGAACATGTTATATCGCTGATGCAACAGGACACTGTATGCTATATGGTGTGGCAAATGAAGCGATTAAACATCAAGTTAAAATCATCGATAGAATGGAAGCAGTAAGAATTATCCATGATGGTAAAAAATGTCTAGGGGCTATTGCTAGAGATTTAACTAATGGGGAATTAATCGCTTATGTTGCTAGGGGAACTATGATTGCAACAGGTGGTTATGGTAGAATTTATAAACAAACTACAAATGCTGTTATTTGTGAAGGTACAGGAGCTGCTATTGCTTTAGAAACTGGACTTTGCAGACTTTCAAATATGGAAGCAGTACAATTTCACCCAACTCCAATCGTACCAAGTGGTATCTTACTAACTGAAGGTTGTAGAGGTGATGGTGGTATCTTAAGAGATGTTGATGGTTACCGCTTTATGCCTGATTATGAGCCTGAGAAAAAAGAACTTGCAAGTAGGGATGTTGTAAGTCGTAGAATGATGGAGCACATTAGAAAAGGTAAAGGTGTAAAAAGCCCTTATGGAGATCATTTATGGCTTGATATTTCTATCCTCGGTCGTGCTCATGTTGAAAAAAATCTTCGCGATGTTCAAGATATTTGTAAAACATTTAATGGTATTGATCCTGCTGATGAGGGTCCAAAAGGCTGGGCGCCAGTTTTACCTATGCAACATTACTCAATGGGTGGTATTAGAACTAAACCAACCGGCGAAAGTCAATGGCTAAATGGTCTTTTTGCGTGTGGTGAAGCAGCTTGTTGGGATATGCACGGATTTAACCGCTTGGGTGGAAATTCATGTTCAGAAACTGTTGTTGCAGGTATGATCGTGGGAGATTATTTTGCACAATATTGTAAAGAAAATGGTAATGATATTGATACAAATATCGTTAAATCTTTCCTTTCTAAAGAGTATGATTACTTAAAATCTCTTGTTAGTAAAGAAGGAAAACATGATGTATTTGAAATCAAAAACAGAATGAAAGACATTATGTGGGAAAAAGTAGCTATTTTTAGAACAGGCCAAGGTCTTGAAGAAGCGGTTAAAGAGCTTGAAGAGTTATATCAAAAATCACTTGATTTAAAAGTGCATGATAAAGAATTAAAATGTGCAAATCCAGAGCTTGAAGAAGCTTATAGAGTTCCAAGAATGCTAAAAATTGCTTTATGTGTTGCTTATGGTGCGCTTTTAAGAACAGAAAGCCGTGGGGCTCATTATAGAGAAGATTATCCAAAAAGAGATGACTTAAATTGGATGAAAAGAACAAATACCTACTGGGTAGAAGGTGAAAGTATGCCTAGAGTTGAGTATGAAGATCTTGACATTATGAAAATGGAAATCCCACCTGCATTTAGAGGTTATGGTGCTAAAGGAAATATTATTGAAAACCCATTAAGTGAAAAACGCCAAGCTGAAGTTGATGCGATCCGTGAAAAAATGGAAGCAGAAGGCAAAGGTAGATATGAAATTCAACATGCTTTAATGCCTTATGAATTACAAGCTAAATTTAAAGCACCAAATCAAAGAATAGGAGTTGATTATGAGTAGAAAATTAACAATAAGAGCATTTAAATATAATCCATTAAGTAAAATTTCTAAGCCTCATTTTGTTACTTATGAGCTTGAAGAAACTCCATTTATGACGATTTTTGTGTGCTTAACTCAAATCAGAGAAAAAATGGATGCGGATTTGAGTTTTGACTTTGTATGTAGAGCAGGGATTTGCGGAAGCTGTGCTATGATGATTAATGGTAAGCCAAAACTTGCTTGTAAAACATTAACAAAAGACTATCCAGATGGCGTTATAGAGCTTATGCCTTTACCTGCATTTAGACACATAAAAGACTTAAGTGTTAATACAGGTGAGTGGTTTGATGGTATGTGCAAACGCGTTGAGAGCTGGGTGCATAATGAAAAAGAAACAGATATTTCTAAACTTGAAGAGCGTATTGAGCCAGAAGTTGCTGATGAGACTTTTGAACTTGATCGTTGTATAGAGTGTGGAATTTGTGTTGCTTCTTGTGCGACTAAGCTAATGAGACCTGACTTTATCGCAGCTACTGGACTTTTAAGAACAGCTAGATATTTACAAGATCCACATGATCACAGAACTATAGAAGATTTTTATGAATTAGTGGGTGATGATGATGGTGTGTTTGGATGTATGTCTTTGCTTGCATGTGAAGATAATTGTCCAAAAGAACTACCTTTACAAAGTAAAATCGCTTATATGAGAAGACAGCTTGTCGCTCAAAGAAACAAATAATCCTAGCCCCCAAGAAAAGGGGGCTCTTAAAACCTTACTAAAACAAATTTGGCAAAATCATAGCGTTTATCTTGACACAAATACACTTTTTGATGAAAGTTTAATTGACGCTCAAAAAGCAGCAATTCTTTTAAGTACTAATCTTGATAATTATGAAAGATTTAGCGCTTTAAATGAATTTAAAAGTTTAATGAAAAGTTTAAATTTACGCTTAGATCTTTATGGTATTCAGTATGCACAGGTTTGTTTTATTAATGCTTTAAATTTGGGAATTTTAGACAAAAATGAGCTTTTAAAAGCCTTGGAAAAACTTCAAAAAATCACTGATAATACTTTAATATATGCTTTTGTATCTAGACAAAAAGTTATCCAAAAAGATTACAAGCAAGAAGTTAAAAACTCACATCAAACACTAGATCTCATTAACCAAAACTTACAAGAGCTTTGCGAAGATGAAAAAGCTCAAAAGCTCTTACAAGAAGCTTTGGTTAAATTTAGCAATATTGATTTTTCTATCGCGGTAACAGGTGTGGTAAATGCAGGTAAATCAAGTATGCTAAATGCACTTTTAAAAAAAGATTTTTTAGGTGTATCTAACGTGCCTGAAACTGCAAATTTGAGCGTTTTAAAATACGGCAAAGAGCAAAAAGCTAAGATATATTTTTGGAGTGAAGAAGAATGGCAAGATATTTTAAAAAGCTCCAAAGATAATCAAGATATGCAAGAACTTATAAAACAATTAGAACAAAATTTTAATCTAAATGAATATATCGAAAAAGAAAATAAAAATATAGAAATAAAAATTGAAGAATTAAAAAATTACACTAGTGCAAAAAACAAAATTTCAGCACTTATTAAAAAAATAGAGCTTTTTTCATCGCTTGATTTTTTAAAAGATAATGTTTGTATAGTTGATACTCCAGGACTTGATGATGTGATCATCCAAAGGGAGCTTTTAACAAAAGCTTATATAAGTAAAGCTGACTTTTTAATCCATCTTATGAATGCTTCTCAAAGTCTTAGTCAAAAAGATTGTGATTTTATTATAGAATGTTTGCTAACTTCAAGGGTAAGTAAGCTTTTGATTGTGCTTACTAAGGCTGACTTACTTAGTCAAAAAGACTTGCAAGAAGTAATTAACTATACTAAAAATAAGCTCAAAGAAAATTTAGCACAAAAGCAACTTAGCCAAGAATTATTAGATAATGTAGATTTTGTGTGTATTTCTTCAAAACTAGCTAATGATTTTTATCAAAAAAAAGGTGGAAATTTAGAACAAAGTAATATTTTAACACTAGAAGAACTTATAGCTAAAAGCTTATATGATAAAAACAAAATCGCTCTAAGTGCTTATAAAAAAGAATTATTATTGCATTTAGAAAAAATAGAAGAAAAAATTAAATTTTCTAATAAAATGCTAAATTATGAAAGCTTTGAGTTTGATAAGCAAAATCAAACTATTATCAATGATTTTAAAGCAAAAAAAGAAAAATTAATGCAAGTAAAAGTAGAGCTAAGTGCTATTTTTAGCACAAAAGATGAAAATACTCAAGAAATTTTAACGCTTTTGCATTTGCTAGCTAAGAAATTAAAAGAAAAACTTATAGATGAGCTAAAATATAATCAAAATAATAAAATCAAAAACAACACTCAAAGATTAAACACTATCATTGATACGACTTTAAAAGATGGAATTTTTGATCTTTTAAGAGAGTTAAAACAGCAAAGTGAGTATAAGGTCAATGAGCTTAAAAACACTCTAAGTGTGAAATATGATTTTTTAAAAGCTATTTTAGAGCAAAATTGTGATGATTTTAAAAGTAAGGTTGAAACAAAAATAGAAGGCATTTTCACTAATGATCTTTTTATGACATTGAAAGCGGAACTTTTAAAAAATTTAGAGTCTACTCAAGATATTTATAAACTAGAAAGCTCTTTAGAAAATCAAATTTTAGAAAAATTACAAACATTTAATATAGAAAAAATTGCCTTAGATTTAAAAAATAATCAAGAATTTTTTACTAATTTAGAGCTTAGTTTAAATTTATACGAAAAAGAACAAGAAGAACAAATCAAAGACTTAAAAGACTTGATTTTACAAATAGAGCAAAATGAACAAAACTCCAAAGAGCTTTTAGAAAAAAACAATACAAAATTACAAAGTTTAAAGACTTTAAAAACGGAGCTTTTAAATGCAAAATGATTTGATTAATGATTTTTTAAAAGCCTATGAAAATACTTATTGTAAAAGTTTTGATGATAGTTTTGAGGGAAAAATTTTAGCAATAAAAAATGCATTTTTAGAGCCGAGTTTGCATTTAAATGATGTGTTTTTAAAAGATCTTGAGATGATTATAGCTAGCTATAAAAGAGCCATTAATGTGGCTATCATAGGGCAATTTTCTAGTGGCAAATCCACGCTTTTAAATTTAATTTTACAAAAAGAATGCCTGCCAACAGGCGTGGTGCCGGTGACTTTTAAGCCTACCTTTTTACGCTATGCTAAGGAGTATTTTTTAAGAGTTGAATATGAAGATGGTAGTGATGAGATTGTTGATATAGATGAGCTTTCTAAATTTAGCGATCAAAGAAATGAGCTAAAAGAAACTAAAAGTTTGCACCTTTTTGCGCCTATTGAACTTTTAAAAGATATCACACTTATAGACACCCCAGGTTTAAATGCAAACACTACCGACACGCTAACTACTTTTAAAGAACTTTCTTTTATGCATAGTGTTATTTGGCTTAGTTTGATTGATAATGCAGGCAAAAAAAGTGAAGAAGATGCTATAAAAGCAAATGCCAAGCTTTTAGAGCGTGGCGGGATTTGCGTGCTAAATCAAAAAGATAAGCTAAGTCAAGATGAGCTAGAAAATGTTTTAAATTACGCTCATTTAGTTTTTGATAAGTATTTTGAAAAAATCATCGCAATTTCATGTAAAGAAGCAAAATTTGATTTGCAAAAGTCAAATTTGCCTTTGCTTTATGAGTATTTAAAAGAACTTGATTATGAGCATATTAAAAAAGATTTTATCAAAGAAAAACTTAGTGATCTATGCGAACTTTTGTCAAATCAATATGATTTGTTTCAAAATGCACTAGAGCAATTAGAACTTAAATTTAATACTATTTTACAGACTTTCAAAGTAAGCAAGTTAGAGCAAAAAATCAAAATTTTAAATCATAATTGTTTGGATAAATTAAAACTTGTTGGAGAAAAAATTGCTCAAGAAATCTTAAAATTTATTAAAGAAAAAGATAGTAGTTATTATAAAGAAGCTAAGGGCTTATTTAAGAAAAATCTTTATGAAAAAGTTGCTTATAAAGCGCCATATCTTTCAAGTGATGATGCATTTTTGGCTATGTTTTATAACTCTGAAGCAATGAATAAGGAATTTAAAAGATTAAAAAATGAAATCACTTTAGAATTTAGTCAAATCAAAGATGATTTTTCCTTATTTTTTACTCATTTAGAAGAGCAAATTTTGCTTTTTAAGGCTCAATTTTCAAATTTACAAAAAGAAAATGCCTTAGAAAGTGAAAAAGAATTTGCTAGTTTTAGAAGCTTTGCTAGTGCTAGCGAGGAGCTTTTTTTAAAAGATTTTAAGCAATTATTATTTAAAAGCCAACTTGAACTTGATCTATTTTTAGAAAAGCTTAATCTAAAAGCTTTAGCAAATTATGAAAGTGCTACTAAGCTTACTTTGGGATTTTTTAGCGCTAAAATGAATGCGAGTAAAGAATTTTATGAGCTTGATAGTACCGAGTTTAGCTTATATCATCCAAAAGCAAGTGAAGTGCATCAAAGGGTATTAACTGAGCTTAATGTATATGAATTTGAAGATTTGCTTTTAAATAAGCCTGTAGTTTTAAAAATTTATAAAAACTATATGCAAAGTTTTGTTGATTTTATTGAAGCTAAAAGACAGATTATTTTGAATTTAAAAAGTGAATTTGAGGCTAAAAAATCAATGATTTCTAGCATCAAATCCCAAATTTCTAAGCTTTAAAAATTGTTTCTAAGTGCGCCTTGTAGTTTGTAAAATATTCTTGTACTTGAGGATTTTTGATTACATCATTTGCTATGAAAGTAGGTAAAGCACTCATTCCTAAAAACTCATGTGCTTTGTGAAAGTGTAAATACACTCCATCAACCCCAGCTCCATTAAAGAATTCATTCTCATCATCAAAAGCTTGTATTGGAGCATTCCAAGTGAGTGAAAGCATATATTTTTTATTTTTTAAAAGCCCACCACTTCCGTATTTTTTACTTGCATCATCTCTACTTCTACCATCGTTTTTATAAAATACTCCATGTCCTGCTGTGAAAACATCGTCAATGTATTTTTTTACTATCCAAGGCTCACCCATCCACCAACCAGGCATTTGCCAAATCAAAACATCCGCATTTAGAATTTTTTCCATCTCATCGTTTATATCATAGCCTTGATCTATGTGTGTTTGTTGGGTTTGTAAACCAAGTTCTTGTAAAGTCTTAAGTGCAAGCTCATGCAAGCTTGTGTTTAGTCTTCCTTTAGAGTGTCCAAAGTCTTTTGCACCGTTTAATAATAATACTTTTTGCATATTTTATCCTTTTGCGTTTTTTTGAAATTATAATTTAACTATAATTTCATTTCAATACTGAAATTTATGTAAGATACTATACTATAAGAAAGTGCAAAACAAATATGTTACTTTTTATGATTGATTTTTTAAAAATAATACAAAAATTGTATTATTTTTTTTATTTAAGACTATATTAAAAAAGCAAGGAATAGAATGAATATAAGTTGATATTGTCAACAAAAAGGAGGAAAATATGCAAGATAATGTCATCGATCGTAGAAATTTTTTTAAATTAAGTCTTTTGGGTGGCGGTGTGGTTGCTGCTAGCACTATGAGTGGTGGAGCTATATTGCATGCTGCAGAATTAACTCATGCACACAAGAAAACACAAGGAGGTTCAAATAAAATAAGAGGAAAAATGTTTTTTCAAGTGCAGACTGATTTTGATAATCTAAGTGCAGCATGTGAGAGAATTTATCCAAAAGATGAGCAAGGTGATGGTGCTATAGGCTTAGGCGTGCCTTATTTTATTGATAATCAATTAGCTTCAGCTTATGGTTATAACGATAGAGAATACTTACAAGGGCCATTTATAGAAGGAATTGCTGAGCAAGGTTATCAAACTCCAATGAAACGCAATGAGATTTTCTTAGAGGGTGTTAAAGCTTTGGAAATAATATCTCAAAAGCGTTATAAAAAAACTTTTTCATCTTTAAAAGGAGTTGAGCAAGATAAAATTTTAGTTGATTTAGAAAAAAATAAAATCGATTTCATAGGATTTAAATCTTCTGAATTTTTTACTCTTTTAAGGGATATGACAATAGCTGGAGTTTTATCTGATCCAATTTATGGTGGTAATGATAATAAAAATGGTTGGAGAATGATGCAATATCCTGGTGCTCAAATGAGTTATATTGACAAGATCACAAGTGATGAGTTTTTTGACATAGAGCCTATGAGCTTAGCTGACATGGAAGGATAAATTATGGCAGAAGTATTAAAAAAAGTAGATGTGGTAACAGTAGGGGCTGGTTGGACAGGTGGTATAGTTGCAGCAGAACTTACCAAGGCTGGATTGACTGTCTTGAGCTTAGAGCGTGGTATGATGCAAACTACGGAAAATTTTGCAATGATTCATGATGAGTGGAGATATGGTATTAACTATGGTTTAATGCAAGATTGCTCAAAAGATACAGTAACTTTTCGCCATAATGTTAATGGTTTAGCCTTACCATATAGAAAAATGGGATCTTTTTTACTTGGAAGTAATGTTGGTGGTGCAGGGGTGCATTGGAATGGTTGGACCTTTAGATTTTTACCTTATGATTTTGAGATTAAAACAAAAAGTTTTGAAAGATATGGCAATAAATTAGGTGATGATTATACTTTGCAAGATTGGGGTTTAACCTATAAAGATATGGAACCTTATTATGATAAGTTTGAAAAAACCTGTGGAATTTGTGGAGAAGAAAACCCACTTGCTGAAAAAATGGGTTTGTTTAGATCAAGTCCTTATCCGCAAGAACCTTTAGAAAACACTAAAATGCTTAAACGCTTCGAAAAAGCTGCAAAAGAAATGAAATTACATCCATTTAGATTACCTGCGGCTAATTCAAAAGGCGGTTATACTAATCCAGATGGTCAAGATCTAGCCCCATGTCAATATTGTGCTTATTGTGAGCGTTTTGGTTGTGAGTATGGTGCTAAGGCTAGTCCTATTAATACTGTCATACCTAAAGCTATGAGCACAGGAAAATATACTATAAGAACTCATAGTAATGTTATAGAAATACTAAAAAAAGATGGTAAAGCTACAGGAGTTAGGTTTGTAGATACAAGAACTATGAAAGAGTATATTCAGCCAGCAGATATTGTAGTACTTACAAGTTATATGTTTAACAATGCTAAGCTTTTAATGGTAAGTGATATAGGTGAGCAATACGATCCAAACACAGGCAAAGGAACTTTAGGTAAAAACTATTGTTATCAAATCAATATGGGAACAACAGCGTTTTTTGATGAGCAATTTAATACATATATGGGTTCAGGTGCTTTAGGTACAACTTGCGATGACTATAATGGGGATAATTTTGACCACTCGAAAGAGAAGTTTTTGCACGGAGCCATGATTTATAGTGTGCAACTTGGAAATCGCCCTATCCAATCAGCTCCGCTGCCAAAAGGAACTCCAAGTTGGGGAGCTGAATTTAAAAAAGCTTTAAATTATAATTTTACAAGAGCTATTACAGTAGGAGGACAAGGCGCATCTTTACCACACAAAAGCAATTATTTGAGTTTGGATCCAACTTATAAAGATGCTTTTGGAATGCCACTGGTAAGACTTACTTATAATTTTACAGATCAAGATCGTGCTTTGCATAAATTTATAACAGATAAAACAGCTGAAGTAGCTAAAAAAATGCAAGGAGTGAGATCGATTAAAAAAGGAGCATACTTAAAAGATTATAGTATAGTGCCTTATCAATCTACACATAATACGGGTGGAACTACTATGGGTGCTAATCCTCAAACAAGTGTTGTTAATACTTACTTGCAACATTGGGATATGGATAATCTTTTTGTTGTTGGTGCGGGAAATTTTCAGCACAATAGTGGTTATAATCCTACTGATACAGTTGGAGCTTTGGCTTATCGTTGTGCAGAGGGTATTTTAAAATATCATAAAAATGATAGACAATTAGTATAGATATACGTGAAGCATTTTGCTTCACGTATTATTTTTCGCTACTATTTTTTTCTTTTTTCTTTTTCCATAAATGAAGCGCAGCTCCGCATGCACCACCAACAATAGCAGCAATGATAAGATTTGTGATGAAATCCATCGAAACCCTTTTTAATGTGTATTCATTTTGATAAAAAATGATTTTGGATTATAATATAAAAAAGCATAATACTATATTAAAGGAAAGTATATGGAAGAAAAGTGCGATTTTACAGAATGCGGGTTTAACTATACCTTATCTTTGATTTCAGGCAAATATAAGATGAGTGTTTTGTATTGTTTGTTTCGTTATGAAGTTGTAAGATATAATGAACTTAAAAGATATCTTGGTAATATTTCTTTTAAGACCTTAACACATACTTTAAGAGAGCTTGAAAATGATGATTTAATTACGCGTAAAGAATACCCACAAATCCCTCCAAAAGTAGAATACCGCCTTGCTAAAAAAGGTCAAAGTTTAATTCCTATTTTACAAGCAATGTGTGATTGGGGCGAGGTAAACCAAAAGGAAGAAAAATGATAGAATTATTAGATGGTATAAATTTAGAAAAATACATGGGTACATGGTTAGAAATGGCTAGAAAACCTGCCTTTTTTCAAAAAACTTGCAAAAGTGCTAAGGCAGAATATGAGCTAGAGTATGAAGGCTCTACGCCTATAATTAAAGTTAAAAATATATGCACAAAAGAAAATGGAGAAATCTCTCAAGCAAATGGCAAAGCTAGGGTAAAATCTCCAAGGGCTTTAGCAGTTAAGTTTAGTATTTTTATGAATATTTTTAACAAGCCAAATTATGAGATTATTTACATTGATACAAATTATCAAGTTTCTATTGTAGGTAGTCCTGATAAAAAATATCTTTGGATTTTATCAAGAGAGATTTTAGTAAAAGAGCAAATAACCTCTTTACTTGAAATAGCCAAGCAAAGAGGTTTTGATACTAGCGATGTGATTTTTGATGAGTATTAATTTTCTGCACTCATATCGATTACATAGCGGAATTTGGCTTTTCCTGAAGTGAGATTTTCATAAGCTTTGTCAATCTCACTTGGTTTGATGAGTTCAATTTCAGGATAAATTCCATGTTCTAAAGAAAAATCAAGCATTTCTTGAGTTTCTTTAATGCCCCCAATAAGCGAGCCATATACTTTTTTACCTGCTTTATGTACAAAGTGAATGATGTTAATGCTAGGGCTTACTTCATGTGGAGGTAATCCTACTATAGCCATTTCACCACCAAATTTTAGCAAATCCATATAAGCTAGCGGATCATAAGGGGTCGGTATGGTAGAGATGATGAGGTCAAATCTTTCTTTTACCACGCTTTTGTCTGTACTAGTATAAAGATTACTCACACCCATAGCTAAAGCTTGTGCTTTTTTGTTTTCATTTCTTGCAAAAACACTTACTTTTGCACCCATTTTCACAGCATATTTTACTGCCATCATACCAAGCCCACCAAATCCTGCTACAGCTACGCTTGAGCCTTCTTTGATATTTGAAAATTTAAGCGGTGAATAGGTAGTAATACCCGCACAAAGTAAAGGTGCTACTTTGTCAAGTGGTGCATTTTGTGGCACATTGATAGCAAATTTTTCACTTACTACGATGTTGTTTGAGTAGCCTCCATAGGTGTTTTCATTATCATGAAATACATCTTTGCAGTTATAAGTGTAGATGGTTTTACCATTTTCGCAAAATTGCTCTTGAGATTTTTTGCATGCTTCGCACTCTCCGCATGAGTTTACCATGCACCCAACCCCAGCATAATCACCTACTTTAAATTTACTCACATTTTCACCCACCGCGATAACTTCTCCTGCTATTTCATGGCCAGGTACGCAAGGGTAAGTTGCCTCGCCCCATTCGCTTCTTGCGGTGTGTATGTCACTATGGCAAATTCCTGCGTATTTGATAGCGATTAAGATGTCGTTTTTACCTACTTTATGGCGTGTGAATTCAAAAGGTGTGAATTTAGAATCCTTGCTAAGTATGGCATAACCTTTACTTTTAACACGACCATTTTCTAAAAAGATTTTTGAGTCCATTTTCTCTCCTTTGTGGTTTTTGAAATTATAATAAAGCTAGGTTTTTATTGCAATAGGGAAAATAAAGTAAGATACTATACTCAAGGTGCGTTTGTGGGTTTTGGTTTGATTTTTATGGTATAATTATTTAAATTTTTTACCCATAAGGAAGCCATGGAACTTAAGCATTTTTCAGAAGATGATACTAGAGTTAAACTCATAGATGTAAAACTTCACACTAGCTCTTGGAGTGAAGAAAATATCATAAGAAATTATTATTTTACCGATGGGCGTAAGCTTATAGGAAATAAAAGAGGCGAAAGAAAATTTGCAGATTATTTGCTGAAATTTCAAAACAATAATCTTGCTATCATAGAAGCTAAAAAACAAAGCAAAGATCCTTTAGATGGCTTATCTCAAGGCATAGAATATGCCAAAATTTTAAACGTAGCATTTGTATATAGCACTAATGGCGATAAAATTTATGAATATAACCTAAAAACTTCAAGTGGTGAGTATATAGAAAAATTTCCAACCCCAAATGAGCTTTTTGCTAGGATTTATGGAAATTTAAAAGAATGGCAATACAAGCTTTTATCACAGCGAGAATTATACATACCCCAAAAAGGATTAAGGTATTATCAAAAGATCGCAGTTGATAAAGTCATAGAAGCTTTGATCAATGGTAAAAATAGAATTTTACTCACTCTTGCTACAGGTACAGGTAAAACCACTATAGCCTTTGCTTTGTGTTATCGTTTGCTTGAAGCTAGGTGGAATAAAACAAATCAAGACAAAAAACCTAAGATATTATTTTTATGTGATAGGGTGAGTTTAAGAGATCAAGCTTTAGGAGAGTTTAATCCTATAGAGGGAGATTGCGTGGCAGTGAGTGCGCAAGAGTTGAGAAAAAATAATGGCAGAGTGCCTACAAGTGCAAATGTGTTTTTTGGAATTTATCAAAGTCTAGCTTCAAATTCAAAAGAACAAGAAAATGTTAATGAAGAACAAGAAAGCAAATTCTACTTACAATACCCCAAAGACTTTTTTGATCTTATCATCATCGATGAATGCCACAGAGGTGGAGCGAATGAAGAAGGTAGTTGGGCAGGGGTGCTAGAGTACTTTTCATCGGCTACGCATTTAGGACTTACTGCTACGCCTAAAAAAAGTGATAATGTAGATACTTATAGGTATTTTGGTGAGAGTATATATGAGTATAGTCTTAAAGATGGTATAGAAGATGGCTTTTTAACTCCCTATAAAGTTAAGCGTGTTACGACTACGCTTAGTGAAGGCTATGTGTATAACCCTGATGATATCATAGAAGGTGAGTTAGAAAAAGGCTTTTATAAGATCAATGAATTTGAAAGAAATATTCACTTACCTCAATACAACGATTTTCTAGCTAAAGAAATTTTAAAGCTCATCAACCCTATGGACAAAACCATCATCTTTTGTGCTAACCAAGCCCATGCAAGTGAAGTAAAAAGAGCCATTGATAAATTTAAAAGTGTAAAAAGAGATGACTACTGCGTGAGGGTTACAAGTGATGAGGGTAAAATAGGGCTTGAGTACTTAAAGCAGTTTCAAGATAATGACAAAAGCTACCCTGTGATACTCACTAGTTCTAAAATGCTAACCACAGGAGTAGATGCTAGAAATGTCCGCAACATAGTGCTTTTGGCAAATATAGGTTCTATCATAGAATTTAAGCAAATCATCGGAAGAGGCACTAGGGTATATGAGGGAAAAGACTTTTTTACTATACTAGATTTTACCGGAGTAACAAGACTTTTTTATGATCCTAAATGGGATGGCGAGCAGATCAAAGATGAAGAAAAAACCGAGGTAAAAACTATACAAAACAAAAGAGAGCAAAGCAAGCCTAAAGAAGCAACTAAGCAAAAAGAAGTCACCGTGCATTTAAAAGGCACAAAGCTAAAAGTGCTTGATATAACGACAAGCTACATAGGAGATAGCGACAAGCCACTTAGCACAAAAGAATTTTTGGAATTTTTAGTAGGAAAGCTAGCAGAATTTTATGATGATGAGACAAGGTTACGCGAGATTTGGAGTAGCCAAGCAAGTAGAAAAGAATTTTTACAAAAACTTGAAAAAGACCGCATAAGCGAGCAGGTTTTGGAAGAATTGACAGTGATTTTTGAGCAAAAAGACTGCGATGTGTATGATGTGCTAGCACACTTAAGCTTTAACAGCGAGATAAAAACACGCCATGAACGCGTGCTAAATGTAAAAAATAGTACATTTTTAAAACGCTTCCAAAAAGAAAAAGCCTTAAAGCTTGTGGAATTTTTACTAGATAGGTATCAAGAGTATGGTATAAAAGACTTTGATAGTGGGTTAAAAACACTTATAGATCTTAGCTCTTTAGGTAGCGTAAAAGAGTTAGTGAGTGAATTTGAAGGTATGGAAAATTTAAAACAATGCATTGATGATTTACAAAGGGAGATTTATGCGAGGTGAAAATAATATGGAACTAGAAATAAATAAATATAAAGGTATTGATAAGCAAAGTATAATTTTAAAAGATAATAAAAGTATTTTGTTGGTTGGTGAGAATGGATGCGGTAAATCAAGAATTCTGGAGTCTATTTTTGAAAAATATATTGCTAAGATGAATATAATTTGTTTTTCTTCAGGGCAAAATGAAAAATTTACTAAAATTTTTAAAAAACATAAAAAAGAAAGCATGAAAAATGATTATGAAAATGATTATGCGGTAGTTCATTCTTTTTATTTTGATAAAAATTGGATAATTTTATTAGTATTTTTTTCCATCTCTACAAAGCAAAACTCTTTGGTAAAAAACTTTTTAACGGAAAAAAATATAAATATTGACAATATAAATTTATCTTTTAAATTTAGAATTTTATCTGATTATATTCAAAGGGTTAAAAATGAGTTAGAACAAGAAGAAAAAGGTATTGTAAAAAGAATTATAAGAGATACTATAGATTATAAAATACTAGAGAAGATGGCTGAAAAAATTTTTGATCAATATTATCATAAGGATTTTAATAGCAATCCATATCCAATAATAAAACAAAGTACAAATTTTTCTATAAATAAAGCCAATGATATTTTTGGTAAAGACAGTTCTGAGATTTTTACATTTTTAAGCAATGCAACGAATAATGATAAACATATTGATATCAATACAGTAGAGCTGAGTTTTGGTAATTTTAAATTTGATGATTTAAGTGATGGTGAATATCAACTTCTTGCTATTTATGCTATTTTAGATATTTTCGATAAAGAAAATACTCTTTTTTTGTTTGATGAGGTTGATTCGCATATACATTATAAAAATATTGAAAAATTATGGAGTCGATTGGAAGACATTAAAGGTTATTGTATATCTACATCGCATATTACAGAAAGTATTGTGAGAAAAAATATAGAAGATATTTATTTGGTTGACAATGGAAAATTACAAAGTAAAGATATTTTTAATGAATTATGTAAAAGGCTAGATAATTTCACATCAAATAAAATGTATCAATATCAAATAGCATCAAAATGTGAAAATATTGTTTTGGTAGAACATGTGAATGATTGGGAGATTTTTAAAATGTTATGTGAAATTAAAATTGATAATAAAGAAGATTTGAAAATATTAGACCAAATACAACCTTTTAATTGCAGTTCTGATTATAAAGACGTGAATTATGCTTTAGGAAATTCAAAAACAGCATGGTATGAAAAGTATACAAAAATCATGCATAAACAACCATCTAAAACAAAAAATATTTTTATGATATGTGATAAAGATAATTATCCTATGCAAAATATTAAAGATAATCTCGAACCAAAGGATAACAATTTACCACAATTAAAAAGGAGTGGCAGCACGGAGGCTTTGTTAAAAGTCTGGAAAAGAAGAGAAATAGAAAATTATTTACTCTCATATACTATGCTAGAAAAATACAATGTTTTAAATTTGATAAATAATGATAATCTAGCTAAAAACGATCATATAAAAAAAGATGATAATTTGGATAATATTAATTCTTTAAAAGAATTAGATTGCAAGAATATTATTCAAGGATTGTATAGTGATGATAATGGAGATGACATAAACAAAATGAGACAAGTTATTTTTAGCATTCCAAAAGAAGAAATTTCAGAAGATATAGTAACGATGTTTAATTTTTTGAAAAGCAAGGTAAAAAAATAATGATAAAATTACCGCAGGGTTGGGAAGTTAAAAAGCTTGGTGAGATAGGTTTTTTTATAAGGGGCGTTTCTTACAAAAAAGAGCAACTATTATCCACAAAGAATGAAAACTCTGTTTATTTGTTAAGAGCAAATAATATTCAAAATGAATTGAATTTAGATGAACTACAAATCATTCCCAAAGAATTAGTAGTTGATAAAATTATTCAAAACAATGATATATTATTTGCAATGAGTAGCGGTAGTAAACATATTGTAGGCAAAAATATACTTTTAAACAATTTAAATGATTTTACTTTTGGGGCTTTTTGTGGATTATTTAGAATTATCAATCTAAACATTTGCCATAAATTTATAGCTTATTATTTAAGAAGCGATTCTTATAAAAATTATATTTTCAATATTTCTAAAGGTTCTAACATAAATAATTTAAGGTTTGTAGATTTAGAGAAATTTCAAATTCCGTTGCCGCCGCTCAAAGAGCAAGAAAGGATAGTGGGGATTTTAGATGAGAGTTTTGCAAAGATAGATGAGAGTATAAAAATTTTAGAGCAAGATTTGCTCAATTTAGATGAGTTAATGCAAAGTGCCTTGCAAAAAGCTTTTAACCCTTTAAAGGATAATACTAAGGAAAACTACAAACTCCCACAAGGTTGGGAATGGAAAAGCTTATATGAAATTAGCAACTATGGAAAAACATCACAAATAAAACCTAGTCAATTAAAAAGTAATGATTGGATTTTAGAGCTTGAAGATATAGAAAAAGAAAGCGGTGTTTTGTTGCGAAAAGTTTTGTTTCAAGATAGGCAAAGCAAAAGTAATAAAATTAAATTTAGCAAGGGTGATATTTTATTTGGAACATTACGTCCATATCTTAAAAAAGTAATTATAGCTAACAATGATGGTGTTTGTTCTTCCGAAATAATGCCATTTTCTACAGACAACTTTATAACAAATCATTTTATTTATTATTATTTATTTACTAATTTTTTACATGATAAAATCTCAAATTTAACTTATGGTTCAAGAATGCCTAGACTTGGAACAAAAGATGGTAAATCATTGCAAATCCCACTACCACCTTTACAAGAACAAGAGCAAATCGCTTCGCATTTAGATGAGCTTTCTTCTCATGTAAAAAATTTAAAGCAAAACTATCAAGCACAGATAAAAGACTTACAAGAACTTAAAAAGTCCTTGCTAGATAAAGCTTTTCAAGGAAGGTTATAAATGTTAAAATTTTTATCAAATTTTAACATAAGGACTAGATATGTTAAAAATTTTTGATTTTTTTAACATATTTTTTTATAATGTTAAAAATTTTAAAAAATTTTAACATATGGAAAAATTATGAAAGAATTCATACCACCAAAACTTCCTTTAGATATAGAATTAAATGCAAATATTTATGGTCTTATCATTAGGGCTTCGAGAAAATTAGCGGAGTTAAATGGACTTAGCAAAAGCATGCCTAATCCAAATATATTAATCAATGCTTTGATCTTGCAAGAAGCTAAAGATTCTAGCGAGATAGAAAATATTATTACCACTCACGATGAACTTTTTTTATCTCAAATCGATGAAAGTAAACTTACAAGAGCGGCAAAAGAAGTGAAAGACTATGAAAATGCTTTAAAAAAAGGATATGAGCTTTTAAAAAAAGAGCAATTGTTAAGAAATGCACATATTTTAGAAATTCAAAAAAGACTAGAAAGAAATAATGCAGGTTTTAGAAAACAAAGCGGAATTACACTTATAAATCCTACCACAGGAGAAATCAAACACACACACCCGCAAAATCCTAGTGATATACAAGAACTTATGGGAAATTTGGAGCGATACATCAACGATGATACTTTAGATGAACTTGATTTTTTGGTAAAAATGGCAATCATTCATTATCAGTTTGAAAGCATACATCCATTTTACGATGGTAATGGTAGAACAGGCAGGATTATCAATATACTTTATTTAGTTTATAAAGGCTTGCTTGATTTGCCTATCTTGTATTTAAGCGCTTATATAGTAAATAACAAAGAAGAGTATTACAATCTTTTACAAAAAGTACGTGATGAAGGTGCAATTTTAGAATGGATAGAATACATACTCAAAGGTGTAGAGCAAACTGCTATAAAAACGATAAAAACCATTACTATAATAGAAAAAATGATGTCTGATGTAGGTGAAATTTTGCAAAATAAAACGAATTTTTACAGCAAAGACTTTGTGGAGCTTTTGTTTTCTCATCCTTATACAAAGATAGACTTTTTGATAAATAAATTAGATATTTCTAGGCAAAGTGCCTCAAAATACCTTAAAATTTGTGAAAATTTAGGGGTGCTAGAGTGCATTAAAATGGGTAGAAATAATTATTATATTAATATAGAACTTTTAAGACTTTTTAGAAAGGGAATTTTTTAAATGCAAGGTAAAATCGATAAAATCACAGATATTCTAAGAAGAGATGATGGCATAAGCGGTGCTATGCATTATAGTGAGCAGATTAGTTGGGTGCTTTTTTTGAAATTTTTAGATGATTATGAAGAAGAGTTAAAGCTAGAAGCTGAGTTAGATGAAAAGCCTTATAAGGCTATTTTGCAAGAAAAATTTAGTTGGAGGGCTTGGGCAGCACCTAAAACAAGCGAAGGAAAGCTTGATGTAAAAAATGCTTTAAGTGGAAGTGATTTGCTAAGCTTTGTAAATGATGAGCTTTTTCCATACCTAAAAAGTTTTAAAGATAATGAAAATTTCAAAAGCATAGAGTATAAGATAGGCGGAATTTTTGAATTTATAGACAACCGCATAGCTAATGGCCATACTTTAAGAGAAGTTATAAATTTAGTCGATGAGCTAAGTTTTAGCAAAGAAAGTGATGTATTTGCTTTAGGTGAGGTTTATGAAAAGCTTTTAAAAGACATGGGAAGCGATGGGGGAAATAGCGGGGAGTTTTATACCCCAAGACCTTTGGTTAGAGCTATGGTGGAGGTGCTAGACCCTAAAGCAAAAGAGAGAATTTATGATCCTGCGTGTGGGAGTTGTGGGTTTTTAGTAGAGAGTTTTTTACATATTCTCTATGAAGATAGGGCAAAAAAGAAAAAAGCAAATTTGAGTGTGGAGGAACTTGAATTTTTACAAAATGATGCCTTGTTCGGTAAAGAAAAAACTCCACTAAGTTATGCAATGGGCGTGATGAATATGATTTTACATGAGGTTAAGTCCCCAAATATCATCAAAACCAATACTCTAAATAAAAAAATCACAGACATAACTGAAAATGAAAAATACGAAGTGATTTTGGCAAATCCTCCTTTTGGTGGTAAAGAAAAAGATCAAATTCAAAATAACTTTCCTGTAAAATCAAACGCTACTGAGCTTTTGTTCTTGCAGCATATTTTAAAGTCTTTGAAAAACAACGGAAGGTGTGCCATAGTAGTGCCTGAAGGAGTGCTTTTTCAAAATTCAAATGCCTTTGTGAGTGTAAAAAAAGACTTGCTAGAAAATTTTAATCTTGAATGTGTTTTAAGCTTGCCAAGTGGGGTGTTTTTGCCTTATAGTGCGGTAAAAACTAATGTGCTTTTTTTCTCTAAAGGACAAAGAAGCATTTGTGGTGAAAACGATGAAAGTGTATATTACTATGAGCTTGTACCACCTTTTAAATTGACTAAAAACAAACCTTTAGAATACACGCATTTGCAAGAATTTTTAAAATGTTATAAAGAAAGAAAAATCACGGCTAATTCTTATTTGGTAAGTAAAAAAGAACTTGAAGAAAGAAATTATGATTTAAGTGCTAAAAACCCAAACGTAAAAGAAGAAAAAACTTTGCGTGAAGTAGAGGAAATTTTAAGCGAGTTAGAGCAAAATCAAAAACAAGCAAAAGTGCTTTTTGAAAAAATTCAAGCTAGTTTAAGAGGTAATAAATGATAGATATAAAAAAGAAATCTAAAAATGTGAGGGTTATAGCCCTTTTTTCTTTAACTTTTTATTTATGTTCTTTTATGCCTTATATGGGTTTTTTAAGTGTAATTAGCGCGACATTATATATGATAGTTTTATATCAATTAAAAACTTATACTAGTGCTAAGAATTTGTTCAAGAATTATTTTATAACACTTTTTATTTTATTTTTTTATTTTATTTTACTTTATTTTATGATTTTATTTTTTTATTATGTTTTTTTAAATGAAGAATATTTTTTATTAATGTTTTTTACTCCGTTTTTGTTGGCTATACATATTTTATTTTGTTTGCTATATTTTAAATTCTTAAAAAGAATTTTTTATGAGATAGCTAGAGTAGCTAATCAGTCTTATTTTATAAAAGTTTGTAAAATGTATTTTTATGGTTTTTTAACATTGCCTATTTTAATAGGATTTGTATTTTTTGTTATAGGATTTGTTTATAATGTCTTAGCTTGGTATAATTTTAAAGAATTTAATAAAAGCGAATTTATTAAAAATCAAGATTAAAAAATCTTTTTTAAAATTTAATAAAAGTTAAAAATTTATACTTTGTCATTAGAAATCTTTTTTATATCTTTGTTATAGCTAATATCAAAAGCTCTATAAATACCAAGCGAGCATTTTCTTATAGCATAGTCGAATTTATAAAATGATTATAAACTTCCTTTGCACCCCATGGTTTTTGCTTTAGAAAAATCAAAAATATCAACTTTTTCCATTTTTGGTATATGTTCATCAAAGAAAGTATAAAATTCTTTTCTTAATTTAAAAAAATCATTTAAATTTTTTATCTATTTTATATCCTTGTTAAATTTTGCTTTAAATCATCAATTTTTAAAATAACTAATTGGCTCTTGCGTTTTTTTTGATATTATCGTCCTTCGATTTTAATTAAAGGAGAAAAAATGGCTATTACTTTGGCTAAAGTTAGTGGTTCATGGGTGGAAGTTTATGATGGAAATAGGAGGCTTTATAGTAAGCCAGTAAATACAAACAAAGGTGATGCTTTGATAGGATTTACAGGTTTTAGTGTTAGTATAAAAGAAGGTAGTTGGATTGTAACTTTTGATAAAAAAGGACAACGCATAAGCTCTCATCTAGCATAAATCAAGGCATAAAAATTATATCCACCAAATCATTTTCTTTTATATTATCATGTGCTATCATTAATGCGGCTTTGTGGTTAAGGTTGTTGATGATGGCACTTGAGCCTTGTTTTTTGCCTTTTAAATTTGCATAAATTTTTCCATCTTTAAATTCTACATTACAAGCTACAAATTCTAAATGCGAACTTTTTTTCTTATAGTCAGTATTTGCAAATGCCTTAAATACATAGTCTTTTTCTTGTAAAAGCCAAGCATTTAAAAGCTCTCTTACATATAAATTAAACATCACCATAGCCGAGTATGGAAAACCCGGTAGCGCAAAGATGAATTTATCTTCAAATTTGGCTATTTTGATGTGTTTGCCAGGCTTTACATCGACTTTATCTATGATGATTTCATACTCTTTAACAGCTTGCTTTAAAAAGTCAAAATCCCCCATGGAAACTCCACCAGTGGTAACTAAAATATCACACGCATTAAGTGCTTGTTTTAAAACACTTGGAGTTTTTTGCATATCATCCTTTAAAAGTGGGAAAATTCTAGCTTCAGCACCAAGTTTTTTTGCCATATTAGCTATGGCTACATGGTTTGATGAGCGAATTTGTGCAGGGTGCTCTAAGCTTTCGCCTAAGTCTTTGATCTCACTTCCACTACTTAGCACGCCTATGATAGGTTTAGTAAAAACGCTAATATGAAAGTGTCCAAGCTCGGCTAAAAGTGCTATCTCGCTATAGCCTAGCTTTGTGCCTTTGGTGAGTAAAATTTCACCTTCGGTGTAGCTCTCGCCCACCTTTCTTACAGCAAAGCCTTGTGGAACTTTTTCTTTTATATAAACCATGTTATTTTTAACTTCTACTTTTTCAACAGGTACTAAGGTATCACAACCCTCACTCATTAAAGAGCCTGTAAAGGTTTTAACACATTCTTTGCTTTGTATTTTAAAGCTTGGGAAAATTCCAGCAGGTACTTCGCCTATAAGAGACAAAGGCTCATCTTGCTCGCTAAATTTGATCGCATAGCCATCCATAGAGGCTGTGGGAAATTGAGGGTTGTTAGTAGAAGCTTTGATGTCTATAGCTAAAATTCTATCTAAGCACTGTGTTAAAGCGATGTTTTCTATCTTTTCATATGTTTGTATGTGTGAATGAAGTATATTTAAACTTTGGTTATAAGAAGTTGGCATTTTAGTCCTTGGTGCTTAAAATTCCTGCTCCTTGAAGTTTCAAAGAGCGTTCTTTGGCATAAATTTTTTCACCATTAATGATATCATATTTCCATATAGGCGCACTTGCTTTAAAATCTTCTACAAAATCATTAATCAGCTTAAGTCCTAATTTTCTTTGCTTACTTAAAACCCCAGTAAAATAAGAACTCTCATGCACTTTAACCTCGCCGATAGAGTGAGCAAACATCAAGCTTACATTTTCATTTGCAAGTTTTTGGCACCACTTTTCAAACCAAGTTTTTAATAAAGGCTCATATATATCAAAACTCAAAGCCTCAATCTCATCTTCAGCTCTGACTATACCGCAAAATGTGATCAAAGCTCCGCAGTTTTTGTCTTTAGCATATTCATACCATCTAGCATAAATGCTAGGAATTTCTAAGGCTCCTTGGTGTAATTCAAACATAACTTATCCTCCACAAACCGGTGGTAATAAGCATATTTTATCCCCATCTTTTAAGGTAGTTTCATCATTAAAAACCATTTCATCATTTAAAGCAACCGCACAAAGCTCAAGCCATTCTTTTAAGCTTTCATCTTGTCCTAAAATCGCTTTTAATTCTTTAAGATTACTTACATTTAGTTCTAAGCTTTCTTTGTTAATTGGCCCTAGAAATTCAACTTTTACCATTTTTTACCTTTATTCTTTGATTTCTAAAATTCCCATCATTCCAAGATCTTCATGCTCTAAAATATGGCAGTGAAACATTCTAATACCGGTAAATTTTTGACTCATTCTAAGTCTTAATTCTTCCCTAGGTCTTACATTAATCGTATCTTGCAATGCTCTGAATTTTGCTTTTGTTATTTTACCCTTAAATTTAGAAGATATGAATTCAAATTGTGTTCCGTGTATATGGAAAGGATGATCCATATGTGATTTGTTTTTTATTATCCATTCTTCTACCTCATTTAATTTTGAGGTTAAATCCGTTCTATTCATATCAAATGTTTTACCATTGATTAAAAACATAGAGGCAAGGCTTTTTTTGATTTCTTCTTTACTTTTTTTACTAATACCATGCATTTGCATGTGATCTTCACTCATAATCACTTCTTTAAAGCTTGTAGCTTCTTTTAAAGGTGGAAATTCGCGTAATTTTTCAGGTATGTTTTCTATAGTTTTTTCTACTTTAAGATCAGCTAACATAAGAGTGTAAGGTTCTTCTTTAACAAGCATTTTATCGCGGTCATAATAAGTACTTTCAAGTTTAAAATCACCCTTACTTGCTTTGATTAATACTTCTACTCTTGAAGCAGGACTTAAAAATAACTCATCTAATTCAACACCTTTTTCTATAAGCCCTCCATCAGTTCCTACTAAAATAAATTTAGCACCTTTAATGCGTAAATTTAAATATCTTGCCGCACAAAAATTATAAATACGAATTCTTTGAGCTTTGTCAAGTGTTATTTTTGGCTTTAATTGTCCATTGATAAGAACTAAATTTCCTTCTCTACCATTTAGCCAATCAAATAAATTGTTATCAGGAATTTGTGCATTTTCATCTAAACGCAAATCACTAATCACCCAATCTTGCTCTTGTAAATGCGACAACGCATCTTTTTTAGCTTTAACTACAAATACCCCTGCTAAGCCTTTATAAACTTGCTTTGCTGTGGTGTAGTGAGGGTGTGGATGATACCAGTAAGTTCCCGCTGAATTTTCTCCAAGTTTAAAGCGATAAATTCTTTCTCTACCAGGCATGATAGGATCATGTGGATTACCATCTTGCTCAGGTGGTATGTCAAGTCCATGCCAGTGGATTGTAGTTGGCTCTTTTAAACTATTTTTTACCAAAATTTCTACAGTGTCACCTTCATAAACTTCTATTTTAGGTCCAGGTATAGAGCCATTGTAAGTAAAGCATTTTGTTTTTTTACCTTTAACAAGTTCTATTTGACTTTCTTTGATTTCTATACTTGATCTAAAGAAATTTTTCTTTGTATTTGTATTTTTTAGAAGTTTTAAATTTGCTAATGTTTGTCCGCTAGGAAAGTCTTTTTCATCTAGTAATTTAATGTTTGGATTTTCTAGTTTGATAAAAGAAGTATCGATTTCTTTTACTTCTTTTTGTGTATGTTTTGAGTGCATATTATGATGAGAATGATCTCCCATTGCATAAGCACTGCTAATACTTGCTAAACCTAAAGCATTAAATTTTAAAAATAACCTTCTGTTCATCAAATTTTTACTCCTAAATTAATTTTGATTATAACTATTATTTGATTAATGATTGTAAATTATAAAAACAAGATATAATTTTAATATGATTTGTTATACAAGTGGTTTTAAATCAAAAATTAAGGATAAATAATGCTAATTAAAAATCATTTAGATAAAGACTTTCAAACCCCTGCTTATATTTTAGAAGAAGATAAACTTAGAAAAAATTGTGAACTTTTGGCTAAAGTGAGCGAGCAAAGTGGAGCAAAAGTTTTACTTGCTCTAAAGGGTTTTGCTTTTTCAGGTGCTATGGATATAGTGGGTGAGTATTTATCAGGTTGTACTTGCAGTGGGCTTTGGGAAGCTAAATTTGCAAAAGAATATATGGATAAAGAAATTCATACTTTTTCACCTGCTTTTAAAGAGGATGAAATAGATGAAATCATCGATCTTTCACATCATATAGTATTTAATTCTTTTAATCAGTTTAAAAAATTTAAAGACAAAGTAAGTAAAAAGTCTCTTGGTTTGCGCTGTAATCCAGAGCTTTCAGTGGCTCCAAAAGAACTTTATAATCCTTGTGGTAGATTTTCAAGATTAGGAATTCGTGCGATTGATTTTGAAAATGAAGATTTAAATGCTTTAAGTGGGCTTCATTTTCATGCTTTATGTGAAGAAAGTGCGCATTCTTTAGAGCTTGTGTTAAATGCTTTTGAAGCTAAATTTTCAAAATTTATTAAAAATATGAAATGGATTAATTTTGGCGGGGGCCATCACATTACAAAAGAAGGCTATGACACGCAAAAACTAATTGATCTTTGTAAAAAATTTAGCGATAAATACGGGGTGCAAGTGTATCTTGAGCCAGGTGAGGCTGTGGGTTGGCAGTGTGGAACTTTAGTTGCAAGTGTGATAGACATAGTAGAAAATGAGAAAAAAATAGCTATTTTAGATACTTCAAGCGAAGCTCATATGCCAGATACTATCATCATGCCTTATACAAGCGAGGTTTTAAATGCTAGAATTTTATCAAGTCGTGATGGGGAAAAATATAGCGAGTTAAAAGAAAATGAATTTGCTTATTTACTTGGTGGCAATACTTGCCTAGCAGGGGATATCATGGGAGAGTATGCTTTTAATCAAGAGTTAAAAATAGGACAAAAAATAGTATTTTTAGATCAAATTCATTATTCCATAGTTAAAAACACCACTTTTAATGGAGTAAGACTTCCAAATTTAATGTTCTTAGATAAGAATGAAAATTTATCTATGGTAAGAGAATTTGGCTATGAAAATTATTCAAAAAGAAACTAAAAATTGAGTTTTTTTGTAGTTTTTTGCAAATTTATGTTTTTTAAATAAAACTTTTTTTAAAATAAAAATGGAAACTGAAAATTAACAAAACTACAACGCTAAGCTTTGGCTAGTGTGTAATGTTTAGGAGTAATTTATGCATAGGGTTATACTAGCTCTTTTAGCCTGTTTTAACTTTCTATTTGCTCAAGAAAATTTTGAAGTTAAAAATACTCAAATTTGGGATGTGCAAAGAGTGATGAATATAGAAAGTTATCAAAATTTTGGTGCTTTGTGGACTAAACTACAAGGTGAGTATATTGCAAGTGCTGTTTTGATTATACTTATAGTGGTAATTTCAGCTTTTGCATTGCATTATATGGTCATAGGTCCAAAGAAATTTTCTCATGATGGTAAGAAAATTTATGCCTTTTCGGTATTTGAAAGATTGTTTCATTTTGTAGCGGCAATTTCTTGGATTATCCTTGTGCCAACCGGTCTTATTATGATTTTTGGATCATATTTTGGTGGTGGATTTTTTGTAAGAATGTGTAAAAACTTACATGGTATTGCTACTATTTTATTTATCATTTCTATCATTCCTATGCTTTTATGTTGGATTAAAAGAATGCTTCCTGCAAGTTATGATTTAAGATGGATGATGATGGTTGGTGGATATTTAAGTAAAGAGAAAAAACCTGTGCCTGCTGGCAAGTTTAATTTTGGTCAAAAATCTTGGTATTATATAGCTGTTTTTGGTGGCTTTTTGATGATAATCACCGGTGCGTTTATGTTTTTCCTTGATTTTAATTCTACTTCTTTACAATCTATTTTTGGAATTTCTCATATAGATATTTTAAGAGCTTCAGCTATCATCCATAATATTTTGGGTATTTTATGTGCGGTATTTTTTGCTATTCATATTTATATGGCTGTATTTGCTATTAAAGGAAGTATCCATTCTATGATTAGTGGTTATAAAGAAGAAGAGGAAGTTTATATTTTACATTCTTATTGGTATAAAGAATTAAGCGATAAAAAACAAATCAATCCATCATTTACTTACGATTCTAAAACAAAATTTTAAAATCTCACTTGATTTTTTTAAATTTTCCTTGTTATAATCAAATAAAAATAACAAGGAAAATTAATGATACAAGATATTGATCTTTCGCGCAAATATTTTTATGAATTTTTTTCAAAAGCTTTTAATTTTATCGATGAAAAAGAGTTTAAAATTTGGCATGAACAAGTTTTAGTTTTAGCTCAAAGTCCTTTAGATGATAGTTTAAAGTCTGATTTTGAAAAACTTAGCGCATGCGATTTTGCAAGTTTTAAAGAAGAACAAAATGCGGTGTTTTTTGATTTTTCTTACGTGAATGTGCCTATTAGCGCTTCTTTTTATGATGAGGGCAGAGATGATGGCAAAATGAAGCTTCAAGCCTGTGAAATCATTAGAAAAACCAAATTTAGAAAAAAAGAAGATTGCAGACAAAGTGAAGATGAATTTGGCTTTTTGTTTGCTTTTATGGCAAGCATTATTGAGCATGATTTGAAAGTTGCACAGCAATTATTTCGCTTTGTGATAAATCCTGTAATAGATGAGTTTATAGAAAAATTACAAATCCATAAAAACTCAAATTTTTACATTGCTATTGCCAATATTATGAAAGTCTTTTTTACAAACGAAAGAGCTTATTTAGAAGTACAAGCACCTGTAAAAAAAGAAGGTAAAAGTATAGCAGATGAGGCTTTACAAAGACTTCCTTACGAACCAAGACTTCCTACTAAATTTAGTAAAACAAATATAGAAGAACTTAGCAAATTATAAAAATAAATATGTATTTTGTTACCAAAATACATATTATCAAAATCATCTTTTTATGAAAATAGAAATTAAATAAAATCTTAAGTGAAAATATGCAAAAGTTATAATGTTTAAGTGTGTAAATACTTTAAAATTAAGTATTTATAGTTATTCTTTACTTTTATTTCAAAGGAGAGAACATGGAGGCCAATCAAAGAAGGGATTTTTTAAAAAAATCTTTGAAAATTGGTGCTTTAGGGGTAGTAGCTGGAGCGAGCGTTAATGCTTTAGCTAAAGATGATTACCAAGAGCAAAATACCGTAGTTTTAGGAAAAAGTACTAAAAAAGAAGTGCTTTATAAAAAAACTATGCATTGGGAAAAATACTACAAAATAGCTTACTAATTAAGAAAGGAAGAATATGGCATTAGCAAGAAGAAATTTTCTTAAGCTTGCTGGTATTGCTGGTCTTGGAAGTGCGGCTTTTGGTAGTGAAAACAAAGCTATTAGAGCTGCAAGTGAACAAGAAGTAGCAAATCCTTATCCAGATTCTAAGATTGTTAGAACAATCTGTAGTATCTGTAGTGCAGGCTGTGGAATTAAAGCAGAAGTACAAGATGGAGTTTGGGTGCGTCAAGAAAACGCTATAGAACATCCTATTTCTCAAGGATCACACTGCTGTAAAGGGATAGATCAAATTGATCTTACTAAATCAAAACAGCGTATTAAATATCCTATGAAAAAAGAAAACGGTAAATGGGTGCGTTTAACTTGGGAGCAAGCTATCAATGAAATTGGTGATAAAATGCTTGAAATCCGTAAAGAAAATGGACCTGATAGCGTTATGTTTTTAGGTTCGGCTAAATTTAATAACCAACAAGCTTATTATTTTAGAAAATTTGCAGCATTTTGGGGTACTAACAATATAGACCACGTTGCTAGAATTTGACACAGCGCAACAGTCGCCGGTGTGGCGAATACATGGGGTTATGGCGCTATGACAAATCATTTTGGTGATGTAACTAAACACTCAAAAATGATGATTATTTTTGGTGCAAATACTGCTGTGGCTAATCCTATTGGATTTAAACACTTATTGCAAGCAAAAGATCGTAATAATGCTAAATTAGTAGTTGTAGATCCTGTATTTACAAAAACTGCAGTACATGCTGATGAATACGTAAGAATTCGTCCAGGTACAGATATAGCTTTAGTTTATGGTATGCTTCATTTGATCTTCAAAAACGGTTGGGAAGATAAAGAATTAATAAAAACCAGAACTTATGGGGTTGAAGAAATAAAAGCAGAAGCTGCTAAATGGACTCCTGAAGTTGTAGAAGATGTAACAGGTGTTCCGGCTGCTCAACTTGAAAAAATCACAAGAATGCTAGCTACAATCAAACCTGCTACGCTATTTTGGGCTTTAGGTATTACTCAACACTCAGTAGGTAGCTCTAACACAAGAATTCTAGCTATCTTGCAACTTGTTCTTGGTAATATAGGTAAACCAGGCGCAGGAACAAATATCATCAGAGGTCATGATAATGTTCAAGGTGCTACTGATATGGGTTGTTTGGCAGATACTTTACCAGCTTATTATGGACTTGATGATAATGCTTGGAATCACTTCTCTAATGTATGGAATGTCGAAAGAGAGTATTTAAATTCAAGATTTTATTCTAAAGAATGGATGCATGAAAAAGGCTTTTCGCTAGCAAAATGGTGGCAAGGCGTTTTACATGAAGAGAAAACTTATTCTAACTCACCTATCCGTGTACTTTGGGTGCAAGGAACAGGTATTACTTCTATGGCACATACGGTAAAAATTCAAGAAGCACTTAAAAAACTTGATATGATCGTAATTGCTGAGCCTTTTGTAAATGAAGTAGCAGTTTTAGCAGATCGTCCAGATGGTATTTATATCATCCCAGCTTGTACTCAATTTGAAACAGAAGGTTATGTAACAGCGACTAACCGTGCTATGCAATGGCGTTCTCAAGTAGTAAAACCAATTTATGAAAGTAAAGAAGACCAAGAGATTATGTTTGCTTTTGCTAAAAAATTTGGTTTTTATAAAGAATACACTCGTGGTATGAAAATGGAATTAAAAGATCATAAACTTGTACAAACAAGAGATGATAGTGATGATAATTTCATATGGCCTGATGATGCTACAAGAGAAATGAGTAATGGTCTTTTAAGTATAGGCTTAAGAGGTATTTCAGCTGAACGTCTAAGAAAACACCAACAAAATTGGGAACATTTTGATCCTGATACTCAAAGAGGTATTGGCGGTGAAGTTAAAGGTGAATATTATGGCTTACCTTGGCCTTGTTGGGATAAACAACACCCAGGTACTTCTATCATGTGGAACACGGATATTCCTTATGAAGAAGGTGGTATGGGCTTTAGAAATCGCTTTGGTTTAGAGCATGATGGGCATTCTCAATTAGCAGATGAAGCCTTTACTCCAAAAGGATGTAAAGTTAAAGGTGGCTACCCGCAAATCACTAAAGAAAATATCGAAAAAGTGTTTAATATCAAACTAAGTGATAAAGAAAAAGAATTAATGGGTGCTAGCTGGAGTACTGATATTTCAGGTATAATCTTAGAAAAATGTAGAGAAAAAAGTGCTTGTTGTTTAGGCAATGCAAGAGCGAGAATGAAAGTTTGGGAATTTGCTGATCCTATTCCACTACATAGAGAGCCTATTCACTCACCTCGTTGGGATTTGGTTAAAAAATATCCTACTTGGGGCGATCAAGAGAAAAACTTTAGGGTTGAGAGTAAATTTATTGGCGAGCAACAAAAAACAGATTGGAGTAAAGAGTTTCCAACTATTATTTCAAGTATGCGCTTAGTAAATTTAAGTGGTGCAGGTATGCTTGAGAGAACTAGTAAATATCTTGCTGCAATCACACCTGAGATGTTTGCTAATGTACACCCTGAACTTGCTTTAAAATATGGTATAAATGATGGTGATATGATGTGGATTCACTCGCCACAAGGTACTAAGATTAAAGTAAAATGTGTACATAATCATTCAGTTACACCAGATAGAATTTGCTTGCCTTATAATTTTGCAGGTATTATGCAAGGAGTGGATTTAAGTTACAATTATCCTGAAGGTACTAAACCTTATACTATAGGGGAAAGTTCTAACACGGTTACTAACTATGGTTTTGATATAAATACGCAAATTTCTGAGTTTAACGCAGGACTTTGCAGACTTGAAAAGGCTTAAGGGGTAAGTTATGGCTAGAATGAAATTTTATGTAGATAATAATCGCTGTATTTCTTGCTTTGCTTGTCAAGTAGCTTGTTCAAGTGCGCATGAAGTACCAGTGGGAATTAATAGAAGAAAAGTAATCACTCTAAATGAAGGTATAGAAGGCAAAGAGTTTTCAACAACTCTTGCTTGCCAACACTGTACAGATGCTCCGTGTGAGCAAGTTTGTCCTGTAAAATGCTTTTATATTAGAGCTGATGGTATTGTTTTACATGATAAAAAAACTTGTATAGGTTGTGGATATTGTCTTTATGCATGTCCTTTTGGTGCTCCACAATTTCCAAGAGATGGTGCTTTTGGTATTAAGGGTGAAATGGATAAATGTACTATGTGTGCAGGTGGTCCTGAGCCTACTAACTCTCATGAAGAAAGAGAGCTTTATGGACAAAATCGTATTGCAGAAGGTAAAGTACCTATGTGCGCTGCGGTTTGTTCTACAAATGCACTTTTGGTTGGTGATGCAGCTGAAGTTAGTGCAATGTATAGAAAAAGAGTTTTACTCAAGGGTCAAAACTTAGGACTTGATGCAAAATAACTCAAAGGGTGTTTACAAACACCCTTTTTTACTACTTATAATCCAAGGTTAATTCATGGAAGAGCTAATTTTACAAATTCAAAAAAATCTTGATGAAAATAATAAACTTACTTGTAAAAAAGCACTAGAACTTTTAAAACAATACTCTAAAGAAGATTTTCAAGCCATTATAAAAGAATTAGGCGTAAAAATTTCAGATTGTGAGCTAGGTCAATTTGGCAAGTTAAATAAAAATATAGCAAAAAGTGAAATTTTGGAAAAATTAGAAACAAAATTAGATTCTAAGCGTCGCATATCATGCAAAGATGCTTTAGAATGTGCTAAAGACTTTAACATGGCTGATATGAGAGCTACGCTTAAAACTTATAAGATTGATGTTAAATACTGTGAACTTGGTTGTTTTGAAGAAAAAAAGGGTAAAAAATTTCATGTAAAAAGTAAAATTTGGGTAGAAAATTCTGATGGAGAATTGCTTTTTGGTAAAGGTAAAACAGATATTTTAGAATTAGTAGGAGAATGTGGAAGTATTTCTCAAGCAGCTAAACAACTAGGGATTAATTATAAAAAAGCATGGCTTTATATACAAGATCTAGAAAAAAATATGAAAGAAGAATTACTTATTGCTAAAAAAGGAAGAGGAAGTGAGTCAGGTAGCAAACTTACTCCAAGAGCTTATGAGTTAATTCAAAATTTTAAAATTTTACAACAAGATGTAGAAGAATACACCAATAAACGCTTTAAAGAATTATTTTTTAAGAAAAATCAAGAAAAAGATAAAAACTTAATTTGAATACAAGTTATAACAATATATCATTAAATAAAAAAGGTAAAAGATGAAAATTGATTGTAGAGATTTAGCTTGTCCACGTCCTGTGATAGAAACAAAAAAAGCTTTAGAAGAGTTAAAAGAAAATGAAAATTTAGAAATTCTTTTAAATTCTCAAGCTTCTAAAGAAAATGTAATGAGATTTTTAAAATCTTTAAATTTGGAATTTAATGTTAAAGATTTAGATGATGAGAGTATTATTAGCATTGTAAAAGATAGCAATATAGCTCAAACTCAAGAAAAAAATTTACAAGAATACAATGTGTTATTTTTAAAAAGCGATAGGGTAGGCGAGGGAAAACTTGGAAAAAATTTAATGCTAGGCTTTTTAAAAACTTTAAAAGATTTACCTAATAAACCTGCAAAAATCCTTTGTGTTAATGATAGTGTTTTGATGAATACTGATTGCTCTCATATGGCATTTGAAGCCATGAAAGAACTTGAAAATTTAGGAGTTGAAATTTATAGTTGCGGGGCGTGTTTGGAATTTTTTGGCAAAAGCAAAGAGCTTAAAATAGGTAAAATAGGTAATGCTTATGAAATTTTAAATGAACTTTTTGGAAAGGCAAAGATTATCTCTTTATGATATATAAAGATCAAAAACTAACCCAATATGTAAAAGCTGCGGGTTGAGCTGCCAAATTAGACTCGGTGGGTCTTGACAAAATTCTTGGCATTTTAAAACCGCATGAAAACATTTTAAGTGGTATTGATAATAATGAAGATGCAAGTGTTTATAAGCTAAATGAAGATTTAGCTTTAGTGCAAACTCTTGATTTTATCACACCTGTGGTTGATAGCGCGTATCATTTTGGCGCTATAGCTGCTGCAAATGCCTTAAGTGATGTATTTGCTATGGGTGCTGAGGTGATTAATGCTTTAAATATTGTAGGCTTTGATACTTGTCATTTTAATAATGAAATTTTACTTGAAGTGTTAGAAGGTGCTAGAGTTAAGGTTGAAGAAGCTGGTGCTGTGCTAGTAGGTGGGCATACTATAGAAAATGATGAATTTATTTTTGGTCTTAGTGTAACAGGTGTAGTTCATCCTAAAAAATTTATAGCTAATAATAGCGCAAAAGATGGTGATGTGATTTTACTTACCAAGCCTATAGGTAGTGGTATTATTAGTACTGCTATCAAGGCTGGTTTGTTAGAAAAAGCAAAGATTTTAAAAGCAGTAGAACAAATGAGTTTTTTAAATCTTTATGCAAGTCGTATTTTGAGGGAATTTAAAAGTCTTAGTGCTTTAAGCGATGTTACCGGTTTTGGCCTTTTGGGACATTTAAAAGAAATGTTAAATAAAGAGCTTATGATAGAAGTATATAAAAATGAAATTCCTTTAATGGATGGAGTTTTGTCAATGGCTAATATAGGGATTATCCCAGCCGGAGCTTATAAAAATAAAGATAGTCTAAAAATTTGGGTTGAAAATTTAAATGAAAAAGATGAGGATATAGTGTATTTTGATCCTCAAACTTCAGGTGGACTTTTAGCTAGTGTGAGTGAAAATGAAGCAATTGAAGCTTTAAAAATCTTAAAGGATCATAATATTGAAGCAAAGATTATTGCTAGATGTGTAAGAAATACTCATAATTATTTATTATTGTGCTAATATTTTATTTACAATCAAAAATATATGTTTATATTTGTTACTTTTTTACATAAAAAAATAAATTACAAATAAATATATGTTGATTTTCGTTGCAATTTTTGTATCATAAATACATATTAACTATTAAAGTGGAGGAAAAAATGATACAAAAAGCTTTGCAATTAGCTGAAGAATTACAAAGAAAGATAGAAAGTAATATCTCTCAAAGCGAAAAAGAATTTCATGCCAAAATGCAAAAACTTTTAAACAATCCTAAAAATAAAGTAATGTTAATTGAGCTTTTAGATCGCTCTTTTAGATGTAAAGATAAAAGCGCGAGTTTTGAGCTTATAGAACATACTTTAAACAAATATGGTATAGCTGATTTTTTTAGTGCTTTTGAAAAATTTTTACTTTTTTCATTTTTAAATTTTGGAAAATTTGCACCAACTCTTAGTGTGCCATTTTTCATTAAGCATTTAAGAGAAGATACTAAAGCTATGGTTTTAGATGCAAATCCTAGTGTTTTAGAGCCTCATATGCGTAAAAGAAAAGATGAAGATAAAATTACTTTAAATGTAAATTTAATTGGTGAAGAGGTTTTGGGCGAAGCTGAGAGTGCTTATAGGATGAAAAAATACGAAGAAGCATTAAAAACAAGCTATATTACTTATATTTCTATTAAAATTACTACCATTTTTTCCCAAATCAATATCATTGATTTTGAATACTCTAAAGATGAGGTGGTAAAAAGATTGGATAAATTATATGCTCTTGCTTTAGAGGAAGAAAAAAAGCAAGGTGTGTCTAAATTTATCAATCTTGACATGGAAGAATTTAGAGATTTAGAATTAACCGTTGAAGCTTTTATGGAGAGTGTTGCAAAATACGATATTAAAGCAGGTATTGTTTTGCAAGCTTATTTGCCTGATTCTTATGAGTATTTGAAAAAACTTTTTGCTTTTTCTAAAGAAAGAGTTTTAAAAGGTATGAAGCCTATAAAAATTCGCTTTGTTAAAGGAGCGAATATGGAAAGTGAAGAAACTATAGCTTCACAAAGAGGTTGGGCTCTACCTACTTTTTATAAAAAAATTGACACCGATAGCAATTATAAAAAAATGCTTGATTTTGTCTTAGAGGGAGATAATCATAAATATATTAATATAGGTATTGCAAGTCATAATTTATTTGAAATTGCTTATGCTTATACTAGAATTTCACAAGCTGGAGCTTTATCATCTTTTACTTTTGAAATGCTTGAGGGTATGAGTTTACAATGCTCTTATGAGCTTTCTAAAATGCATGATCTTATACTTTATGCACCAGTTTGTGATGAAGCACATTTTAACAATGCTATTGCATACTTAGTAAGAAGACTTGATGAAAATACTAGTGAAGATAATTTCATGAGATATTTTTTCAATCTTAAAATTAATGATAAAAATTGGCAAATACAAAAAGAATTATTTCTAAAATCTTTAGAAGGTGTTGCTAGTTTGGATAATTCTACTCATAGAACTCAAGATAGAAATAATGAAACAAAGGCTATTAGTTCTTATGAGAGTAAAGAATTTAAAAACGAACCTGACACAGATTTTATCTTAAAAGCAAATAGAGAATGGGCTAAGGGTATAAGAGCTAAGTATGAAAATTTAGAAAATTATGATGTCTATCCAGTTGCAAAAGAAGAAATTAAAAACGAAAATTTACAAGTAGTAGAAGTTAAAGATAAAATCAAAAATCGCACTATAGGTAAAGCACACTTAGCAGGCCAAGCAGAGATCAAATACGCTTTAGATGTAGCTAAGAGCTCAAATTTTAGTGATTTAAGTCATGATGAAATTTATAAAATTTTAGCAAAAACTGCTCAACTTGTTAGAGAGCGTAGAGGAGATTTAATAGGTATAGCAGCCTTAGAAGTAGGAAAAACTTTCTTAGAAATTGATCCTGAAGTTAGTGAGGCTATAGACTTTTTAGAATTTTACCCACATTCTTTAGAAAAATTAAAAGAGCAAAATCCAAATACTACTTTTAAAGCAAAAGGCATAGGCGTGGTGATTGCACCATGGAATTTCCCAGTAGGTATTTCAGTAGGAACCATAGCAGCACCTTTGGCCGCAGGAAATAAAGTGATATATAAACCATCATCTTTATCGATGTTAACAGGTTATATGCTTTGTAAATGCTTTTGGGATGCAGGAATTCCTAAGGATGCTTTGATTTTCTTACCTGCTAAAGGTAGTGATATATCAAAATACTTACTTGTTGATCAAAGTGTGAAATTTTCAGTATTAACTGGTGGAGAAGAAACTGCTTATGCAATGCTCAAAGCTAATCCAACCTTGCTTTTAAGTGCCGAAACAGGCGGTAAAAATGCAACCATTGTTTCTAAATTTGCTGATCGTGATAGTGCGATTAAAAATATCATTCATTCAGCTTTTTCAAATTCAGGTCAAAAATGCTCTGCTACTTCTTTACTAGTTTTAGAAGAAGAAGTTTATAATGATGAAGAGTTCAAAAAGACTTTGGTAGATGCTGCTAGTTCTATGGCGGTTGGAAATCCATTTGTGTTTAAAAATAAACTTGGAGCTTTAGCAGATAAACCAGATGTGAAATTACAAAAAGCTTTAGATGAATTAGCTCCGTATGAAAGTTGGGCTTTAAAACCTAAATTTATAGATGATAATCCTTATCTTTTAACTCCAGGGATTAAATATGGTACTAAAAAAGGTGATTTTACGCATATGAATGAGCTTTTTGCGCCAATCTTAACTGTAATGAAAGCAAAAGATTTAAAAGAAGCTATTGATATAGTAAATTCTACAGGTTATGGACTTACAGCAGGATTTGAAAGTTTAGATGAGAGAGAATGGGAGTATTTTCATACTCACATAGAGGCAGGAAATATTTATATTAATAAACCAACAACGGGAGCTATAGTTCTAAGACAACCTTTTGGTGGTATTAAAAAATCAGCCATTGGTTTTGGTAGAAAAGTTGGAATTTATAATTACATTACCCAATTTTTAGATATAGAGCAAAGTCAAGCTGATCAAAATGTTTTAGACAATGAATTAGTATCAAATTTAAATGCTTTAAGCTTGGATTTAAATGAAAAAGATAAAGCCGATTTTGAAGTCATTAAAGCTATGGCAAGAAGCTATGCTTATCATGCAAAACATGAATTCGCAAGCGCGAAAGATTATGTCAATATAAGAGGTGAGGATAATTTTTTCTCTTATACAAAGGTTAAAAATATCGCATATAGAGTGCATAAAGATGATAGCTTAAAAGATATTTTAGGAGTTATTTTAGCAGCTAGTGTGCTAAATATTGATCTTATTTTAAGTTATGATGAGCATGAAAAAATAGATCTTGTGCAAAAGATTAATCAAAAAATTAGTTCAAAAACTTTATTCCTTAAAGAAAGTAAAGAAAATTTCATTAGCAAAATAGCTGATTATGAAAGAATTCGTTATTTTGCTCCATTAGATGTTAATGATGAAATTTTCATAAAGGCAGCAAGTTGCGCAAAAATCATCGCTAATGCTAAGCCTTTAATGAATGGACGTTTTGAGTTGCTTTTATATCACAATGAAAAAGCTTTAAGTATATCTTTCCATCGTTATGGAAATCTAGGCATTCGTGCTTTAAAATAATATAAAAAGGAGATAAAATGGAGGTTGTTCAAATTAATACTCAAATTGCGATAATGTTTGTCGCATATTCAGCATTAATGCTTTTTATCGGATTTTATTTTTATAAACAAAATAAAAATTCAGAGGACTATTTTTTAGGTGGTCGTTCTATGGGGCCGGTAGTTTCAGCACTTAGTGCTGGAGCTTCTGATATGAGTGGATGGCTTTTAATGGGTTTGCCAGGAGCTTTATATGTAAGTGGCTTAGCTGAAAGTTATATTGCAATAGGTCTTAGTATAGGAGCGTTTTTAAACTGGGCTTTTATAGCAAAAAGACTTAGAATTTATACTAGCGTGATTGCAAATTCTATTACCATTCCAGATTATTTTGAAACAAGATTTGATGATGATAAGCATATATTAAGAGTGGTTTGTGCTATTGTTATTTTAATTTTCTTTACTTTTTATGTTTCTTCAGGACTTGTAGGTGGAGCAAAACTTTTTGAAGCAACTTTTGGAATTCAATATGATTATGCTTTAACTACAGGAACTGTTATTATAGTTGCTTATACATTTTTAGGTGGATATAAGGCAGTTTGTTGGACGGATTTGATTCAGGGTTTATTAATGATGAGTGCTTTGATTGTTGTGCCTATAGTGATGATTTATCATTTGGGTGGCTTTAGTGAAGCTGTTAATATAGTCAAAGAAATTAAGCCAAATACTTTTTCTATGGGAGAAGGATTAAGCTTTTTAGGTATAGTTTCAGCACTTTCTTGGGGGCTTGGGTATTTTGGTCAGCCACATATTCTGGTGCGTTTTATGTCTATACGCTCAACTAAAGACATCCCAACTGCTACTTTTGTAGGAATTTCTTGGATGGTTATATCTTTAATTGGTGCTTGTTTGATAGGTGTTTTAGGTATAGCTTATGTGAGTAAATTTGAACTTAGTTTACAAGATCCTGAAAAGATTTTTATCGTAATGTCACAATTACTTTTCAATCCTTGGATAGCAGGTATTTTATTAAGCGCTATTTTGGCAGCTATTATGAGTACAGCAAGTTCACAATTGCTTGTTTCAAGTTCGACTATAGCAGAAGATTTTTATAAAAGAATTTTCAATAAAGAAGCGTCTAATAAAATGGTAATGACTTTAGGTAGATTTGGTGTTTTAGCAGTGGCTGTGATAGCTTTTGTTATTTCTACTGATAAAAACTCAAGCGTATTAAGCATAGTAGCTTATGCTTGGGCAGGGTTTGGAGCAAGTTTTGGTTCTGTAATGCTCTTTTCATTATTTTGGTCAAAAATGACTAGATATGCTGCTATTGCAGGTATGATTACAGGTGTAGTTGTGGTTGTAGCATATAAAAATTTCTTGGCTGAGTGGCTTAATTTTCCTATTTATGAAATCATTCCAGGATTTTTAGCTGCATCTATTGTGATTGTTTTAGTGAGCTTGGTTACAAAAGTGCGTCCAGGAACTAAAGCAGCTTATGAAACAATGTTAAAACATCTTTAATATATATTCAAAAGCCTTTAAGGCTTTTGAATTAAAAATCTAAGCGTTGGACCATCTTGATTTATTTCTAGAATTTCAAAACCACGATTTTTAGCATCTTGAGGTATAGAATTGATACTTTGCGGACAATCACATAAAATTTCTAAAACTTCACCTGATTTTAGTTCTTTTAAGGCATCAATAGTAGCTATAGCAGGGTATGGACAAGCCTCACCTTCTAAATTTAAACTATAATGAATAATCATATTTTTCCTTTTTATTTTGTTTGAAAAAGAATGATTTTTTAAACTTTAATATAAATAAAAATAAAATTGTAAATAAAATTAAATTGATTACTAAACCATTAAAATAACCAAATTCATTTAAAAGATGAATCTTTACTCCATCTGTTAAGAAATTTGGAAAATGATCGTAGCTTAAAGCTAATATCATAGTGCCAATAATATTTGCAATACCCACTATAATAAAATGACTTTGTCCTTCACAAGCTCGATACATCCAGCCACACTCGCATCCTCCGGCAAAAACTATCCCAAAGCCAAATAAAAAAGCACCTAAAGCAATATTTGGTGATATTTCTATTATTTTGCTAGTGTGCCCTTGTAAGATAAAAGCAAAAGCTATTAAACAAGCTATAATCATACCTATTAAAGCACCCTTTATGGCATTATCCCTACCAAATAAAAATAAATCTCTAAAGCAAGAAGTAAAGCAAATTTGAGCTCTAGATATGATAAAACCAAAAACAAAGCCAAATATTAACGCTAAAGGAAGAATACTTTCTTTATTTTTAATATTTAAAGGTTGTCTTTGTAGTATAAATATAACATAAGTTATAAAAATTATAAATACACCAAGTCCTATATAAAAATATATCTTTGCAGTTTTATCTTGTGTTTTTAATGATTGGTTTTCTTTGCATACACGTTGTAATTTAGCTTTTGGTTTAAAAGGTGCTAGATTGCAAACTTTAACAGCTAAATAAATCCCTAAAATCATAAATAAGGTAAAAACCCAAGTATGCAAAGAAAAATAAGGTAAACCTGTAAAAAAATTTGCCAAATTGCAACCAAAGGCAAGTCTTGCACCAAAACCGGATAAAATTCCACCTATAATAGCTTGAAAAATTCGAATTTTGCTAGCAGGTAAGCGCCATTTGAATTTATTTGCTAAAAATGCAGCACTTAAACACCCTATAAACATACCTATAAGCATAATACCATCAATTCTTGTTAAGGGACTGCCACTTAAATTTTGCTTTTGATAATAAGAATAAGAGCTTAAGTCCATACCAAAAAATTCTAAAAACTCTCCGCCCCAGCGCGTCATTTCGCCAGTGACTGCCCAAACGCTACCAAAAATTCCAAAATAAATAGCACTTAAAATTCCAAGTATAATCATGCCTTTGGAATTATCCCAAAAATTTATAAAAAAAGATTGTTTGAAAGAATGCATTGTCGTATCCAAAAATTGTGATTGTCAAAACTTGACACTAATAAAGTTAGTATTATAGCTAATAAATTTATACAAAATAAAATATTATTAAAAATAGTTTCAATTTTACGTATTTGGTTTTTGTTTTAATTAAAAATATTAAGATATAATATCTTTTTGGAAGGTTAGCTTATCTGGTGATGGCCACTGACTTCAAATCAGATGAAAGGGTAGTTGACTACTTTTTGGGGAGTTCGATTCTCTCACCTTCTCGCCAAATTTAAGTCAAAATGGAGTTTTCATGAGTAAAGCAGATATTGTCGTTGGTATCCAATGGGGTGATGAGGGTAAAGGTAAGATAGTTGATAAACTATGTGAAAATTATGATTATGTTTGCAGGAGTGCAGGCGGACATAATGCAGGTCACACTATATGGGTTGATGGTATAAGATATGCTTTACATTTAATGCCATCAGGTGTTTTGAATAAGCAATGTGTTAATGTTATAGGAAATGGAGTTGTAGTTAATCCCGATGTATTAATTAGCGAAATGGCTCAATTTGAAAATTTAGAAGGAAGATTATTTATAAGTGATAGAGCTCATTTAAATTTAAACCACCATGCTTTGATTGATCAAGCAAGAGAAAGACTTAAAGGCGATAAAGCTATAGGAACAACAGGCAAAGGCATAGGGCCAAGCTATGAAGATAAAATAAGTCGTAATGGACATAGAGTAGGGGAATTGCTAGAGCCTGAAAAACTTTGTGAAAATTTAATGAAAGATTTTGAACTTAAAAAAACTTATTTTGATGTTTTAGGTATTGCAATGCCTAGTTATGATGAAATTTTAAAAGATTTAAAACGCTTTAAAGAAGTGCTAGCGCCATATATTACAGATACCACGAGAATGCTTTGGAAAGCTTTGGATGAGGATAAAAAAGTATTGTTAGAAGGTGCACAAGGATCAATGCTTGATATTGATCATGGAACTTATCCTTATGTTACTAGTTCAACGACTATTTCAGCTGGGGCTTTAAGTGGTTTGGGATTAAATCCAAAAGAAATTGGAAAAGTTATAGGTATAGTAAAAGCTTATACAACAAGAGTGGGAAATGGAGCTTTTCCAAGTGAAGATTTAGGTGAAGATGGTGAAAAAATAGGACTTATTGGTAAAGAAATCGGTGTAAGTACAGGTAGAAAAAGAAGATGTGGTTGGTTTGATGCGGTTGCGGTAAGATATACTGCAAGATTAAATGGCTTAGATACTTTATCATTGATGAAGCTTGATGTGTTGGATGGTTTTGAAAGTGTTAAAATTTGTAAAGCTTATGAGTATAAGGGGCAAGAAATAGACTATGTGCCTTGTGATTTAGAAAATGCTAAACCTATTTATGAAGTAATGGAAGGTTGGGATAAAGTTGCAGGGATTAGGGATTATGATTTGTTACCTGAAAATGCTAAAAAATACATTAAACGTTTAGAAGAATTAAGTGGTGTTAAAGTAGGTTATATCTCTACAAGCCCTGAAAGAGAAGATACTATCATTTTATGAAAAGCAAATATTCTTCTGTGATTAAGCTTAGAAAACAACAGCTTGATAAAGCAGAAGCAAATTTAACCAAAACAAGACAAAAGCTTTTGCAGTGTGAAGAAGAGCTTAAAGAAGCTTCAAAAACTTGCGAAAGCTTAACTTTAGCCGATAAGGGTTCAATAGCTTTGTTAAGATCGTCTTTAAAATTGCAAGAAATTGCAAGAGAAGGCAAGCAAAGGGTTAAACAAAAATTGGATTTAACCAAAAAAGAATTAGCGCATCATCAGCATTTATATAAAAAAGCTCATTTGGAATTTGAAAAAATCAAAGTTTTAGAAAATGAAGAATTAAAAAAGATTCAAAAAGCCTTACAAAAAGAAGAAGAAAAATTTATAGACGAACTTGCTATAACAAGGCATTTTAATAAGGATAAATAATGAAAAAAATAATATTTTTATTAATTTTTTTAAATTTTGTAAATGCGCAACAAAATTGTGAGCAATATTTTGAAGCAAGAAAAGAACAAATGCAAGAACAAATTAGAGAATATGATGAGGCAAGACAAAGTTTAGAAGCATATAGGGCATCTTTTGAAGCTTTACAAAAAGAAAAAATGCAAGCTTTGGTACAAAAAGAAGCTGATATTAATGCAAGTTTAGAACAAATCAAAAGCTTAAAAGAACAAAATGAACGTATATTGAAAGCAACTAGAGAAAATCTCCAAGCGATTAATGATAAAACTATGGGGCGTATTACAGAAATCTATGCAAAAATGAAAGATGTGGCTGTTGCAGGTATATTAAGTGAAATGGAACCTGATGAAGCTTCAAAAATTCTACTTTCGCTTGATCCTAGAAAAATTTCATCCATTATGGTAAAAATGGAACCTAAGAAAGCTTCAGATTTAACATTACTTTTAAAAAATTTAGATCAAAATGCAAGTTCGCAGTAAGTTTTAAGCAGTTTTTACCTTTTTTTTAGTATTATTTCAATAAAAATAAAAAGGTGAATAAATGCGTATCAAACCAGCTCACATACCTTATATAGCAAATAAAATAATACTTGATTTAATGCATTCTTCTTTTGTTAAAATTAAAGATGATAGTCAAAAACTTTTAAAAATAGCAAAAGAGATTATAGAAATAGATGTTTTAAACGAGCGTAAGCTTGATGAAAAAGCAAAAGAGCTTTTAGAAAGCCAGGAAGATGAAATCGAGTTTATGCAAATAGATAGAAAAAGTATGTTTTGGATGATTAAGAAAAAATTAGCAAATGAGTTTAAATTTATGCTTGATAGTGAAGATAGATACAATAACCTTTCTCATAAAATTTTAGAAAATTTAGTAGAAGAGGATTTGATAAATTATAATGTATCAGAAAATCGTGTGAAAAATCTCATTTTCTCAAGTATTATGTCTTATTTAAAAGAGTATGAAAATTTAGAAGATTTGGTTTATGAAAAAATTTCAAATTATAAAAGAAAGCTTATCCCAGGTTCTGAAGAATATGAATTGGTGTTTGAAAAGCTTTACCAAGAAGAGCTTAGAAAAAAGGGACTTTTATGAAAGCATATATTTATATAGAAAATGATGTTTTTTTAAGTGCAAAGGCTTTTGGAGAAAGTGGAACTTTTTTTGGTGAGCTTGTTTTTAATACTTCTTTAACGGGCTATCAAGAGATTATTTCTGATCCTTCATATGCGGGCCAATTTGTGGTTTTCTCAATGCCAGAAATTGGTATAGTTGGCGTTAATGATGAAGATAATGAAAGCAAAGAAGTTTTTGCTAGCGGTATGATCATAAGGGAATTAAATGAAGATTATTCTAATTTTAGAGCCAATGATTCTTTGAGTGCTTATTTGAAAAACCATGGCAAAATAGGACTTTGTGAAATTGATACAAGATTTTTGGTTAAAATGATTAGAGATCAAGGAAATTTAAGAGCTATAATATCTACTGAAATTAAAGACAAAGAAGAGCTTAAGAAAATGCTTCTTTCTAGTGCTAAAATCGATGAGGTAAATTATGTAGCACAAGTTAGCACTAAAAGCTCTTATAAGCATAATAAAGGTGCTTGGAATCATAGCAACAAAACTTATGAGAATGTAAAAGCAAATGGTAAAAAAGTAGCTGTGATTGATTATGGTGTAAAAGAAAATATTTTAAATGAACTTGTGAGTGTAGGACTTGAAGTAGAGGTTTTTCCTTATAATACCAAGGCAAAAGATTTGATTGATTTATACCAAAAAGGTGCAATTCATGGGGTATTTTTATCCAATGGACCAGGTGAGCCAAAAATTTTAAAAGATGAAATTACAGAGATTAAAAAATTAGCAGAAGCAAAAATTCCTATGCTAGGTATTTGTTTAGGGCACCAGCTTTTAAGTAATGCATTTGGTTATGAAACTTATAAGATGAAATTTGGTCAACATGGAGCAAATCATCCAGTAATTAATCTTACAAATAATACAGTAGAAATCACAGCGCAAAATCACAACTATAATGTTCCTGAAGAAATAGCAGAGGTTGCAACAATTACTCATAGAAATTTATTTGGTGATAATGTAGAGGGTGTAAAATACAAAAATTATCCTATCATTTCAGTACAACATCACCCAGAAAGCTCCTCAGGACCACATGAGAGCAAATACATCTTTAAAGAATTTTTAGAGCTTTTGTGAATTTAGATTTTATTGCTTTAGCGAGTATAGCTTTTCTTTCTAGCTTTGGACATTGTTATGGAATGTGCGGAGGTTTTGTTTTAGCTTATACTCAGCTTTCAAAGCAGATCAAACTCCCTTTTTCTCTTTTGATTTTCTCTTATCATTTATCTAGAATTTTTGCCTATGTTTGTTTGGGCGTATTTTTTGGATTTTTTGGAAATTTATTTTCTTTTAGCGAATTTGCAAAAGGTATAATGCTTTTTACTATCGGGATTTTTATGGTGGTTTTAGCTTTTGCTTTAATTTTTAAAGGAAAATTGTTAGCTTTTTTTGAAAGCTCTTTAATTTTTGACTGTGTCATTAAAAAAAACATTTCAAGATTAATTCAAAATAAGTCTTTAAAAAGTACTATTTTTTTAGGCTTTTTAAATGGTTTTGTACCTTGTGGCTTGGTGTATTTTTATATAGCTTTTGGAATGAGTGTACAAAATGTATACTTATCAGCGTTAATTATGCTTGTTTTTGGACTTTCAACACTGCCTGCTTTGGTATTTTTTGCTTATTTTTCTAAAACACTGAGTGAAAAATTTCAAAAAACAGCTAGTTTGATTTCTTATATTTTAATATTTTTTTATGGCTTGTATTTTTCTTATATAGGTTTTTCTTTAACTCGATAAAATTTATTATTTACTTATAATTCTTAATAGATGATTAATCATTGTGATTTTAAGCTAAAAAAGATGATAATTATCATATAATATAGTGATTGCATATTGCAGAAAAAAACTTAAGGAGAGGAAATGCACCCAGGAAATGCATTAAACTATGACTATACGGTTGCTAAATATTTTATGTTTGCTACCTTATTGTTTGGTGTTATTGGTATGGCTATTGGAACGCTTATCGCCTTTCAAATGGCTTATCCGGATTTAAACTATTTAGCTGGTGAATATGGCACTTTTTCAAGACTTAGACCATTGCACACTTCAGGTGTAATTTTTGGTTTTATGCTCTCAGGAATTTGGGCTACTTGGTATTATATTGGTCAGCGTGTACTAAAAGTTAGTATGGCAGAATCAAGCTTTTTAATGTTTGTTGGCAAACTACATTTTTGGCTTTATATGATCACTATGATTATAGCTGTTATTACTTTGTTTGCAGGTATTAGTACTTCAAAAGAATACGCAGAGCTTGAATGGCCACTTGATATATTGGTAGTTTTAGTTTGGGTTTTATGGGGTGTAAGTATTTTTGGGCTTATTGGAATTCGCCGTGAAAAAACTTTATACGTTTCACTTTGGTATTATATAGCTACCTTCTTAGGTATAGCAATGCTTTATTTGTTTAATAATATGGCAGTTCCAACTTATTTTGTAAGTGGAATGGGCGATTGGTGGCATAGTGTTTCTATGTATGCAGGAACTAATGATGCGTTAGTTCAATGGTGGTATGGACACAATGCTGTTGCATTTGTATTTACTGTTGGTATTATTGCTCAAATTTATTATTTCTTACCAAAAGAAAGTGGTCAGCCAATTTTCTCATATAAGTTATCTTTATTTGCGTTTTGGGGCTTAATGTTTGTTTATCTATGGGCAGGTGGACACCACTTGATTTATTCTACTGTGCCTGATTGGATGCAAACTATGGGTTCAGTTTTTTCAATTGTACTTATTTTACCTTCTTGGGGTTCAGCAATTAATATCTTGCTTACTATGAAAGGTGAGTGGAGTCAATTAAGAGAAAGTCCGTTGATTAAATTTATGATTTTAGCTTCAACTTTCTATATGTTCTCAACTTTAGAAGGCCCTATTCTTTCTATTAAATCAGTTAATGCATTAGCACACTTTACAGATTGGATTCCAGGACATGTTCATGATGGTACTTTAGGTTGGGTTGGCTTTATGACTATGGCTGCACTTTATCACATGGTGCCTAGAATGTTTAAAAGAGAACTATATAGCAAATCATTAATGGAAGCTCAATTTTGGATTCAAACTACAGGTATAGTATTGTACTTTAGTTCTATGTGGATAGCAGGTATTACTCAAGGTATGATGTGGAGAGCTACTGATGAGTATGGTAACTTACTTTATACTTTCATTGATACTGTTGAAGCTATTGTTCCTTATTATTGGATTAGAGCTGTGGGTGGCTTGTTATACTTAGTAGGATTTTTCATGTTTGTTTATAATATTTATAAATCAATTTCAGTGGGTAGAGTGCTTGATAAAGAGCCAAAAAGTGCTTCACCTATGGCAGCATAAGGAGGAAAAATATGTTTAGTTGGTTAGAAAAAAATCCATTCTTTTTTGCTGTGGCAGTATTTATAGTGATTGCATATGCAGGTATTGTAGAAGTTTTACCTGATTTTGCTCAGAATGCAAGACCAATTGAAGGTAAAAAACCTTATACAGTTTTACAACTTGCAGGACGTCATGCTTATATTAAAGAAAGTTGTAATGCATGTCATTCGCAACTTATTCGTCCTTTTAAATCAGAAACAGATCGTTATGGTATGTACTCAGTTAGTGGTGAATATGCTTATGATAGACCATTTTTATGGGGTTCAAAAAGAACAGGGCCTGATTTATTGCGTATAGGTAATTTTAGAACAACAGATTGGCATGAAAATCACATGTGGGATCCAGTTTCAGTTGTCCCTGGTTCTATTATGCCAGCTTATAAACATATGTTTAGCAATAATGCAAATATAGAAACAGCTTATGCAGAAGCACTAACTGTAAAAAAAGTTTTCAATGTGCCTTATGATACTGAAAATGGTACAAAACTAGGTACTTGGGAAGAGGCTCAAGCAGAAGTTAAAGCAGAAGCTCAAGCTATAGTAGATCAAATGAAAAATCAAGATGTTAAAGATGCGTTTGCTAGAGGTGAAATTAGAGAGATTGTAGCTTTGATTGCGTATCTTAACAGCTTAAAATAGGAAAAACTATGGATTTAGAACTAATAAGAGAGCTACAAGCTTATGGTTTTTTTGCTCTTGTAGTATTTTTAGTGGTAGTTTTATATTCTTATTGGTTTCATTTGTATAGATCTGAAAAAACAGGTAGAAGAAACTATGAAAAATACGCTGATTTGGCATTGCATGATGAAATCAGCGATCGTGTTTTAGAGCAAAATAAAAGGAGTGCTTAATGCAATGGTTGAATTTACAAGATAATGTTAATTTATTATCTTTTATCGGAGCAATTCTTATCATACTAATTACGCTTGTTGTGGTAGGAAAATTGTTTAAAAGTATGAAAGAAGAAAAGAGCCAAGGTGAACTAAGCGAGCATAGTTGGGATGGTATAGGTGAGTTTAAAAATCCTATACCACTTGGTTGGGCTGTAGTGTTTTTCTTAGCTATAGTATGGTGTATATGGTATTTTCTTTGGGGATATCCTTTAAATAGTTATTCTCAAATTGGTGAGTATAATAAAGAAGTGCAAGCACATAATGAAAAATTTGCACAAAAATTTGCAAATTTAAGTGCACAAGATAAACAAGAAATGGGTAAGAATATTTTCTTGGTTCAATGTTCTTCTTGTCATGGTATTACAGGTGATGGTATTAATGGAAAAGCACAAAATCTTAACATTTGGGGTTCAGAAGAAGGGCTTATAGAGGTAATTACTAAAGGTTCTAAGGGTATGAATTATCCTATGGGTGAAATGTTAAGTGCAGCTGATAATGGCATAGATGAGACTGATATCCCTGCAATTGCTGCCTATGTTGCTTCTGAAATTTCAGCAATTAAAAAAACTGAAAATCCTCAACTTGTAGCAAAAGGAAAAGAACTTTTTGCAACTTGTACAGTGTGTCATGGTGAAGATGGAAAAGGAACGATTGATGGACAATTGGTTGCTCCAGATCTTACAAAATATGGTAGTGCTGAGTTTGTAGTAGATGTTTTAAATCGTGGTAAAGCAGGTAGCATAGGTGTGATGCCTCATTTTAATAATGGTTTATTAAATGAGCTTCAAAAAGAAGCAGTTAGCGAATATGCAATTTCTCTTTCAAGGGGTGAATAATGGAAAATTCAAATAGATGTGTATTTTCACTTTCGGGTGTTAGTGGAATGTTAATAGCAACTGTTTTATTGCTATCGATTCTAGCTGGACTTACTGTTTGGGGTCTTAAAACACAGCAAGATGTTATGCAAAAACCTTATAAAATAGAAAATGCAGAGCAAATTAAAATGTTTGACTCTAAAAGAGAAGAACATATCATCATAAAGGAATGATTATGGCAAAAGTTCTTGAATACTTAATCATAGCTGGCTTAGTTGTAGCAGCAGGAGTTACTGCTTGGTCAGTTTTAACTGTAAATCACCTTTTTATAGGATGAAAAATATATTTAAAGGCGGTTTTTTAACCGCCGTTTTTATTTGCTTTGCTAATTTCTTACATGCTGAAATACTATTAAATGACAATATCTTAAATACTGCAATAGAACAAAATATTACTTCAAGCTCTAAGCAAATTCGTGAGTTAACCGGAGTAAATATCGCTTTGGCATTAAGTGATAAAAAAGATTTTGAAAGTTTAAAGAGCTATGAAGCTAATTTAAGTAAACCATATATTTTACTTGTATTTTCTAAAGCTTCACATAAGGTAGATATACTTGCAAGTGATGATGCTTTAGCTTTTTTTGATAAAGAAGGTGTTTTGAGTCCTTACCCTGAAAAAGGAACGATTTTGCCTATACTTGCAAATCCTAAACAAAAAGACATTTATAATGCTGCTATTTTAAATGGTTATGCAGATATTGCTGATCAAGTGGCAAATCATTTTAATATAAAACCTTTTTATGGAAATTCAAATCGTGATACTTTAAATATCATGAGAATTTTAATTTATGGCTTTTTATGTGTTGCGATTTTGATGTTAGTGCAAAGAAAAATCAAAAGGAGAAGATAAATGCAAAATCAGAAAACATTTTGGCCTTATGGTATTTTGATTTCTTTAGGGCTTATTGTTATAGCTTGTATTGTAACGATTTTTATCGCAAGCAAAGCACCTGTATATGAAGATAATTTTTATTTTGATTCTTATCAAAATGTAGAGTTAAATTATAATGAAATTCAAAACAGACAAAAGACTTTTGATGAAAATTTTAAATTAAGCATTAAAGATAAAGAAAGCTTTATACATAAGAAAAATCAAGTTTATTATATTAATGAAGGGCAAAATGAACTTAGGATTGCGATTGAAAATTTAAAAGATTACGACTTAAGTAAGCTTCAAATCCAAACCTTACTTTCGCGTCCACATACAAATGTAAATGATGAGAATTTACAAGCAAGATTAGAAGGAAGTGATTTGGTGTTTGATTTTAATATTAAAGAAAAAGGCGCATGGCAAATACTTTTAAAAATCACTCAAGATGAAAATAGCGTAGGATTTTTTAAATTCTTTTTACAGACTAAATAATGAAGCTTTTTGTTTTTAGCTCACTAAGAGCTTTAAGAAAATATTATGAGAAAAAACTACAAATAGACACTTTAGTAGATCCGGCTATGAGTATAGCTGAATTTATGCAAAAATTAGTTTTTTCTCCGCATTTTCAAGCAACTCATTATGAGTGTTTGCTTTTGATGAAAAAGGCTTGTGAACAAACCAAAAATTTAGAACAAAGTTTGAAAATACCGAGTAATTTTTTTGCATTTTTAAAAAACAATGCTTATTTATTTAGTTTTTTTAAAGAACTTAGCTTGGAGAAAAAGGATATTAGTGCTTTAAAAAATTATGACGCTTATGCTCAGTATGATGAACATTTACAAATTTTAGAAGAGCTTTTTAAAAATTATCTTACCCTATTACATGAACAAAATTTATATGATGATATTTCTTTAGTATTAGATTATGAAATTAATAATGATTTTTTAAAAAATTATGATGAGATTATTTTTGATTTTCAAGGTTTTTTGAATGCTTTTGAAGTAGAGCTTTTGTTAAAAGTTAAGGAAATACTTCCTCTTAAAGTGCAATTTAATTGTACTAAATTTAATAAAGATTTTTTAAGTTCTCTTGGCTTTTTACAAGGGCTTTCTCTTAAGGAAAATCATGCGTATTTATATGATGTAAACCAAGAACAAATATTACAAGAGTGTCCTTTTGTACAAGAAAATAAAATCACTTATAAAAGTTTTAATTTACGGTCTTTGCAAGCTGCTTTTGTTTTTGAAAAAATTAACAGCTTTTTAAAAGCTGGTATTAGTGCAAAAGATATTGTAGTGATTACTCCTGATGAGAACTTTGTAGATATTTTAAGACTTTATGATAAAAACAATGTATTAAACTATGCCAATGGGGAAAGTATCAAACATACGCTTTTTTATCATAGATTAAAGACTTTATATGAAAGTGCTAAAGATGATGAGTTTGAGTATGAGCTTAGTGAAGATTTTTTTGATAGGCAAAAGTTAAACAAGCACCTATGTAATTTGCATTTTTATCCTTCTGGTATTGATTTTATAGAGTTTAGAAAGCTTTTTGATGAAAATATCTCTTTTGATTTTTTTGAAAACTTCATCCATAATTTGCTAGAAGATATTAACAATCAAGAATTGCAAGATTATATCTATCAAGAGCTTGCATTCATTAAAGAACTTATAAAAACACATACTTTAAGTTTTAAGCAAATTTTAGAGTTATTTTTCATGCAAATTGACAATAAAAAACTAAGCAGTGTTGGCGGTGGTGAAGTTACTGTAATGGGGCTTTTAGAAAGTAGGGGGCTCAGCTTTGATGGGGTGATTATAGTTGATTTTAATGATGAGTTTATCCCTAAAAGAGTTTCAAGTGAGTTATTTTTAAATAATGAAATTCGAAAAAAAGCAGGACTTATTACTCATGCTCAAAGAGAAAATTTACAAAGACATTATTATTATACCCTAATAGCCAAGGCAAAATTAGTAGGAATTTCTTATGTAGAGAATGAAGAAAAAATCAAGTCAAGATTTTTAAGTGAGCTTGATTTTTTACTCATAGAGGATAAAACATACAGTGACAATGCCTATATCAAATACTTTCAAACACACAAGTGCGATTTTAACCTTGAGCCAATTACACATATAATGGCTAAGCATGATTATTTTAGTAAAGAGCTTACTTTTACGAGATTCCACCTTTTGATAAATTATGGCTTAGATTATTATTATAAATATGTCTTAGGACTAAAAGAACCAAAAGAATTAGAAGATACTCTTAGGGCGAATGAGCTAGGAAGTTTTATTCATAAAGCTTTAGAAAAATACTATAAACAAAACAAAAAAGCAAAATATTTTGACTATGAAAAATTTATGGATATTGTAAAAAATTTGAAAGATTACAAAATCGATGCTTTAAATTTAGCTTTAATACAAGCAATGTTTAAAGAATTTCAAGTGCTTGAAAATGAGCATTTTAAACAAGGTTTTATGGTAAGAGATTGTGAATTTTCACAAAAAAAAGATTTTATCGCTCAAAATGGAGTTAAAATTACTATTTTTGGTCGTTTAGATAGATTAGATGAAAATGAAAATGAAAAATTAGTCATAGATTATAAAACTGGGAAAATAGATGAAAAAACTTACCAGCTTGCTTTTTATAAGTTTTTATTAGAGGGTGTATACCCTTTAGAAAATATAAATGCTTGTTTTTATGATTTAAAAAATATGAAAATCGTTTATAAAAATACTGAAAGTGAAAAGGTGCAAGAGCTTAAAGACATGCTTAATGAGCTTGCAAAAGATCCTTTAGAAAAAGAATTTACTAATCAAAGAAATGATAATACCTATAGTCCTTATACCATGCTTTATAAAAAGGAGTTTAAGCTTTGAGTTGTAATTTTGAGCCTTTTTTGGCCTTAGAAGCTAGTGCAGGAAGTGGAAAAACTTTTGCATTAAGCGTGCGTTTTGTAGCTTTGGTGTTAATGGGAGCTAAGATTAATGAAATTTTAGCTCTTACTTTTACCAATAAAACCACAAGCGAGATGAAAGAAAGGATTTTTAAAACCTTTTTAGAATTTGATGTGCTTGAAAATGGAGAAAATAAAGCAGAATGCAATGAGCTTATGAGAATGCTAGGCAAAAGCAAAGAAGAGCTTGTAGATTTAAGACAAAAGCGTAAAAACGAATTTTTAAGATCTAAACTCAATATCTATACCTTTGATAGTTTTTTTTCGCAAATCATTCGTTCTTTTGCTTTAAATTTAGGTTTTATGAGTGATTTTGAGATCATAGAAAGTCAAGATAGTTATAAAAATTTCATTGCTAAATTAAACGAAGAAGAGCTAAAAAGTCTAGCGTATTACATTATCCAAACAAAAAGCAAAAGTGATTTTTTAAAAAACCTTGAAAATTTATATACCAAACATTGTGATGTTAAGCCAAATCCAAAAGCTTACCTTCCAAGCAAGGCTGCTTTAGAAAAAAATATTGATGAGTTTATAGCTTATGCAAAAAATTTAAGCACAAATAAAAATTATCTTTCAAATTTTAATTTTGAAAGAATGGAAGATTTTTTCGCTAAGCCTATTATTAGTAATTTAGATAAAAATTATTTTACTAAAGTCATTGATAATGAATTTTTACAAAAAAGAGCAGAGCTTATACAAAATGCAAAAGAATATTTTAATCAAATAGAAAATTACCGCATAAGTATGCTTGCAAAGCTTTTGAAGCATTTTAAAGAAGCAAGAAATGAAAACAATACCAAGCAAAATGCATTAACTTTTTCAGATATAGCCTTAAAAACTTATGAATTAATTAGTGATGAGGCTAATAAAGAATTGATTTATTTTAGACTTGATGGATATATTTCTCATTTATTAATCGATGAATTTCAAGATACTAATGTCTTGCAATATCAAATTTTAAAGCCTATTATCGCTGAGCTTGTTTCAGGTGAGGGTGTGAAAAAAAACAGAAGTTTTTTTTATGTAGGCGATAAAAAGCAGAGTATATATGGTTTTAGAGGGGGTAAAAAAGAACTTTTTGATAAGCTTTTAAAAGACTTTCCACAAATTAAACTAGAGCATTTAGATACTAATTATCGTAGTAAAAAAATCATTGTTGATTATGTCAATGACACTTTTAAAGATAAATTTTTTGATAGCTTTTTAAATCCTAGCTTTACTTTGCAAAAAAGCGTTAAAGAAGGCGGGTATGTAGAAATTTTGCAAAATCACATCCCTAGTAAAGATGGTTCTGTTTATGAAGCAAGTGCTAAAGAAGCTTTAAAAATCATCCATAGACTTTTAGAAAAAGGCATTAAGCTTGATGATATTTGCATTTTAGTATGGGTCAATAAAGACGCCACTTTGATTCAAGAATTTCTTGAAGAAAATGGCGTTAAAGCTTATACGCAAAGCAATGTTCCTTTGTTAGATTGTGTTAGCGTAAGAGTGCTTTTTGAGTATGCAAAGGCTTGTGTGCTTAAAGATGAGTTTAGTTTGTATTTTGTAAATGATATTTTAAAAAAAGAACTTAGCTATCTTGAGCTTGATCTAAACCGCAGTGTAGGTGAAATTTTAAAATACTTGATTGATTATTTAAAGCTTGATCTAAGTGATGTTAATCTTATCGCTTATTTAGAACATGCAAGTACTTTTGATAATTTTTTTGATTTTTTATTTAGTCCTTGTAAATTAAGTTCTTTACAAGCGCAAAATGATGGAGTTAGCATTATGACCGTGCATAAGTCTAAGGGGCTTGAATTTGAAAATTTAATCGTGCTTGATAGACTTAGTAAAAAAGCTCCAGATACTGATACTTTAATGTTTGAGTATGATTTAGAGCAGGGCTGGGAAATAAAATACAGACATAGTGCTAGAGAATACCTTGAAGATGATAGCTATAATGCCTTTTTAGACAAAAGAAAAAAACTCCAAACAGAAGATGAGATAAATTGTCTATATGTAGCACTTACTAGAGCTAAAAATTCTCTTTTTGTTATAAAAAATGATGAAAATTATAAGGGTTTTAAAGGATATTTTAAAGATTATGAAGAAAAGCAAATAGGTATTTTAGAAGAACAACTTTCAAAAACAAATGAGCCTTTGGAAAATTTAGAGCAAATAGAAAGCTTTGAAGAATTTCAAAAGGTAAATTTACAAGAAGTTAAAGTTAAAAACTATTTTACAAGCGAGCAAATACATTTTGGCTTGGCTTTGCATGAATTTTTACAATATTTTGATTTTAACACTAAAAATAATTTTGAATTTTGTAAGCAAATGGTGTATAAAAAATATCGTTTTTACTTAGATGATGAAGCTTTTAGTGAGCTTTTTAAAAGACTTACTATGCTTTTAAAAGATGAGAGTTTTAACGCACTTTTAGTGGGTAAAAAGTTACTTAAAGAGCAAATCATCACTTATAAAGGCGAGCAAAAACAGCTTGATATGCTTACATTTGATGATAATGAAGCTATCATTATAGATTATAAAACAGGTTTAAATTTAAACGAGCATAAAAAGCAAGTTTTACTTTACAAAGAAGCCATAGAAAAAATCTTAACCAAGACTTCCACTAAGGCTTTTTTGGTGTATATTCTAAAAGATAAAGTGGATGTAATAGAGGTTTAACATTATATAAGATATCTATATCGTTTTATTTTTTAAGTTGTGTATTTTTTCATACTCAATATTTTTCATATAGTGGTAAGAATATTTAAGCTTTAAATATTCTTAAATTAAGTATTAATTAAGCTAAAATAATTATAATCTCATTTTTAAAAAATTTTTGGCAAAGGTAAGATGATGACAAAGATAACAAAGCCAAACGAAGTAAAACGCGAATGGATCGTTTTAGACGCTGAAGGAAAGCGTTTTGGTCGTCTTTTAACAGAAGTAGCGACTATTTTAAGAGGTAAAAATAAACCTTGCTATACTCCAAATGTTGATTGTGGAGATTATGTAATCATTATCAATGCTTCTAAAGCAGTTTTCACAGGTGCAAATAAAGCAGAAGATAAATTATACCACAGACATTCAGGGTATTTTGGAAGTGTAAAAAGTGAGAAATTTGGTGATTTATTAGAAAAAAATCCAGTTAAATTATATAAATTAGCAGTTCGTGGTATGCTACCTAAAACAAACCTAGGTAGAGCTATGCTAAAAAAATTAAAAATTTATGCAGGTAGCGAACATCCTCATACTGCTCAAATTGCTAATAAAGGAAAATAATCATGGCAACAACATACGCAACAGGTAAAAGAAAAACCGCTGTAGCTAAAGTTTGGGTAAAAGCTGGTAGTGGTAAAATCATCGTTAACGGTATGGATTTAAACACTTGGCTTGGCGGACATGAAGCTATAAAATTAAAAGTAGTTCAGCCTTTATTAGTAACTAAGCAAGAAACTTCTATGGATATTAAAGCAACAACTTTAGGCGGTGGATACAGCGCTCAAGCTGAAGCTTTAAGACATGGTATTTCAAGAGCTTTAGCTGCTATGGATGCAGATTTTAGAGCATTATTAAAACCAAAAGGACTTCTTACTAGAGATAGTAGAACTGTTGAGCGTAAAAAATACGGTCGCAGAAAAGCAAGAAGAAGCCCACAATTCTCTAAACGTTAATCTTTTTTGGATCCATTTTTGGATCCATTTTTTCTTTCATTTTTTAAAAAAAACATATTTTTTCATATATTTTAGTTTTGTTTAAAATTATAGGATTTTTTATTTATAATAAACTTTTATAATTTCAAAGTCCGATCAGGGAAACCTCCTTTTTGTAGTAAATTTAAGCCCCTTACCCAAAAGGGGCTTATTTTATTTTAATCTTCATTTTATATAATACCCCATTTATTTTCATTTTTAAGGATAGACGATGAAAAAAATCATAGGACTGGTTAGTTTAGTTAGTGCTTTGTTTGCTTTTGATACTAGCAAAATAGAAATCACTCCAACCTTTAACTACACAACTCCAGAAGGAAATTTAGATCTTAAAAATTATGGTGGAGTGGGATTGAGATTTGGTTATCATTATGATGATTTATGGCTAGATCAGGCTGAACTTGGCTTAGAGTATTATGACAATGCAAAATATAATAATCCAAACGATAATACACATACAGATACTAGTGTTTCAAGATTTTATGTAAATGCTATTAAGGGAATTGATCTGGCTAATCATGTATATTTATATGGTTTGTTGGGAACAGGTTATGAGTATTTGAGTCATGGAGCTTATGAAAATAAAAGTGGTATGTTTGCTCAATATGGTGCAGGTTTTAAATTTGCACTTGGCGAAGACTTAGCTTTAAGACTTGAAGCAAGAGATCAAATTAAATTCAATAATGGTGAACATAATTTGATTTCTAGTGTTGGCTTGAGTTTTTATTTTGGTAATAAAGCTCCAAAAACTCCTCAAACTGCAACTAAACAAATCGAAGAAAAACCGCAAACAAAACAAATTGATAAATCATGTCCAGAACCAAGAAAAGGTGCTTTACTTGATCATATAGGTTGTGAAAAAACAATAGCGCTTGAAGGACATTTTGGTTTTGATCAAATCACTATAAACCCTGAATTTGCACAAAAAATCCAAGAAGTAGGTAAGGTTTTAGAAGAAAACCCACAATATTATACTATTTTAGAAGGTCACACAGATAGTACAGGAACTAAAGCTTATAATCAAAAATTATCATTAGAGCGTGCTAAGGCAGTTGCGAAAGAACTTGAAAAATCAGGTGTTGCTAAAGAAAAAATTGCAACTAAGGGCTATGGTTTTGAAAAGCCAAAAGTAAGCAATGATACTAAAGAAGGCCGTGCGCAAAATAGACGCGTGGAAGCAAAATTTTTCATTAAAGAATAAACTTTGTTAAAAAAGACAATTTTGTTTGACTTAGATGGTACTTTGATAGACTCTACAAGTGCCATTTTAGATGGTTTTGATGCTGCTTTTAAAGCTTTTAGTGAGCCTTTAAGAGATCATGAGGCCATTAAAGCTTTAATAGGTTTTCCTTTAGATGTAGCTTTTGAAAAACTTGGAGTGCCAAAAGAAAAAACAAGTGAGTATATTAATGCTTATAGAAGCGTATATCAAAAAATCTATATAGAGCAAACTTCTTTGCTTTCTTTGGCAAAAGAAAGTGTATATGAGGCTAGTTTGTTTGCTGATTTAGCTGTTGTAACGACTAAAAGTTCTAAATTTTCCAAACCTTTGCTAGATCATTTAGGGATAGGAAAATACTTTAAAGTCATTATAGGTAGAGATGATGTAACTCACCCAAAACCAAATGCTGAACCTATTTTATTAGCTTTAGAAAAATTATCTAAAGGTAAAGAAGATGCATTTATGATTGGAGATACTCATTTAGATATCCAAGCAGCTTGTAATGCGGGTATTAAACCCATAGCAGTAAGTAGTGGTTATGAAAGCAAAGAAAGTTTAGCTAAATTTAAAATTCCACTTTTTAAAAATACTTATGAGGCAATAGAGCACATAAAAAATATCCGATAATTTCACACTCAAACCCCATACTCATAAATAATAAAAATTTTTTATCATTGTTTAAGACAATTCAAGATAAAGTAGCTATTGATTTTAAGTAATTATTTTAATTATAAGGATAATTAGATGAGTAAAATAATGAAAACAATGGATGGTAATGAAGCAGCAGCTTATGCAGCTTATGCATTTACAGAAGTTGCCGGAATTTATCCTATTACCCCAAGTTCACCAATGGCAGATTATACTGATATATGGGCTTCTCAAGGTAAAAAAAACCTTTTTGGAGTGCCGGTTAAAGTTGTAGAGATGCAAAGTGAAGCAGGAGCGGCAGGGACGGTTCATGGTTCTTTGCAAGCTGGCGCTTTAACTACTACTTATACTGCCTCTCAAGGGCTTTTACTAAAAATACCAAATATGTATAAAATCGCAGGTCAGCTTTTACCTGGGGTTATCCATGTGGCAGCTAGGGCTTTAGCTTCTCAAGCATTATCTATTTTTGGAGATCATCAAGATGTTTATGCTGCAAGACAAACAGGCTTTGCTATGCTTTGCTCACATTCTGTGCAAGAAAGTATGGATTTAGCAGGTGTTGCACACTTAGCAGCTATTAAAGGTAGAGTACCTTTTATGCATTTTTTTGATGGTTTTAGAACAAGCCATGAAATCCAAAAAATTGAAGTAATGGATTATGCGCATTTTGATCGTTTGCTTGACCGTGAAGCTTTGATGGAGTTTAGAAATTCCTGTCTAAATCCAGAAAATCCAAAAACAAGAGGTACAGCTCAAAATGATGATATTTATTTTCAAACAAGAGAGTTGGCAAATAAATATTATGAAGCTATTCCTGACATTGTTAATGAATATATGCAAGAAATTTCAAAAATTACAGGAAGAGAATACAAGCCTTTTGTATATTATGGGGATAAAAATGCAACACGCATTGTAGTAGCAATGGGTTCAGTGACTGAAGCTTTAAAAGAAGTTGTAGATCATCTAAACAGTAAAGGCGAAAAAGTAGGGGTTTTAAAAGTTCATTTATATAGACCATTTAGTTTAAAATATTTATTTGATGTAATGCCTCAAAGTGTTGAAAAAATTGCTGTATTAGATAGAACTAAAGAGCCAGGTAGTTTAGGTGAGCCACTTTATTTAGATTTGAAAAGCGCATATTATGGAAAAGAAAAAGCACCTTTAATCGTTGGTGGTAGATATGGACTTTCTTCAAAAGATGTTGATCCTGCTCAACTTCTAGCGGTTTTTGAAAACTTAAATCAAGCAAACCCAAAAGATGGTTTTACCATAGGAATTAATGATGATGTGACCTTTACTTCATTGCCTGTGGGAGAAAAAATTTCTTTGGGTGATGAGAGTACTATAGAGTGCCTATTCTATGGACTTGGTGCTGATGGTACTGTAGGGGCGAATAAAAACTCTATTAAAATTATAGGGGATAAAACAGACTTTTATGCACAAGCTTATTTTGCTTATGATTCTAAAAAATCGGGTGGTTATACAAGAAGCCATTTAAGATTTTCTAAAAAACCTATCACTTCAACTTATCTAGTTTCTACACCGCATTTTGTAGCGTGTTCAGTGGCTGCTTATTTAGAAATTTATGATGTTTTAGCAGGCATTAGAAAAGGTGGAACTTTCCTTTTAAATAGTATTTGGAGTGCGCAAGAGACTATTAAGAAGATTCCAAATGCAGTAAAAAGGGTTTTAGCGCAAAAAGAAATTAATTTTTATATTATTAATGCTACAAAACTTGCTAGAGAAATAGGACTAGGTAGTAGAACAAATACAATTATGCAATCAGCGTTTTTCAAGCTTGCTAATATCATTCCTTTTGAAGATGCGCAAAAATATATGAAAGAATTAGCTTATAAATCATATAGCAAAAAAGGTGATGCTATAGTTGAGATGAATTACAAAGCTATTGATGTGGGTGCAGATGGACTTGTAAAAGTTGATATTGATCCTTCTTGGGCAAATTTAGCTGATGAAGTTAAAGAAGAAACTATAGCCTATAAAGGCACTGAATTTGTTGAAAAAATCGCAAAACCTATGAATGCAGCCAAGGGAGATGATTTACCAGTTTCAGCATTTTTGGGTTATGAAGATGGTAGTTTTGAGCATGGTACTACTGAGTATGAAAAAAGAGGCGTTGGTGTTATGGTGCCAAGATGGATAGAAACTAATTGTATTCAGTGTAATCAATGTGCTTCAGTGTGTCCGCATGCGGTTATTAGACCTTTCTTGATTGATGAAGAAGAATTAAACAATGCTCCAGCAGGTGTAAAAGAACATAGTTTAAATGCAAAAGGCGTAAAAGAGCAAAAATTAAATTTCAAAATTCAAGTTTCGCCACTTGATTGTACAGGTTGTGAGCTTTGTGTGCATGAGTGTCCAACTAAAGAAAAATCTTTAGTAATGGTTCCACTAGGTGAAGAGCTTGATCATGGTGAGCAGGAAAATGCAGATTATTTATTCAAAAAAGTAAGCTATAAAGATAATATCTTAAATAGAGAAAATGCAAAAGGTATTCAATTTGCTCAACCTTTATTTGAATTCCATGGAGCATGCCCAGGGTGTGGAGAAACTCCTTATATCACTTTAATCACTAGATTGTTTGGTGAAAGAATGATTATCGCTAATGCGACAGGTTGTAGTTCTATTTATGGTGGTTCAGCTCCTTCAACTCCATATAGAAAAAGTAATAAAAATGGTCATGGACCAGCTTGGGGTAATTCTTTATTTGAAGATAATGCTGAATTTGGTCTTGGTATGAAAATAGCAACTGAAACAACAAGACATAAAATTGAGCAAATCATGAATGAAAGTATGCAAGAAGTTCCTAATGCGCTTTCTGCATTATATAAAGAATGGATTGCAAATAAAGAAGATTCTAAAGCTTCTTTAGAGCTAAGAGATAAGTTAGTGCCATTGCTAGAAGAAAATAAACAGATTAAAACTGTAAATGATATTTTAGAACTGAAAAGCTATTTAAGTAAAAAATCACATTGGATTTTTGGTGGTGATGGTTGGGCTTATGATATAGGTTATGGTGGGCTTGATCATGTTTTAGCAAGTGGTGAAAATGTAAATATTTTAGTGCTTGATACTGAAGTATATTCTAATACTGGAGGTCAAAGCTCAAAATCTTCAAGAACAGGTTCAGTAGCTCAATTTGCTGCAGCAGGTAAGCCAGTGCAGAAAAAAGATCTAGGTCAAATTGCTATGACTTATGGTTATATTTTTGTAGCTCAAGTAAATTCTAATGCAAATTATGCGCAATTGTTAAAAGCAATAATAGCAGCAGAAGCTTATGATGGACCTTCTTTGATTATTGCTTATTCTCCTTGTATAGCTCATGGTATTAAAGGTGGGCTTGGAAATTCAGGAAATCAAGCAGAACTTGCCACAAAATGTGGATATTGGCCAACTTATATTTATGATCCACGTTTAGAAGCAGAAGGTAAAAATCCTTTAACAATTTCTTCTAAAGAGCCTGATTGGGATTTGTATGAAAGCTTTTTAATGAATGAAGTGCGTTATAATTCTTTGAAAAAATCAAATCCTGAGCAAGCAAAAGAATTATTTGAAAAAAATAAAGCAGAAGCACAACGCCGTTATAGACAACTTAAACGTCTAGCAAGTGCTGATTTTAGTAATGAAAATTAAAATTTGCTTCGATTTTTACTTGTGAGTTTATGGGTGCTTAGCGCTTTTGGTACTAAGTACCCATTTTTGAATCAAGATTGCAGTAATATTGATTTTTCTTTGATTCAAGATCCTTTTTTTCAAAAGACTACAAATATAAAATCTGATTTTTCTTTGCAAGCTATCATTTCTAATAAAGTTAAGATTAATGATAAATGGTATGCTTTAAATGATGATATTGAAGGTTTTAAGATTGTTGAGATTAAAAATTCTCAAGTTGTATTGATAAAGGAAGAAAAAATCATGGTTTTAAAATTGTATGAAAAAAATAATATTTTTATTTATTAGCATCTTAACTTTTACAAATGTTTTTGCTTCACAGTGTCATCAACGCTTTTTTGATATAAGTGTAGAAAATAAAACTTCTTTGATTGAAATTTTAAATGAACTTGGTAGAGAATGTGGTTTTAGTATTATAATAAAAGATTCATTAGCTAGAGAAAAGTTAAATCATACTCAAAATTATTTGCACATAAGAAAAATGTCTTTAAGAGAAATTTTTAAACTTTTATTGATGGAAAATAATCTTGCTTATGAGTATGAAAAAAATATTTTAAAAATTTATGGAAGACAAGTTAAAACTTTTAAAGTGCATTATATAAGCTCTATTAGAGAAGGGCAAAGTATTACCAAAGCTTCAGTGGATTCAAGACCTAAACAGGGCGATTATGATAGTGCTAAAGAAGCAGATAATTTGGTCATTAGCACGGATAAATTTGATTTTTGGGAAAAAATTTCAGAAGAAATACAAGCTTTATTAGATGAAAATACAACTAAGCCTATTATTAATACTAATGCAGGGATTATCACTTTAAATGCTACTTTGTATGAGCTTACAAGGGTTGAAAAATATTTAAAAGATTTAAATAAAAGACTTAAAAAACAAGTTTTAATTGATGTAAGTATAGTTGCAGTACATTTAAATAAAAGTCATTCAAGCGGGATTAATTGGCAAGAGCTTGCTTTTAAACTTAATGGAGATGATAATGATTTTATAATCAATAAAGGCGGTGTTAAAAATATTAATCTTAAAGCTAATGTTGAAACTAAGGCTATTTTAAATTTATTACAAGAAAATGGCAAAACTACTGTACTTTCTAACCCAAAACTTATGGCACTTAATAATCAGCAAGCTATTATTTCCATAGGTGATACGATTAATTATCAAGTAAAAGAAAGCTCTAAGGGTACTGAAAATGGTACAACTATTAGTGAAACTTATAATAATTATTCTATTTTTGTAGGAATTTTACTAAATATTTTGCCAGAAATTTCAGATGATCATAAAATCATGCTTAGGATTAATCCTAGTTTGAGTGATTTTAAATATAGTGTTGATAATCATAGACAAAATAAACCAAGAAATATAGCACCAGATACTATACAAAAAAAGCTTTCTACTGTAGTTGAAGTTGATGATGGACAAACTTTAATTTTGGGTGGATTGATTAGTAAAAATACGATTAGTAACCATAATGAAGTAAGTGCTTTATCTAAAATACCACTTTTTGGTGCTTTATTTCAAGGAAAGCAAAATTTAGAAGATATTAGTGAAATAGTTTTTATCATCAAGCCAAGTTTAATAAGAGCTGATAAAAAAGTATTAAGTTTGAAAGAATTAGGTTTTGAACATGAAGATGATATGTTTTAATTTTTTAATTTGTTTGTCTTTTTTAAATGCAATGAATATTCAAAATGAAAGTTTTGAGCAAAATGTATTCTATGAAAAATTTATTAATCATCCAAGTTATGAAAATGCTTTAAATTTGGCTAAATATTTTTATCAAATAAAAGATTATCAAAAGGCTGTTTTTTGGGCTATTGAGGCAAATGAATTTGAGTTGTTGGAAAAAGAAGCATGGCTAGTTTTTATCAATGCTAAATTAAAACTTGGAAAGCATGAAGATGCTTTAAGAGCTAAAGAAGAGTATGAAAAACTTTTAGGAAATTATTTTGAATGATGCAAAAACAATAAAAGCTTTAAATGAACTTTCTTTGCAAGAATTGGCTTTAGAGTATAAATTAGAAATTTTAGACTTAAATCAAACTCTTAAAATAGAAAAATATCTCCATGTTCTGCCTTTTTCTTTAATAGAACAATATAATATTTTTTGTTTTTATGAAGATGATGAAAATATTCATATAGCTTCTTTAAAACCTTTAGATGAGAGTATTTTAGAAAAAATACAAAATTTATACCGCTTAAAGGTTATTAAAATTTTTCTTTGTGATTTTACACAATTTAAATTCTTACTAGAAAGGATTAAATTTTTAATTTGCTTTCAAAACTATCTTGATAAATTAGAGCTTAATTTAAAAAGTGATGAAAATAAAGATGAGTTTTTATTAGAGCAGTTTTTGAATTTAATTTTAACTTATGCTTGTTTTTTAAGAGCAAGTGATATTCACTTGGAGCCTTTGGAAAATGAAGTTTTGATAAGATTTAGAATAGATGGAGAATTAAAATATATCCATAGTCTTGATGTGGATTCTTATCAGGCTTTATTAATGCATATAAAAATCATTGCCTTGCTTAATGTAGCCGAACAAAGACAAGCTCAAGATGGGAGTTTTTCTAAGATAATTTTAGAGCAAAAGTATGACTTTAGAATTTCAATTATGCCTTTGTTATTTGGGCAAAGTGTGGTGGTTAGGATTTTAAAACAAGATGAGCATGTTTTAAAACTTGATAGACTTTTTATTAAAGAAGAAAATTTAATCTATTTGAAAAAATACATGAACGCACCTTATGGTTTGATTTTATTTTGCGGGCCAACGGGGAGTGGTAAAAGCACTTTTATGCATGCTATTTTAAACGAGCTTGATCAAAATAAAAAAATCATTACTCTAGAAGATCCTATAGAATATAAACTTAAACATGCTCAGCAAATTTTGTTAAATTCTAAAACTGGTTTTGATTTTCACAAAGCTTTAAGAGCGGTTTTAAGGCAAGATCCTGATGTGATTATGGTGGGTGAAATCAGAGATGAGGAGAGTTTGGATATAGTTTTAAAAGCTTCTTTAAGTGGACATTTAGTTTTAAGCACCTTGCATACTAATGGTGCTATAGAAGCTATTTTTAGAATGAAACACATGGGTGCAAAAGAGTATTTAATAGCCTATGCGCTTAATTTGATCATAGCCCAACGTTTGGTAAGAAAATTATGTGAATGTAAAGTAGCTAACGATGAAAAATTTCATTTTCAAAATCAAGTTTTTGAAGGAAAATTTTATAAAGCAAAGGGTTGTGCTAAGTGTATGTATAGTGGATATAAAGGGCGTTTAATGGTGGCTGAGTTTTTATTTTTAGACCATAATTTAAAAAGTATGATAGAAAATAATGCAAATTATGAAAATATTTTAACATATGCTTTAAAAAAAGGCTTTTTAACTTTAGGTATGGATGCTTTGGAAAAAGTTAAGCTTGGTTTAACAAGTGTAGATGAGCTAAGAAAGATTGGTTTTTGAAAAAATTTATTATTTTTTATGCTTTAAACAAAGAGCAAAAGCAAAGTATAATTAAAGCCAAAAATCTATATGAAGCCAGAAATCTTGCACAAAAATCATTTGAAAATATAATTAGTGTTGAAGAATACTTTGGGACAACAAAACATAAAATTAAAGAAGAAGAGCTTATTTTTATCCTTAAAGATTTAAGTATGATTTTAAAAGCAGGATTAAGCTTACAAGAAGCTATTTTAGAATTTGCAAGATCAAATCATGATGCGCATATAGCTAAAACATTTAGTGTGATTTATAATAAACTCAAAAATGGAAGCTCTTATAATGAAGCTTTTAGAGGTGTTTTAAATTCTAGAGAATGTGCTGTTTTAAAAATTTGTGACGGTAAGGAGGATTTATATAGGGCTTTTGAGATTATCATTAATCTAAAAGAGAAAAACCTTCATAGTTTTAAGCAGTTTAAAAAGTCTATAACTTATCCACTTTTTGTTTTTACATGTATTATTTTAGCTTTTTTTGTACTGATGATTTTGGTTTTGCCTGAATTTAAAACTTTATTTTTGCAACTTGAACTAGATTTGCCAAAAATCACTCAAATTCTTTTTGTTTTAGGAGATTTTTTTAAACATTTTTATGTATTTATTTTATTAGGTATGGGATTTTTTATAATGCTTGCTTACTCTTTTAGAAAGTATTTGTTTTTTCATAAAATTCTTTTTTATTCTCCCATTTTTGGAAAGATAATATTTTATCAAGATAAATTTTGTTTTTTCTTGATTTTTTCTTATTTATTGAAAGCAGGGGTGGATATAAAAAGAGCTTTTGAGCTTGCTTGTGAAGGTATAGAAAATCAATTTTTTAAAAACAAAATGTTTATTATAAAGACCTCATTTGAATCAGGACTTGATTTAGGTCAAGCTTTTTTCAAAATAAAGCTTTTTGAATCTTTTGCGATAAGAATGTTAAATTTAGCTTTAAAAAGTTCTAAACTAGATGAGAGTACTTATGAGCTTGCTTTATTTTATGAACATAAAAAAGAAAATTACACTCAAAGACTTTTAAGTGTTTTAGAGCCTTTGATGACAATTTTTATGGCGAGTTTGATTTTAGTTTTAGCTTTGGGTGTATTTTTACCTATGTGGCAAATTAGTCAAGGAATTTAAGCAAGATAATCATAAGCAACCTTAGCTATAGTTAAAGCAACCATAGTTAAAAAGAGTTTTTTGATAAAAGTTCCTTGTGTTTTTAAGACTAGTTTTGAGCCTACAAAGGCACCTAAGACTTGGCCTATACCCATTAAAATACCAACTTTCCAAAGTACTTCATAAGAGTATAAAAACACCCCTAAAGCCACTACATTGCTAGTGAAATTTAAGATTTTAGTATTAATGCTTGCATTTTTCATACTAAAACCAAGAAATATTACACAAGCAAAAATCCAAAAAGACCCAGTTCCAGGCCCTAAAAAGCCATCATAAAAGCCAAGCAATAAACCAAAAGTGACTTGAAAGCTTGTGGTACTCATTTTTGCTTCATTATGAACATTTCCTAAATTAGGCTTAAAAATAGTATAAAGAAAAACTAAAGCTAGGCATATTAGCACAATGATTTTAACAGCGTTTTGATCTATTAGTAAAACTGCATAAGTACCAATAACAGCTCCAATTGCGGTAAATAAAATACCTAAAGCAATTTTTTCTATATTCATATGTTTTCTATAAGATAAAACCGCAGTAAGTGAGCCAAAAGTGCTTTGAAGTTTATTGGTAGCTAGGGCTAAATGAGGAGGGATCCCGCAAGCAAATAAAGCAGGTATAGTAATAAGTCCACCACCACCTACAATCGCATCAACACAGCCTGCAAAAGCAGCAACAAAAAATAAAATCACATAATAAGTTAATTCAAGCTCCATAAGCTTTCCTTGTTTTGTCCGATTCTATATAGAGCAAAATCATATTTTATAGGATCTTGTGGATCAAATTTTTTAAGACTTTGAGTAAGCTCTAAAACACTTTTGAAATCATAAATCTTACGCTTTAAAAGCTTAAGTTTTAATGAAACTTTATGAGTATGGGTGTCTAAGGGTATAAGTAAATCTTTTTTATCGATATTTTTAAACAAACCCAAATCAAGCTCATCTTTTCTTACCATCCACCTAAGATACATATTGTATCTTTTTAAAGGACCTTTTGGAGTTTTAAATTCTTTTGAAAAGAAAAACTCATAACCATAGCTTTTATAAGGATTAAGTTTATAAATTGTTTCTATAAAAGCTTTTATTGCATGTGTGATGTTTTGCTCTTTTTGATAAGTTTTAGTGAAAATATTTTCTATACTATCTTCATTTTTTAAGCGTTTAAGTGTGATAAAAATTTGAGCTATATCTTGAGAGTTTTGAAAGCGGTATTTTAGATCTTTGCATTCTTTTTTAATAATCTCATCATTTCTTTCAAGCAAGGAAAAATCAAGTTTTTTTAAAAAATTTACAATATTTTTAGCATTTCCATAAGCAAATAAAGCGCAAAGCAAAGCTATGGTTTCATCTTTATAAACACTTGCAATTTGTAAAGGATCAGGATGAGAGAAAAGCTCTTTTTGAGTATTTTTACTTAAAATAGCCTCATCTAAAAGAGCTTTAATTTGCATTAAGATTTTAAACCAAGTAAGGTTTCAAGCATTTGATCAACAGTAGTTACGATTTTAGCTGCAGCACCATAACTTGCTTGATATTGTATAAGCGCTGCTAATTCTTCGTTAGTATTTACGCCACTTTTTGATTGATATTCTGCATAGGCTGTATTAAATACCGTCATATTAGTTGCATGCGCAAAACCATTGCTTTCAGCATCTGAAGCAATTTGACCTGTAAATTTTCTATAATATCCATCTAAAGACATAGTATCAACTGTACCATCTTTATTATAAAAATTTACTTTTTGATTTTGAAGTTGCAACATAGCATTGGCTACATCATTGTTTCCATCAACTCCATTTGAGCTTGCTTTTAAGCTATTTGGATCATTTCTAATGCTTGAATTTACATTGATATTGCTTGCATCTTGACCATTAAAAAACGAAGATACATTTAAAGCACCTGGGAAATTTGTACCATTGTCTTTAAAAGCTATTTTATAACCCTTTTTTAAGCCATTGATTTGGAAATTTCCGCTATCACTTTGTCCATCATAATGATAAAAGGCTTGAAAATAATCATTTAAATCATTACCAGGTTTTCCATCATGGTTGTCATCTATATCCGCATTGATTTGCTTAACAACATCTTCTATGGTGGTATTAACATCAATTTTTATAGTTCTAGTAGCTACTGCATTGCCTTCTTCATCATAAATTGTGATGTCAAAGCTTCCTGCTTGGATATTTTTATCATAACTCATTAAAGAAGTATCAGGTTTTAAGCTTTTTAAATCATCCGAATTTACTTTATCAGTTGCCGCTTGAGCATAGACATTATTAGTTTGAGTTATAAGTGTTTTTGTAAAGGTATTGAGCATATCTTTATACTCTTGCAATTTTCCATCGCTGTAAGTATCGTGATTGCCATCATAGTTTCTACCTCTAAGGTCAAGCTGAGCTCCAAGTTGTCCACCTGAAATTTTACTAGTTAAATCATAGCGGTTTTCATCATTTACTTCATAATAAATTTGATAAAATCCATTAGGATTATTATCATCTAATTTTAAAGGATGAAAGCTAGAGCCATTGACTATGCTAAAACCTTGAATACTTAAATCATAATATCTTCCAGAATCAGTCATAGTAGATTCTAGGGTGCTATCTTGAGAGCTTTTCCCTTTCCAAGCTACTGCATCAACTAATTTTGAAAGTCTAAGTTCAAGTTCATCTCTTCTATCTCTTAATTGATTAGCATTATCAGTAGGTAAAACTTCTTCGTTTTCAAGTTGTTTGTTGATATTTGCAATTTCTTGACCAATATTATTGATCTCATCTACAGTTTGTCTGATTTGCTCGTTGATAGTTTGTTGCATTTTGCTAAGATCTTGTAGGGTTTTTTGTATGTTTTGAGTTAATGTATTTGCACTATTAACAAGATCTATTTTACTTGCTCCATCACTTGGATTAGAAGCAAAATTATTCCATGCATCATAATAATTTTTATAATCTTGTAAAATACCAGTTCCTTGCATATCAGGAAATCTTTGGCTTGCTTCTTGTAAAATTTGTCCTAAATAATTTGTATAATTTTGTTGAGTAGTGGCATTTTTTAACTCATAATAAGAGTGCTCATCGTGCAATCGTTTTATGGTATCAATTTGTGTACCTGTTCCTAAGTGTAAACCACCTCTATCAAGAGACATACCCGAGCTTTGTACAGCTCTTTGTCTAGTGTAAAATACCGCGTCTGCATTGGCAATATTATTGCCTGTTGTGTTAATTTGAAGCTCAGCAGCTCTTATGCCACTAACTCCGGTATATAAGCTATCAAAAATTCCCATGACTTAGCCTTTAAACATTAATCTTAAATAATGAATCTGGAATTGTTTTATTGTCTCCATAAGCATTATTTGTTCCATTTTGTTCAAACATTGCATTTAAAAGATTGTCGTAAAAATTTTTAATAATAAGAGCTAGTTTGGCATATTCTTTATTTTTTTGGTGTAAGGTATTTAAATTTTGCTTTAAAAGAGCAAGTTTTTCTTTATCTTCATCATCTAAAAGCTCATCTAAGCCTTTGTTGTTTCCTTGGTTACTAAGTTCTACCAAAGCCTTGTCAAGATTTTTTTTAGCAATTTGGAAGTCATTTACAAGTTTAGTTTTATCTTCAACACTTTTACTTACATGTTTATGATTAGCAGCTTGAATTTGTGCTATATCTTCTAAAGTAAGATTGATGAGTTTTTCTAAAATAGAATTTGTTTCATCTAAATATTGTTTAACCATTTTTTATCCTTTCTTAGGCACCAACCCAAAAAAGGATAAAAATTATAATAAAGAATCTGCTATTGCTTTAGAAGTGGCTTGTAGATTGATTTTGTACTCGCCATTTTTAATTTGAGAAGCAATTAAAGATGCTTTACTTTCTTCTGCCTTTTGAGTTTCTTTTGCCTTGTTGTTTTCTTTGTTTTCTGTTTTATTTATATCATTAGTAGCAACCTGAGCTACATAACTTTGATGTATAGGGTTTATCATTTTAAGCCTCCAGTTCTATTGAAAAACTCTAAAAACTATATCGACACTTAAAAAAATAACTTAACCCCTTTCTTTTAAATAATCAAATAATAATTTTGAAAAACCTAACCCCCCGCTTAATGCTTTACTCATAGTATCATTGTACATAGATGAATAAATTTCATCACTTGCATCTTTTCCAAATAAAGAATTTTCTTGTTTTAAAGAAATATCTAAAACACTTTTGATTAAAAAAGCTTCAAAAGCATCAGTTTGTTCTTTTAAAGCTTTATCTTCATCATTTAATGCTTGTATATGAGTTAAATCATTTTTAAAAGCACTATCTGCATAGTTTTTAGCAGCCTTGTAGCTATTGTTGTGTTTAGTAATACTTTCATAAAGTTCGCTACTATAGTTTTTGCTCGCTAAATAATTATCAACTCTCATCATATCACCTCTAATTCAGCACTAATTGCACCAGCTCTTTTTAGATTTTGCATAATAGCTATGATATCATTTGGCGCTGCTCCAAGTTTATTTAGCATTCTAGCTATGTTTGCTACTGTTGTTTTATTGTTTGTGATTTTTAAAGTATTAGATACTGGATCTAAAATACCACCATCTTTCATATCGATTTCATTTTGTCCTAAAGCTACGGTATTATTTGGATCAATTTTTATCGTGATATCTTTATGGGTAATTAATATAGGTTCAACTTCTATATTTACTCCCGCTACTATAGTTCCTGTTCTTTCATCGATGATCACTTTACTTTCTGGAGTGTAAGCTATATCTTGTTCTAATACTCTTGCCATAAATTCAACATGAGAAAATTCTTCAGGTTTTGTTAATTTTATAGTTCTAGAATCTAAAGCTTTTGCTATATCTGTATCAAAAATAGTATTTAAAACTCTTTCTATATTATTAGCCGTTTTAAAATCCGCTTCTTTTAAACTTAAAATCAAATCTTCACTTTGGCTAAAGTTTTGTGGAATTTCTCTTTCTACGACTGCACCATTAATAACATTTGCTGAGGTTGAGTGTGTTCCTGCTGCACCTGGTCTTGGGCTAAGTCCACCTATAGCTAATGAACCTTGAGCCACTGCATAAATTTCTCCATCAACCCCTTTTAGAGCTGTCATAAGCAAGGTTCCACCTTGTAAAGATTTAGCATCACCTAAAGAAGCCACGCTTACATCAAGCTTATCTCCACTTCTTGCAAAAGCAGGAAGTTTTGCTGTAACCATTACTGCTGCTGTATTTTTTGATTTTATATCACCTGGGCTAACTTTTACATTCATACCCTGAAGCATATTTGAAATAGATTGTAGAGTAAATTCGCTACTTGTACCATCTCCACTTCCATTTAAACCAACAACCAAACCATATCCTATAAGTTGGTTATCTCTAACACCTACTACATTGGTAAGTTCTTTAATAGTAGCTGCAAAAACGCTTAGACTTAGCACCAAGCTTAAAAATAATATTCTCATCGATTCTTCCTTTAATCTATGCTATTTTCATAAATTAAAGCAAAAAAAGTTCCAAATTTATGCAAAGGAGTAAAAACTTAGAGTGGTTGAACCAAATTTTTTTTCTTTTGTTTTTTCGTAATTTTGTATTTTCGCTGGAGTTTTAAAAGTACTGTGATGTTCTATGATGATGATTTTAACATTTGAATTTTTTATATTTTCTATCAATTTTAAAGTTTTTTCATAAATATCAAAAAAACCTTCTCTAATATCAAAGGGCGGATCAAGATATAAAATAACATCTTCTTTAGAATTTTGAATAATTTGAGGGGTTTTTTTAAAGGTATCATCATTGAAGCAAATGGTGTTTTGATCAATGTTAGAAGCATTTTTTAAAGCGATTTCATAAGCATTTTTATCTTTTTCTATAGCATAACTTTTTAAGCAGCCATTACTTCTTGCCTCTAATGCCATTAAAGCACTTCCTCCAAAGGCCTCTATGAAAACCTTATCTTGTAAAGAGAAACGCAAAACATTAAAAACACAAGATTTTACTATGCTTTTGGTGCTTCTTGTGGTATCTAGACTAGGAAGTAAAATTTTTTTACCTTTATAGATTCCACTTTCTATGGTGGTGTAAATTTTTTGAGTTTGTTTTTTTGAGTTTGTTTTTTTATCTTCTTTGTAATTTTTTAAAAAATCTTTTACGCTTTGATATTCTTGTATTTTATGCATTATTATTTTCTTCTTTGATAAGATTTTTTAACTCTGTTTTGTAAAGATCAAATATCGCATCGATTTTTTCATGACTTTCTTGACGTAATTGCTCTAAAATGGCTTCACATTTTTGATTCATAAGTTTTTTTTCATGCATGGCTATTTTATAAGCAATACTTTGCAAACTTGCATTGAAATCATTTAAAGCATTAAGTAATTCCTCTATATTAAAAGGATGAGATAAAAAATTTGATTTTTTATTGATGATAAATTGTGGTTTTTGCGTGTTAACTTTTTCATCACAGACTAAAAAATCACAATCTTTTTTTAAAACTAAAAAATCCCTCAAAGCGATTTCTAAAGTTTTTTCTAAAATTAAATCCTTACATTCAAGAGCGATTTTCATTGATTAAACTCACTTTTAATTTGTGTTTTTTTAAAGTGTATGGTACTATACCTAGAGCTAAATTTGCAAGCTCTGCAAAAGTTAAAATATAAAAATCTTCAAAATTTCTATTTGAAATAGCTTGTAATTCTTTATAACATTTATCAAACATATAAAAAGAATAAAAATCCTCAACTACTAAAAAATCACAACCATTATCATAAGCATCTAATACAACAGAAGCTGCACATTTGTATGCTAATTGGGTGTTTAAATTTAAAAAACTATAGCCACAACTTTTGTATTTTCTTTCAAAATCTATTACATTCGCTTTAAGCGCTTTGGCAAGCTCTAAAGAGCAGCTTGCGTCTGAAAATCCTTGATATACACCTATATTAAATTGTTCAAAAAAATGCTTAATGTGTTCTTGTTTAAGATGATCTAAAAAAATCTTTGGAGCATATTGGATTTTTTCAATTTTACTCATAATTTCATAAGAGCTATATTCGCAAGCTAAAATATTATCCTCATCCATCATTCTAGAATATTCATCTAAGATATCTTTTGGATCATAATCAATAATAAAATAATTTTTACCCAAAGGCTTTTCGCATAATGTGCTTTGAACTCCAACTTTATCTAAAGCATCTTTGATAATATCAAAATAACAAAATAAATCATTATTGCTATTGGTGTAGATTTTGTACATTACTCATTCCTTAAAAAATACTTCTTGCAAGGCCTGATTTTACAAGCATAACTTTTAATTCTTTAATATAAGATTCATAATCAAGCTCATTTGAAGAAATAAAATTTTTAAATTTTGTGTGATAATAAATTCCTTTTTCTTCATCTGCGACTAATTTTAAAAATTGAGGTGCTTTTTCTGGGTATTTAAGTAGCATTTTATAAGCAAATACAAAAAAGCTATCGCCAAGATATTCAGGTAAAAATTCCCTAACTTCACTTGTATAATATAAAAAATCATATTGTTTATAAAGTTCTATATCGTGTATATCAATAAGTCCTTTAAAAAGCTCTAACTTTTCTAAAAAATCACTTTTGTCCATGATTAAATCTTTGGTTGCTCTTTTGATATCAAGTGGTTCTATGGTAAGTTCTTTGCCAAATCTTTCTATGATATTATTTAAATCTCTTCTTTGTCTGATTGTAACTTGATTGACTTTAATGCAACTTTCTGGATTTTCTTCAAAATCAAAATATATGTCATCTTTTTTAATTTGACTTAAAACATCATAAACACTTTTAAAATTTTTACTATCATAAACATAAGGTTTATAATAAGCTAAATAATCACTATCTTTATCAAAACGAAAAATTCTTAAAGTTATTTGCATATTTTATCCTTGGTATTATTTTTCATTATATACATTTTAAACTTATAAAAATTTGATTATTATATAAAATTAAAAGCTTTTTGTATAAAATATTCACATGGATAAAGAAAAATTTATTATCAACGCCTTTGCTAATTCTATCAATGGAGACGATGGGGCAATAATCGATGGATATTGTTATTCTAAAGATTTATTTTGTGAAGACGTGCATTTTAAGCGCTCTTGGATGAGTTTAGAACAAATTGGAGCAAAGGCTATGCTTGTTAATATTTCTGATGCAATTGCTATGAATGCTACACCAAAATACGCTCTTTTAGGACTTTCTTTGCCAAAATGTTTAGATATGAAACAAGTTAAAGCCTTGCAAAAAGGCTTGCTAGATAGTGCAAAAGAATTTGGAGTACAAATTATAGGCGGAGATACCATAGCGGATAATAAAATCAATATTAGTATAACTATTATTTCTAAGGTAAATAAAAGGGCTATTTTTAGAAAAGGTTTGAAAAAAGGAGATTTGCTTGCTTTTAGTGGGAAATTAGGTGAGAGTTTAAAAGGTTTAAATATATTATTTCGCGGTGGAAAATTGCATTCTAAACATCGTTTTATAAAACCTAGTTTGAGACAAAAATTTTTTTATGATATAGCAAAAAAAGTTAGAGTAAGTATGGATATTTCAGATGGTTTAAATAAAGACTTATCAAGAATATTGTTTCAAAATCAACTTAATATAAAATTTTTTAAAAAATTAGATAAATTTAGCTTAAATAGTGCAGAAGAATATGAAATTTTATTTGCTTTTGATAAAAAACATAAAGCATTTATACAAAATATGGCAAAAAAGCATAGAATTAAACTAAATATTTTTGCAAAAACAACAACAGGAAGGTATAAATTTTATGGAAGAGAACATCATTTTTAAGCCCTTATATACTTTAAAACACAGCCCGATAAATGTGTATTTTTCAAAAAATAGTAATGATTTTGTAGTAAGAGAAAAGCCTTTGTATGAATTTAGTGGTAAAGGTGAACATTTAATTTTACATATACAAAAAAAAGATCTAAGCACTAGCGAGGCTTTGAGAATTTTAAGTGAGCAAAGCGGTGTTAAAATGAGAGATTTTGGTTATAGTGGTTTAAAAGATAAACAAGGCTTAACTTTTCAATATATTTCTATGCCTAAAAAATTTGAAGAGAGTCTAAAAAAATTTAAACATGATAAGATGAAAATTTTAGAAAGTTTTTATCATGATAATAAACTTAGAATAGGGCATTTAAAAGGAAATTCATTTTTTATAAGATTAAAAAAAGTTTCAAAAGTAGATGCTTTAAAAATAGAACAAGCTTTTAAAAATATCCAAGAACAAGGCTTTGCTAATTATTTTGGATATCAGCGTTTTGGCAAATTTCAAGATAATTTTTCACAAGGACTAGAAATTTTAAAAGGCAAAAAAATCAAAAATAAAAAAATGCAAGAATTTTTAATTTCTGCTTTTCAAAGCGAGCTTTTTAATAGATATTTGAGCAAAAGGGTGGAATTATCACATTTTATTAATGACTTTAGTGAAAAAGAAATAAAACAAATTTATGGTTTAGAAAAAGAAGAAATCAAAAGTTTAAAAAATCAAAAGCAGTTTTTTAAACTTTTAAAGGGTGAAGTTTTAGGACATTATCCTTTTGGTAAATGTTTTATATGTGAAGATTTATCAAGTGAAGTAGAAAGATTTAATCAAAAAGATATTAGCGCGATGGGTCTTTTAATAGGCTCTAAAGCTTATGAAGCAAACGAAGGTTTAGCTAAAAAATTAGAAGATGAGATTTTTTCTTTTGCATATGAGTTTAAAAATAAAATGCAAGGTTCAAGGCGCTTTATGTGGTCTTATTTGCAAGATTGCAAAGGTTATTATGATGAAGAAAAAGCTCATTTTACTTTGGAGTTTTTCTTGCAAAAAGGCTCGTATGCCACAGTGATTTTAGAAGAAATTTTACACACAGATATCTTTGAACAAACTCATAATATATAATTTAAAAAATTGATATTGAGTATCAGTAAAAATTTATCTTTTATAAATTATAATAACAATTATCATTTTTATAAAAAGGAAAACTCAATGTCAGTTTTGGTTATCGGAGCGGATGAAATAACCCCAATAAAAGCAGTTTTGACAAACCTAGGTGCAAAAAGCATAGAGCATTGGGATGCTAGAAATGAAAATAGGGTAAATAGAAAACCCATTCCACAAAATACTGAATGTATAGTTATGCTTACTAGTTTTTTAAATCATAATACTATGAAAAAAATCAAAACAGAGGCAAAAAAACGCAATATACCTTTAGTTTGTGCTAAACGCAGTGTAAGTTGCGTGTATTGTGAATATTGTAAGGTTTTTGGACTTGATCAAACCTATGAGTGTGCAAAGAAGGCTTAGTGTATGTTTGGATTTAATGAAAAAGAGGATTTTATACCTAAAATATTTAGAGATTTAGAACAAAAAAGTATTAATCATATTTTTTTAAATTTATATAATTCTTTAGTTGAAGATGATCTAAAAATACCTTATATCTATGCAAAAAAAGCTGACTGTTTAAGAAATATTTTTGAGTTAAAAATTCAAAATATGAGCATAGAAAGGACTTTGAGATTTAGCAAAATAAAACAATTTTGTTCATATTCTCATAAAATCATCAAAGCTTATAAAGAAGGAAATTTAAATCAAATACAACTTGAAGCAAAGATGCCAAAATATACTTTAGCTAAATTAATACAAAATGTGTTCTTATCACCTAGTTTTACTTTGCCTTTACAAGTTGCTTTTGAGGTTTTTGTATATGATAAAATTTGCAAAAGCAATACTAAATCCAAAGTAAAGATTTATAAAAATATCATTATCATTAATGAAAAAATGGCAGTCATGCCTTTATTTTGTAAAGATAGTGATAAAGATATAGAGCTTGCTTTGCAATTTATAAAAGAAAATTCTTTTGAAAGATTTTATATTGTGTATCCAAGAAATAAAAATTTCACTCAACATGAAGAAATAAGACATTTTTTATGCGAAAATAATAAAACTTTGCTAAAATTAGTTCCCTATACTATTAATAATCAAATTTTAAGGAGATGTTAAATGTCAATAGCAGTAATTTATGGTAGTTCAATGGGTAATACCGAAGGTGCGGCAAACATGATTGCTCAAAAATTAGGAATTTCAGATGTATTAAATATCGCAGATATTGATGCAGAGAAAATTAATTCTTATGATAAATTAATTTGCGGAACTTCTACTTGGGGAAGTGGTGATTTTCAAGATGATTGGGATGGTTTTGATTTTTCAGCTTTAAATCTTAGTGGTAAAACTGTTGCAGTTTTTGGTATGGGAGATAGTGAAAGCTATTCAGATACATATTGCAGTGCTATGGGAAAACTTGCTCAGGCTTTAAAAGCAGCGGGTGCAAATTTGGTAGGTGCTGTTTCTACGGGTGGTTATACTTTTGAATCAAGTGAAGCCGTAGAAGGTGATAAGTTTGTAGGACTAGCATTAGATAATGATAATCATGAGGATTTAACAGAAAGTAGAATTGATGCTTGGTTAGAGCAAATTAAACCTTCTTTTTCTTAAAAATTAGATGCCTTTTAGGCATCTTTATGTTTAAAATTTTCTTTTTTTAGTTTCACTTAGCATATCTTGTGCTAAAGAATCTACTTCATTTGCAATAGCATTAGTCTGCATAGCTGTTTGAGAGTTTTGTTGTGTGAGTTTTTCTATAGTAGCTACTGATTCATTGATTTGACTAATATCATCTGCTTCTTCTTTTATGGCTTCACCCATATCATTTATTGACTGGGCTAAGATATTAGTATTAGCTTCTATTTCACCTAAAGACTTTTGAGTTCTTTCTGCTAGATTTCTAACTTCATCAGCAACAACAGCAAAGCCACGTCCATGTTCACCAGCACGTGCTGCTTCAATAGCTGCATTTAATGCAAGTAGGTTAATTTGATCTGCAATATCTGAAATTACTGTAGTTACATTTTTGATATCATTGCTTTGTTTTACTACATCTTGTGTTTTAATGGAAATTTCACTCATAGCTGAGTTCATTTGCTCTAAAGCTCTTGCGCTTTCTTGCAGTGATGAGGTTTGATGTGTAGCATCATTTGTAAGTTCTTGCATGCTTTGTTTGAGTGCTTCGGCCTTTTGGTTGAGTAATTCTCCTTGGTGAAGTGATTGTGTAAGCATGTTTTTTATTTCATCTCCAAGAGAATTTATAGCCTTTTCAATATCGCCTTTTGGTGCATTAATGGTTGCTGTGAAATCTAAGCGTTTGTAGCTATCAAATACAGCTAAAATTTCGTTTAAATTACTACCAATTTTTCTTTGTAAAGTTGTAAGCATACTATTTAACACTTTCATTAATTCTTGAATTTGAGGGTTGTTAGCATGAGAGCTAATATGCAAATCAAGCTCACCTGTTTCTATTTTTTTAGCAATATTGACAGATTCTTCAATGGCTTTTGCATCTTTGTTTAGAGCTTCTTTAATGATCTCAATGTTTTCATTAATTTCTTCTGCCATTTTTCCAAATTCATCTTGAGTTTTAAGCTTAATAGGATGAGAGTGAGAATCTTTGTGATTTAAATAATTAAAGAAATTATGTAATCCTGATGAAATGATCGCAATTGGTTTAAGATTGTAAGAAATAATCATTCTAATAAAAATTAAAGTGAAAAAAATAGCAATCAAGGAAATAATAATTTGTTCCATTAGTGTTTGTTTAGCTGCATCATTGTAAAAATCATAATCAGCTATAGAGCAGATAACATATTTTGGATTAATTCCGCCATTGCAAATTAAAGCTCTGGTTTCATTTTCTTTTGTTTGAATTTTAAAAATATCTTTTGAAAGACTTCTATTTGTACCTTCTGGTGTTTTAAGATAATATGCAACAATATCTTTACTTGTATTGGTTGAGGTTAAAATTTTAGAAGGATCAGTGTGAAAAAGATAGGTTCCATCATGGGCTAAAACAGCAGCATGCGAATAAGGTGTTTTACCTATAGCTAAAACTTCTTCTGAGAATTTTTTTAAATCATAATCAGCAGCAACTACACCTATAACTTCACCATTTTCCATAATAGGATTGGCATAAGAAATAGTAGGTTTTTTCATGCTAGAAGATATGTATGGTTCTGTGACAATTAACTCTTTTTTTTCTTTGGCTTCTTTATACCATCCTCTAGTTCTAGGATCATATCCACTTTCTGGAGTTTGGTTGTTGCCATTTGATCTAAACATAGAGCCATCTTCAAATCCTACATAAGTTAAGTCAAAACCTAAAGAATCTCCTATAGATTTTAACAAGCTAGTGTATTGTTTTGAATTTAGATTATGCTTATTTTCTTTGATATATTTTGTTAAAGAATTAATTATATTACGTCTATCACTTGCATATAAATCAAATCTTTTGCTTACATCAAAAGCAACTTTTTGTTGAAATTGAACTAATAAAGTATGGCTATTAGATTTTGATTTAATATAATTAAAAACACCTAAAACACATAATAAAACTATAACAAAAATACAAACCAAAAAGGCAATTTTGTTGGAAAAATTACCTAGTAAATATTTTTTGGTAGATGAGAACATTTTTTTCTCCTTGAAAAGTTAAAAATTTAAAGTTTTACTACTATGGTAAATTATATGATTTTATTAAAAAAATATTTAAAAATTTATAAATAATATTAGGTTTTATTAAAAATACAATATATTTTAAAAGTATTTTAAAGAGAAAATTCTAATTTTTTGGAAAGTAAAATTTTATTATCAGTGTATTTTACCCATTGTATATTTAAAGCGAAAATACAAGCTTGTGCAAGTTTTGCAAAGGGAAATTTTTTATAGTATATTCTTTCTTGCTCTTTGGTGGCTTTTTGAAAAAGAGCTTTGATTTGCACTCCTTTAATAAGATTAATAATATCTGTATCTAGCGCTATATTAACTGCTACTTTAGGGGATTTATAGGCAAGTTGAATATGTTTAGTATGTTCTTCACTAGCAAAAATTAAAGCTAAATTTTTATCATCAAAAGCATAATAACAGCTTGCGCAATATACTCCACCATCCTCATCAAGCATACTTAAATTTAAAAGTTTTTGTGAATGGATAAATTTTTTAATTCTTTCATCCATTGTTATTGGCTTTAAGTTTTAAAATTTTTTGATAACTTAAGTGAGTTAAGAAGATTACATAAAATACTTGTAAAAATAAACCAAGCAAAGGTATGCTTGATAAAGCAAAAAAGACTAAAGTGATAATTTTAAAGTATAATGGTGATGAATTTTTATAAAAATCATCAAAATTGTTTTTATCTAAGACATTGCTTAATACATCTAGCAATAAAAGTTTGTGAAATAAATAATAAAATACTCCATAATAAATCACAATGCTAACAAAAGGTATAATTAACAAGAAAGTAGCTACTACAAATAATACGCATGAGATGAGTAAAAATTTGAATGTTTTAAGTAAAATTTCTAAAGAATTTACTTCTCTTTGTATGAAATGGTTATAGTATTTTTGGTTGATTTTTTTGACTATATAAGGAGTTAAAAAGGAAATTATAAACATAGTAAAAAATACAGAGGCAAATACTACTATAAAAAATCCTCCTATAGCGCTTAAAAATGCAAGTGAAAATTGCACTATAGAAAAACTAAAAAACCAAGCCATAAAAGAGCCACTGACTACATCTTCAATATAAGAAAAAAATATATCATAACTATAATACACTAGCAGGGCAAAAATAACCAAGCTGATTAAAAAAGGCAAAGTTGAGAATTTTAAAAAAGGCTTGCTAAGAAAATCTTGCAAGCTTAGATATAGTATATTCATTTAATTTGCTTATAAGCATCTTGAAGTTTTTGATAGATTTCTTTATAATCTAGTGTTTCTTTTAAAATTTGATTTAAAACTTCGTTATCTTCTGTGCCATTCCAAGTTTTTTTATAAGTGCCTTCTTTGTAGCCGTTTTCTTGTCTGAATTGATTTAATATATTTTTTCCAATATAGGTTTTATAAAGCTCAAAGAAATTTAAACCACATTTTCTAGCTAAAACAAAATATACACTCAAGAGTTCACCTAAATCATAATCAAAACCACTACATTTGTGGATAATAAGCTCAATATCATTTAAAATTCCATAGATATCTGCTTCATTTGGATTAGAAGTTTCTTTGCAAAAGTCATCAAAAAAAGTTACAGAAGAAACTTCCTCTGCTATGAAATTTTTATCATCTATTTGTTTTTCTTTGTATTCTTCTAAAATCAAACTTAAAATAAAATGCCATATATCCACTATTTCAATGCGCACATTGTCCCAGTTTGCAGGAGTGTGTATGCTTTTCCAATGTTTCCAAGCAAAAGAATCAATAAGCTCAGCACACTCCATATAAATACATCTTCTAAAACTAATCAATTTACCTTCTTTCGTATAGCCATTTTCCCATCCTATACCATTGGTATCATCATTTAGTTTTTGCTGGAGTTTTAGCATGCTTTTTAAAATATCTTTTACTTCCATGTTATTTCCTTTTTTTAAGCATAAAATCCAAATTCTTTATTGTCTTCTTCTTTTTGTTCTTTTTGTTTGTTGTATTGTTCCCAAATTTCTTCTAGTAATTTAGTGCTATCTTGGAAAATTTGTTTTTTAATATCTTCAAGATCAGTTTTATTCATTTCTTTGTTTAAACTCTTATCCATGGTGTTAAATAACTCATGTAAAGTAGCCTTTTTATGTTCTTCATTTTTTGGTTCAGGTAAGGCATCGCCAATTTTCATTGCAGTGGTAATGAGCTCTTTTGGCTTTAAGGTTCCAACTCTTGAGTTTTTCATAAATTCATCGATTTGAGGTTGTACTTTGGCTACTGCTTCTTTTATTTCTTCAATTTCTTCTTGTGAAAGTTTAGTTCCACTATATGAAAATGAAAAACCAAATTGATTTCTTAAACTCAAAGATGCTGAATTTCCATCTTTATCTAATTTTGCTTCTTTTTTATCATACATAGAAAAAGAAAGATGATTGCCATTTTTTGTTTTAATATCCATAGAAAAATTTTGAGAATTGTAGCTAGAAATTTGCATAGCTTTTCCTTTCAAGTAAAGATAAGGTTATATCGTCAAAATAACCAAATCTTGAATAAATTTGCAAAGTTTTCGTACTTTGCAAATTTCAAATATTTAGGGAGATAAATATTTTAGCATTAAGTCTTTAAATGCTCGTTAAATCCCAAAATAATTTTAATAATTTTTCGTTTTTTGCACATATTAAAATTTGCTCTTTGTTATGTGTCTTTTTGCATGCTTTTAGAGCTTGTTTTAAATGTTCTTTTAAAGAAAAAATCAATCCAAAAGCAATACCTTCTTTATCTAAGCCGCCTAGAATATAAATTAAAGGCATGCGCATTGATTTAGAAACATCAAGTTTTGCTTGTTCATTAATTGTGATTTTAAAATCAAATTTGCTAGGATGTTTAAACTTATAAGCTAAAGCAAGATCTAAAAACTCATCTAAATGGTTTAATTTTTTTCCACTAATAAATGGATATATAAAATAAAATAAATCTAAGATATTATTACTAATTTTGCTTTCATCATCGTAATTTTCTTGTATAAAATCATAATATGTTTTAAATTGCTCTTGATAATTTTGCACTAAAGTCATAGCCATTTTGGTTTTTGCGAAATTATTTAAAAAAACTTTAGGATTGGCTTCAAAACTAAAATCTAAAAAATTAATCTTTGTATCATTTTGATAAAAAATCCCACTAGTATCACTTTCTAAATCTAGTAAAATATTATTTGAATTAAGCTCATTGATAGAACTATTATGGACTATTTTATCATCTAATATAATAGAAAAATCATTATAAGCAAATTCATTACTCATAGGTTTTTCATAAAAACCAAAATCATCCCAAAAATTTTCTTCACTACAAGCAATGCATCCATGTCCTGCAGCTACCGGCCAAGAGGTTTTGGAGTTAAATTTAACCTTAGGACAATTATTATAAGCATAAGGTCCTTTGCAACCTACTTTAAAAAGACAATAACCTTGTTTTATATTTTCATCATCAAAACTTTGAGCAAAATTTCCTGCTTCAAATTTAGCTTTTCTTTCGCATAAATCATGTAAGCATTTACCATAAAAGGCTAAAGGTCTATTTTGCTCATCTAAGGCCATATCTTGCTCAAATAATATGTAAAAACAAAGTGCTGCGATGATATTTACATCACTTGGGGGACAACCTGGTATATTGATTACTTTTTCTTCTAAGACTTTAGAAATTCCTATGCTTTTGGTAGGATTTGGATGTGCAGCTTGAATTCCTCCATAGCTTGAGCAAGTTCCCATAGCAAAGATTGTTTTAGCATTTTTAGCACATTTTTGTAAAATTTCATATCCATTTTCACCATGTGCTCCTATGGTTAGATAAAAAGGATCTATAGCACAAACTCCACCTTCAACAGCTAAAAGAAAATCTTTTTTTTCTAAAACTTTCTCTAAATGTGATTCTGCTTGATGTCCGCTAGCACTCATAAAGGTTTCATGATACTCTAAGGAAATAAAATCAAAAATTAAATCCAAAAAATCTGGCAATGAAGTTCTAAGTAAGCTCTCGCTACACCCTGTGCATTCACTTAAATGAAGCCATATGAGACTAGGTGGGGTGTGAAGTTGAAAATATCTATGCGCCAAAGGGCTAAATTCATTTGGTAAGCCTAAAATTTTAATGATAGAATTTACAGCCTCTAATGAGATATTTTTTTCTTCTTTGCGAGAGTTTTCTAATAGAGCGATTTTATGCTCTAATATGCTTTTTAATTCTTCATTGTCCAAAGACATTTTTTAACCTTTAGCTATTTGTATCATATTTAAAAAATCATTTGCATTTAATGCAGCTGAACCTATCAATACTCCATCGCAATTTTTTAAAGCACAAATTTCTTTAATATTGCTTTGATTAACACTTCCGCCATATAAAAGCTTAGCATTAGTAAATTCTCTTAAAAAATTAAGTATGGTGTTGATATCATCAAGATTAGCACTAACTCCTGTGCCTATAGAATAAATAGGCTCATAAGCTATGATAAGTTTTTTATAAGATAAATCAATATTTTCAATTTGTTTTTTTAAAAAATCCAAGCTTTTGCTGGCATTTTTAGTTTCTAAACTTTCGCCTATGCAATAAATGATATTAAAATCAAGATTTTTTGCAAAGTCAAATTTAGCCTTTAAAAAGCTTTCATCTTCCTTTAAAGCTCTTCTTTCAGAATGGCCTATTAAAACGCTTTTGATATTAAATTCTTCTAAGTGAATTTTACCTATTTCTCCAGTATATGCTCCATTTTCGCAAGGGTAGAAATTCTGCGCGCCTTGTTGAAATGAAAAATTGTCTTTTAAGAAAGCTATGCTAGGAGGGAAGATGAAAATTTCATCTTCTTTGTTTAAGTTTTGGTTTAATTTTTGAGCGTAAAGTTCAAAGCTTGATCTTGTATGATTACACTTTAAATTTGCTGCAAAAATCATTCATTATCCTTTATGGTTAAAGGTTTTACACCAGGAAGTTCTTTTCCTTCTATAAGCTCTAATGATGCTCCACCACCGGTTGAAATGAAAGTCATCTCATCAGCATCACCTGCTCTTGCTACAACATCAGCAGTATCACCACCACCTATTACAGTTGTTGCATGAGATTCGCTAATATAATGACTCATTTTAATACTGCCTTTTGAGAATTTATCGATTTCAAAAACCCCCATAGGTCCATTCCACCATATAGTTTGAGCATCAGAAAGTGCTTCTTTAAACAACCTTACACTAGCAGGACCTATATCAAGCCCCATCCAACCCGCAGGAATTTCTTGCACAGGAGTGTATTTCATCACCGCTTCTTGAGAGCAAGTTTGTGCTGCTGTAACATCCACAGGAAGATAAATTTTTACCCCTAGATTTTTACCTTTGAGCAAGATTTTATTTGCTTCTTCAATTAAATCTTCTTCTAAGAGAGAATTTCCTATATCATAACCTTGAGCTTTTAAGAAAGTAAAGGCCATACCACCACCTATGATGAGCTTATCTACTTTTGGAAGTAAGTTAGTTAAAGCTTGCAATTTCCCACTTACTTTAGAACCACCTACTACTGCCACAAAAGGTCGTGCAGGGTGTTTGATGAGATTGCTTGCAAATTCGATTTCTTTTTGGAGTAAAAATCCTGCACCCTTGTTTGCATTATCAAAGTATTTTGTAATAGCTTCAACGCTAGCATGAGCTCTATGGCAAACCCCAAAAGCATCATTAATATAAACATCAGCCATAGAAGCAAGTTCTTTAGCTAAGTTTTCATCATTCTTGGTTTCACCCTTTTCAAAGCGTAAATTTTCTAAAAGCAAAATTTCACTTGATTTTAATTCGCTAGCTTTTTTCTTTGCATCTTCACCTATAACATCTTTAGCCATGATGACTTCTTTAGCCATTAAACGCGCAAGTCTTTTTGCAACTGGCTCTAAAGAGTATTTTGAAGCTATTTCTTTTGGACGCCCTAAATGTGAAGCTAAAATAACTGCACAGCCATTGTCTAAACAATATCTTATAGTAGGGATAGCCGAGCGAATACGACGATCATCAGTGATATTTAAAAACTCATCTTGAGGAACATTAAAATCACATCTAATAAATACTTTTTTCTTTGCAAGATCAATATCTTTAATCGATAAAATACTACTCATCTTAAGCCTTTGCTACAAATACTGCCATATCTACTAAACGAGAAGAATATCCCCATTCATTATCATACCAAGCAACCACTTTAACAAAATCATCACAAATAACTTGAGTTAAATCACTTGCTACAATCGCACCATAAGAGCAAGTTATAAAATCACTTGAAACTCTTTCTTCATCATCAACCAATAATATACCTTTTAAATTGCTAGCAGCTGCTTTTCTAAAGGCTTCATTGATTTCTTCTTTACTTACTTTTTTCTTTAAAGTTGCAGTTAAATCCACAGTTGATACATCAGCCACAGGCACACGCATGCTTTGACCATGTAATTTTCCATCAAGCTCAGGCATAACAAGCTTCATAGCTTTTGCTGCACCAGTTGAAGTAGGGATGATATTTTGTGCAGCAGCGCGTGATCTTCTTTTATCTCTTGCTTTTGCATCAATAATGCTTTGTCCGTTTGTATAAGCGTGAATAGTGGTCATTAAGCCTTTTTCTATGCCAAAATTATCTTGCAAAACTCTACAAATTGGCCCTAAGCAGTTTGTGGTGCAACTTGCATTTGAGATGATGTTTTCGCCTTTATATTCGTGAGCATTTACTCCTAAAACATAAGTTGGAGTTTTATCTTTTGCAGGTGCACTCATGATAACTTTTTGCACCCCATGATCTAAAAATCCTTGACATTTTTCCATAGTTAAGTGTGCACCAGTACACTCTAAAACAATTTGTGCACCATATTTTGCAAAGTCTAAATCCGCTACATTTCTGCTTTTTAAAACTTTTATTTTTTTATTATCAATTATTAAATCATCACCATCATTTTCAACACTACCATCGTATACCCCATGAACAGTGTCATATTTAAAAAGATATTTAGTAAGCTCTATATCAGTAGTATCATTAATCGCTACAAGTTCGATATCATCGCGCTTCATAATAATTCTTGCAACACATCTTCCAATGCGTCCAAAACCATTTATTGCAACTTTTACAGCCATTTTCATTTCCTTTTTATGATTAAGTAGGTAAAATTCTACTAAAAAAAGGTTAAATTTTAATGAAAATCGCACTTTTTGGTGGCAGTTTTGATCCACCCCATTTAGGGCATAATGCTATAGTCTTTAATGCACTAGCAAATTTAGAGCTTGATAAACTCATTATTATGCCAACTTTTATTAGCCCCTTTAAGCAAGAATTTACCGCAAATGAGCAAAGACGCTTAAAATGGTGTGAAATGATTTGGGGAGGTTTGGAAAAAGTTGAAATTTGTGATTTTGAAATAAAAAAACAAAGGCCTGTGCCTAGTATAGAAAGTGTTGATTTTTTGTATAAGCAATATGAAATTTCTAAATTTTATCTTATTTTAGGAGCTGATCATTTACAAAGTCTTGAAAAATGGCATGAATTTGAAAGATTGCAAAATTTGGTAGAATTTGTTGTAGCTAAAAGAGATGGTATTTTTATACCAAAACATTTTAAAACTTTAGATACTAAAGTAAATATCTCTTCTTCTTTTATAAGAGAAACCTTGCAAACATCGCAAGTTTGTGAGCAAATCAAAGAAGAAGTTAAGCTTTATTATTCTAAATTTAAAAATATTTAACAAAAGGAAAATAATGCAAGAAAGAATTAATAATATAGTACAGATTTTAGATGATAAAAAAGCAGATTTAATAGAAACTTTTGATATGCAAGATAAAGATTATTTTGTTAAATTTGTAGTGATTGCTACTACTATGGGGGAAAGACATGCGCTTTCTTTGATTGATGATTTAAAAACCAATCTTAAAAGTAAGGGTGAAGAGTTTTTAAATATAGAAAGTAGCGAAGAATGGACTGTGCTTGATTTAGGTGATATTTTAATTCATTTAATGAGTGAAACTTATAGAGCAAAATATAATATAGAAGAATTTTTAAAAAGTCTAAATAAAGAAAATCAAAACTAGGGTTAAGATTTGGATAATCTAATCACTGAATTATCAGATTTAGCTAAAGAATATTTTGAAAATTCAGAATTTGAAAAATGCGATGAGGTTTTAAGTGAACTTATAGCTTTTTGTAAAGGCGAGGTTACGCTTGCTCAAGATGGTAAAATGATTTTTATAGATGATGAAGACAAACATCGTTTGCTTTTAGAAGCTTACCATAATAGAGCGCTTTGTAGATTTAATTGTTTGAAATTTCAAGAAGCACTTAAAGATGTAACCATAGCTGTAGAATTTGATCCTAGTAATGTATTTTTATTTAATCTTTTGGGTCTATGTAATTTTAAATTAGATTTATTACAAGAAGCACTTTTGGCTTTTAATAAAACTATAGCGCTAGATAATGCATATTATTTAGCATATTTTAATAGGGCTAGAGTTTATATACTTTTAGATGAGCACACAAAAGCTTTAAAAGATTTGCAAACTTGTATTGATTTGGCTCCAGAATATTATATGGCTTATTATACTAGAGCTATTACTTTGCTTAGTGTTGATCCAAAACAAGCTTTGATTGATTTTAAAAAGTCTCAAGATTTAGGATTTGAATCCTCGCAGATTTTTTATTATCAAGGTGTAGCTTGTGAGAATTTGGAAGATTATCAAAAAGCTATAGAATTTTTTACTAAGATGATTGAGCAAGATGAGAGTTTTGCTGATGCGTATTATAAAAGGGCTAATAATAAACGCAAGGTTGATGATTTAGAAGGAGCTTTGCAAGATTGCTTAAAATCCATTGAACTAGACAATGAAAATGCAATGGCATATTTGATTTTGGGACATATTTATAAAGATTTAGAAAAGATAGAATTATCAATAGATGCTTTTAAAAAATCAATCGATTTAGATGAAAATTTACAATATCCATGTTTTGCATTAGCTAGAGTTTTATATGATTTAAAAGATTATGAACAAGCTTTGAAGTATTATGATAAAACAATTGAGCTTTATGAAGAATACGCTCAAGCATATATTAATAGAGGTAATACTAAAATTAATCTAAAAATGATTGAAGAGGCTAAAGAGGATTTTGACTTAGCAGCTAAATATTATCAAGAAAGAGCAAGAAAGCATGATTTTACTCCATCAGAATTAGCAGAGCTTGAACACGCAGTCCCTTATGGTTTTTATCATTTGGGTAATAGCTTATATAAAATAGACAAATATGATGAAGCTTTGATAAGTTATGAAAAAGCTTTAAAATATCAAAAAGAATACCCTGATGTGTTTTTTAATAGGGCTTATTTAAAATCTGATCTTGAAAAATATGAGGAAGCTTTAGAAGATAGCGAATTAGCTGTTAAATATTATAAAAAGCAAAATAATACTCAAGATTATGTTAATTCTCTTTCTCAAAGAGCTTGGATTAAAAGTAAACTTGAAAGATTTCAAGAAGCTATGGATGAATACAATGAGCTTATAAAAACATATAAAGATTATATTGATTTAAAAGATGTATTATTTGAAAGAGCATATTGTGCAAAAGAGCTTGAATCTTATGAAGAATTAATAGCTTATTGTAATGCAGCGCATAAGGTGGATAAAAATAATTTTAAACTTTATTTTTGGCGAGGAATTGCTAAATATAATTTAAGCTTAGAAGAAGAAGCTATAGAAGATTTAAATAAGGCTTTAAAAATCGATAAAAACCATAATGGAGCAAAGTATTATAAGGGGCTTTGTTATGAAGATCTTTATATGTTTGAAGAAGCTATAAAATGTTACGATATTGTGATTTTAAGCAACGAAGAAGATGATGAGTCGTATTTTCATAGAGCAAAATGTAAAAGAAATCTTGAAAAATACAATGAAGCTTTAAAAGATATCAATGAATGCTTAAAAATAATTGATGATATTGGGGAGTATTGGATAGAAAAAGCACAAATTTTAAGCTTTTTAGGAAAATATGATGAAAGCTTTGAAGCGGCAAAAAAAGCAAGTGAGCTTGAACCAAAATCATATGAGTGTTATCATTTTATGGGTGCGGTTAAAGTATATTTGCAAGATTTTAAAGAGGCTATAAAATATCTTAATATGGCTTTAAATTTAGATGATAGTCAAAATTGGACACATTATTATAAGGCAGAGTGTTTAAGAAATTTAGGTGATTTTCATGATGCATTGCAATGTTATGAAAATTGCTTAAAGATAACAAAAGAAAATACTGATGCTTTGGTGGGAAAAATTCAGTGTTTAGAAGAGCTAAAAGAATACGAGCAAGCTTTAGAGTGTACTAAAGAATTATTAAAGCTTGATGAAGAAAATGAATTTGCATTAAAAAATCAAAATATTTTAATGCAAAAATTAAAACAGCAAAATAAAAAATGGTGGCAAATTTGGAATTAAGCTTTGTGTGATTTATTATTTGTGCAGATTTGAAAATTTGCATAAATAAAGTCTATTTGGTATTTTTAATGAAAATATGAGTTTTGAAAAAAGTTATTTGACCTTTTATATTAATGTCAAATTCCAAAGGGATAAAAATCAAAGACGAGTTATTTCTAAGTTTGTAGCTTAATTGTGAATTTTTCTGATAATTTTTTAAGATTTTGTCAAAATTTTCAAGCTTTAAAAGTTCTTTTTCCTGAAGTAAAAAATATAAGGTATTATTATCAATCTTCATAAAATATTTAAAGTCGCTTGAATTAGCAACAAAATCAAATAATACTTCATCGTAATTTTCTTTTAATTTAGAGTATTTTGGATGAAATTTTTTGGACATATTGTGAAATTCTATCTTTTGTGGTTTTAAATGAGTTAAATTATAAGTTTTTAAAAAATCATCAAAACTATAATTGTTGTTATAATTTTTATTAAGATTATGCAAGGTGTTTTTGATGCTTTTAATTTGATTATAATATTGCCTGCTTTGAATATAGTCAAGATTTAAAGAATGTATAGAGATTTCTAATTTTTGCAATTGATATTTTTGTGAAGAAAAGCTTATGTAATTTGCAAAAAATCCTAAAAATAGCGCCATAAATGCAAGTAGATAAAAAGAAAATTTTAATGCTATTTTTTGTTTAAACACGCTTAGATAATTTGCAATCAAAAGCCATAAATTTAAAGCTAATACTGCTAAGCGTTCTGGTGTAAAGCCATATTGTGTAATTCTAATTATAATAGCATAAAATACGAAAATATTTAATAATAGTACTATAACAAAAAAGACATAGAGTAATGATTTTTTGATTTTATAAAAAGATAAATTTATCCAAAGATTAATTAATAAAAAACTACCAAACCAAAGACATAAATGAACTATACTAAGATTTTCTAAAAGATTAAATAATGCTCCTAAACCATAGGTAAAAAGCATGATTATATATAAAATACTAAAAGTATTTAGTATAAAAACAAAAATTTTATGAAAATTGTATGAAGTAAAATTGCCAAGTAAAAATAAAGAAAAAATTCCAGCACTACAAAGCCATAATGATAAAACACAAGAATCTAACATGCTTGAAGAAATATCAAATAAAAAATCAAATGAACCATAAAATATAGCCAAAAATATACCAAAAATGAACCAAAAACTTATACTAAAAGAAATGGCAGCTAAAAAATGATGAAAATAATTAAAATCATATAATTTTCTTGCACATACTAAAGCTATAAGAGCTGTTGTTAAGGAAATATACAAAGAATTATTAGTAAAAAATATTAAATAATTTTCTATACCATCTTTAAAAATAAAATTTAAAAATATATAAAAAATTAGCCCAAAAAATCCAACCCATAAATTTTTCAAACTTTTATAATTTTGTATTAAATTGCTTTTTGATTCAGTGAATGTTTCACAAAAAATTATAAATAGGGTTAAAAGTAAAAAAATACTAGTTTGGTATGAATCATAAAAAAATGCTACAAAAAACCAAAAACATAAATAAAAAATAACTCCAAGTGGATGATTCAATAAAGCTAGATAGCTAGAATTAATAAATTTTTTAAACATGAATATTTTTTATTTTGTTAAGCAAAATTGATACAAATCCTTCAAAGTCAGGTAAATTTAAATCCTTAATTTCTCTTTGCTGTTTTCCCCACATGCATTCAGGAAAAAACCCATCTTCTTTAAAACGTGCCATAACATGAAAATGCACTCTTGGTACATAGTTTGCAAAGGAAGCTATGTTGATTTTTTCTGGGTTATAGTATTCTCTAAGGCTTAATTCACAAGCTAAAACATATTGAAAAAGCATATTTTGCAAAAAGGCTGGGCAATCACTTAATTCTCTGTAATTTTCTTTAGTAAAAATTTTCACCCAAGGAATTTGAGAATTTTCTTTTTCTATAAATAAATAATCATTTTCATAAATCATACTAACCCTTAAGAAAAGACTAGGATTATTCCTAGTCTTTTGATTATTTTTTTGGTCCTATCATTTTTGTAGGATCTACAAATTTAGCAAAGTCTTCTTCACTTACCAAGCCAAGCTCCATAGCACTTTCTTTTAAAGAAATACCTTTTTTATGAGCATTTTTTGCTACTTTAGCTGCATTTTCATAGCCAATGTGTGGGTTTAATGCAGTCACTAGCATTAAAGAATTATGTAAATTATGATCTATTTTTTCTTTATTTGGTTCTATACCAACAGCACAGTGGATATTAAATGAATGCATAGCATCAGCTAATAAATCAAGGCTTTGCAAGAAGTTATAAATAATCACAGGTTTAAAAACATTAAGCTCGAAATTTCCTTGGCTTGCTGCAAAACCAATAGCTGCATCATTTCCCATAACTTGCACTGCAACCATAGTTAAAGCTTCGCATTGAGTAGGATTAACCTTACCTGGCATGATAGAACTTCCTGGTTCATTCTCAGGTATGTTTAACTCTCCAAGACCACATCTAGGGCCACTTGCTAGCCATCTAATATCATTTGCTATTTTCATTAAATTTGCAGCTAAGCCTTTCATAGCTCCATGGGTAAAATTAATTGCATCATGGCTTGTTAGTGCATGGAATTTATTTGGACTTGAAACAAATTTAGTACCTAAAAGCTTGCTTAATTCTTCACTTACTTTTTCACTAAGTTCTGGATGAGCATTTAATCCTGTGCCAACAGCTGTTCCACCTATTGCAAGTTCTCTTAATGTAGGTAAAGAAGCGATGATTTGCTCTTTTGAGTGAAGTAACATAGAAAGATATCCACTAAATTCTTGAGCTAGGGTAAGTGGTGTAGCATCTTGAAGGTGAGTTCTTCCTATTTTAATAATCCCTTCAAATTCTTTTACTTTCTTTTCAAAAGTCGCAATAAGCTCATCTAAAGCAGGGATAAGTTTTTTTTCTACTTGTTCTACTGAAACTATGCTCATAGCAGTTGGAAAGGTATCGTTTGAGCTTTGGCTCATATTTACATGATCATTTGGATGAACAAGTTTTTCTTTTCTAAAATCACCACCCATAATTTCAGTAGCACGATTTGCTATAACTTCGTTCATATTCATATTACTTTGAGTGCCTGAACCTGTTTGCCATATTGCTAGTGGGAAATTATCGTCAAATTTTCCTGCTACAATTTCATCGCAAGCTTGCACAATAGCATTTTTTTTAGCATCATCTAATTTGCCAAGTTTGTTATTTACTAAAGCCAAAGATTTTTTAAGATTTGCAAAAGCATAAATTAAAACTTTTGGCATTTTTTCACAACCAATTTTAAAATTTTCAAAACTTCTTTCAGTTTGTGCACCCCAATATTTATCATTAGGAACTTTAATCTCTCCCATAGTATCGTGTTCGATTCTATATTCCATGGCTTTTCCTTGTAATAAAATAAGATATGATATTTAAACCAAATAAACCCTAAAGTTTGCTTATAATTTAAGAAGTATTTATAAAATTTTTTAAAAAAGTGTAGTTTTTTCAAAACTACACAAAATATTTATTCTACGGTAACACTTTTTGCTAAATTTCTTGGCATATCTACATCATTACCAAGTCTTATAGAAACTTCTAAGGCAAGAAGCTGTAAGATCACCATCATTTCAAAAAATTCACACATATAGTGTTCTTGTTTTGAAGTTCTTATAAAATCATCGCTTAAATCAAAATCAAGTGGAGAAATAGCAAGTAGGGTAGAATCCCTTGCAGCTAATTCTTCTACATTTGATTTGGTTTTTTCATAAAGGCAATTTTGCGGCATTAGTGCAACGGTAAAAAGCTCGCTATCTGCTAGAGCAATAGGCCCATGTTTCATTTCACCTGCTGGATATCCTTCAGCATGCAAGTATGAAATTTCTTTTAATTTTAAAGCCCCTTCTAATGCTAGTGGATAAAATACATCTCTTCCTATAAAGAAGAAGCCATGGCCATGTAGGTATCTTTTTGAAATTCTATGCACTTTTTCATGCAAGTTTTGTTCAACTTTAACTATACTTGGCAAGCTTCTTAGGGCTTTGATTTCTTTACTCATATCTAAATTTGCTTTTTGTGCAAGATAGATTGCAAGCATCCATAAAGTTGCTACTTGAGTGGCAAAAGCTTTAGTTGAAGCCACACCTTTTTCAATGCCCGCTCTAGTAAGTAATGATATATCAGCCAAACGCACGATATTTGAATTATCCACATTGCATATTGCTAAAGTTTTAACTCCTTGTGCTTTTGCTATTTTTAAAGCTTCAAGTGTATCAGCCGTTTCACCGCTTTGAGAGATTACTATAAAAAGAGTATTTTTGCCTATAATGGCTTCTCTGTATCTAAATTCACTTGCTACTTCAACTTTAGTTTTAATCTTTGCAAGTCTTTCAAGCAAATAAGCCCCGCTTAATGCTGCATGATAGCTTGTGCCACAAGCACAAAGTGTGATTTCATCTATGTTTTGTAAAAGAGTTTCATCTATATCTTCAAAAACAATCTGCTCACCTTGTAAGCGTCCCATTAAAACTTCACCTAAAACTCTACTTTGCTCATAAATTTCTTTTTCCATAAAAAATCTATAACCATCTTTTTGAGCATAACTTTTATCTTGGCTTAAAGCCACAAAAGTAGGTTGTATGCAAGCTTGATCATGACAAATTTTGCATTCGTTTAAATTCACATATCCATAATCTCCATCTTCAAGATAAGCTACTTTATCCACTAAAGAAACTAAAGGTGCATCACTTGATGCAAAATAATATTCATTTTCATCGTCATTTTTTCCGATGATGAGTGGCACTGCATTTTTAGCAAAATAAATTGTATTCGGATCTTTTTTACTTACAAGCAAGATTGCAAAAGCACCTTTTAATTCAGCTATAGTCTTTTTGAAAGCTTCAAATGGTTCTAAATTACTTGCATAGTATTCAAATAAATGTACAATAACTTCAGTGTCAGTTTGACTTAGAAAATTAACACCTTCTTGTGTGAGTTTTGTTTTTAATTCTTGGTAATTTTCTATGATTCCATTATGTATTACGCAAGAGTATTGTCCTAAATGTGGATGAGCATTTATTTCAGTTGGTTTTCCATGAGTTGCCCAACGCGTATGACCTATAGCAAGCCCAAATCCATCACTATTAAAATTAGCAGTTTTATTGGCTAAATTTTCTAATTTTCCAACCGCTTTAAAAAAGTCTAACTCCCCATCTTTCATTACTGCTATACCGGCACTATCATAACCTCTATACTCAAGCTCTTTTAAGCCTTCTAATATGATTTTTTTCTTTTCTTTGGTTCCTATATATCCTACTATTCCACACATCTTTTACTCGCTTATTAGTGATTTAAGAATTTGATCTTTATGATCTTGCAAGCTTTCATTTTTATGCAAAATCAAAACATTTCGCGTTCTTTCTTTTATGGTTTGAATTTTTGCTGCGCTTAAGATAATATCATATCTTGCAAGCACATCCATCACATAAGCCATTAAACCTTTTTGATCTTTTGTATTTAAGGTTATTTTGGCATAGCTTTTGGAATAATTCATATCTAATTTTAATTCATCTTTTTTAATGTTTGGTTTTTTTGCCTTTTTTTGTACTTTTAAATGTAATTTAGAATTTAGTAAATTTTCTAAACTTTGTTTTTGAGTATCGCTTACTATATCTGAATATTCAAATTTCAAATAAACTTTTTCATCAAATAATTCAAAGAAGCTCATAAAGATTAAATTCAAAGAACTTAAAGTATTGAGTATATTTTCAAGATTGTTTTTTCTATTCATTATAAGCTCTAGGGTAAAATTATCTTGATTATCAAGCCAAAAAGTAAAATTTTCTTTTTGTGTAATTTGCGTTATTTTAATGATTTTTTCAAAACTATTTTTTATAAAAAATAAATTGGATTTAATATGAGTAATATTATTTTGAGTTTGTTCATCAAGATCTAAAAAAGCCTTACTTCTTTTTAGGGTTTGTTCTTTTTTTACTCTTCTTTGGCTCTCATCAATTAAATTCTCATCCTCAAAGCCTTCTAGTGCATTTTGAAATAATCTTTCTAAACTTTTATAATAAAAATGATTTTCTATACCCAAAGCTTTAGCATTGCAAAAAGATAAAAGATGTAAGGTTTTTAAGGTATTTATATCATTTAATTTGGAAATAAAATTTAAAACAATAGTAGAATTATAAATATCTTCTTTTTCTATAATGTCTTTAAAAGCATTAAAATTTTTATATAATCTTAAGCCAAAATCTAAAAGCTCATTATCAACTTGGAATTTTCCTACATAAGCTCTGTAAATATTTGCTAAAGAAATTTCATTTTCTTCATGAATAGCACTTAAAAGTATGGTGAGTTTTATTATTAAAAGTGTATTTTCATCAAAGCTATAATCTTTTTCTTCAAAGTATTTTAAGCAAAGTAATGCTCTATCTAATGCACTATAAACACCTTCTTCTTCAAGCAAGAATTTGCTTTGAGTAAGAGGTTTGCAAAAATCTTTTAAAATATTAGCATCAGCAAGAAGTTTTAAAAGAGCAAAAGAATGTTTTCTTTCTAAAATTTTCTTGAATAATTCTAAATTTTCATCTTTGTTTTCTGCTCTTTTTAATGCAAAAATGAGTTTGATATCAAAATTATAATCTTTATCATCTAATTTTAAAAGTTGATTTAATATCAAGTTTAGGTTTTCACTTTTGTTAGAATAAGTAAAAAAGCTATCTTGTGTTTCATAAAGTTCATTATCTTTATAGTGTTTTTCTTGGATGCGCCTTGCTAAAAATTGTGTATAAATTCCACAAGTTTGCATACATTGCATAGCTTTTTGAATAAGTATGGATTTAAGATCTAAATTTTTCTTTTCTTTTTTTTGCATTAAGTTAGCAAGTTCTTGTGAATTTTGTATTAAAAATAAATTAGTGTTTTTACCTTCTAAAAGATTCATTGCACATTTAAGTGAAAATAAAAAATCACTTGCAAGTTTAAATTCGCTTAATTCTTTTTCGTTGATAAAATTAAGCATATAGTTTTTAGGAGAATCTTTAAATAATATACTTAAATTTTCTATATCAAGTTGCTCATCTAAACCACCAAAATTTTTATTAATGTCAAATTCTTGCTTGATTAAAGGTTGATGATAAGGGTTAAATTCTTGTAAGATTTTTAAAGCAAATTCTTCTTTTAATTCATCTTGAGCTTGAGAAATTTTTTCTTTGATTTGTTTGAATAAAATTTTAGATCCGCAAATATAACGATATTGTAAAATATTTTGTTTTAACTCGTTTTTAGCTATATTATAAAGTCCATTTATTTCACAAATTTGATAATTGATATTTAAATTAATATCATTTAATGAAGTAATAAATGCTTTCATTAAAGGCTTGATATTATAAGCTTTTATATCTTTATAAATAAGTAATAAATCAACATTTTCTTTTATACTTAAATTCATTTTAGCATATTGTTTAATAGCGATAATACAAAAAGGGAATTTATCATTATGCGGAAAATAATCATCAAAAAAATCATTCAAAACAAGCTCGTAAACATCTTCTATAAAACGATCAATTTCTTTAGAATGGTAAAAACTAAACGAGCCTTGTTTTAAAAAAAGTCTAGAGCAATAAGCTTCATAATCTTTTAAAGAATTTTTTAATTTTTGAATTTTTTGTATATCCATAACTTGATAATAATCCTTATTTAATTTTACTAGTATCATACCAAAAATACTTTGTATTAAATTTTAAGTAAGTTAAAATTATAATTGTAATTTAAATTTAAAAAATGGTAAGAACATGCAAACAATTATAGAAAAACTAGAAAATCAAGAAAGATTAAATGAAGAAGAAGCTAACAAGCTTTGGGATTTAGAGCTTTTTACTTTAGGCAAATACGCACAAAGAATTCGAACTAATTTGCATGGTAAAAAGGTTTATTTTAATATCAATCGCCATATTAATCCTACAAATATATGTGCAGATACTTGTAAATTTTGTGCTTTTTCAGCACACAGGAAAAATCCTAATCCTTATACTATGTCGCACGAAGAGATAATGAAAATAGTCGATGAAACAGTTTTAAGAGATACAAAAGAAATTCATATCGTTTCAGCACATAATAAAAACACTTCATGGCAGTGGTATTTGGAAATTTTTAAAATGATTAAAGAAAAATATCCATTTTTACATATTAAAGCCTTAACTGCTGCTGAGATTGATTTTTTAAGCAGGGCTTTTAATATGAGCTATGAAGAAGTGATAGAAAAAATGCTTGAATATGGCGTTGATTCTATGCCAGGTGGTGGGGCTGAAATTTTTGATGAGGAAGTTAGAAAAAAAATTTGTCATGGTAAAGTAAGTAGTGAAAATTGGTTAAAAATTCATAAACTTTGGCATGAAAAAGGCAGACAAAGTAACGCCACAATGCTTTTTGGGCATATAGAAAATAGAGAAAATAGAATTAATCATATGATAAGATTGAGAAATCTTCAAGATCAAACTGGTGGTTTTAATGCTTTTATTCCTTTGGTTTGGCAACAAGATAATAGTTTTATTACAGGTAAAAAACCGCTTGGCTCGGTAGAAATTTTAAAAACCTTAGCTATAGCAAGGATAGTGCTTGATAATATTAAAAATATTAAAGCTTATTGGGCAACTATGGGTATAAATTTAGCTATGGTAGCTCAAGATTTTGGTGCAAATGATTTAGATGGTACTATAGAAAAAGAAAGCATACAAAGTGCAGGTGGGGCAAAAAGTTCAAATGGCTTGAGTTTAAAAACTTTTATAGAAATGATTCAAAGCTCAGGCTATATAGCAATAGAACGAGATAGTTTGTATAATGAATTAAAAACTTATTAAGGATAAAAATGGATTTTTTTAAACTTAAAGAACATAATAGTGATGTAAAAACTGAAATTTATGCAGGTATTGCTACTTTTTTAGCAATGATTTATATTATACCAGTTAATGCAAATATTATGAGTAATTCAGGTATGCCACTAGAAGCTTTAATTGTTGCAACTGCTTTAGTAACTATTATAGCTACTACTTTTAGTGCTTTTTTCTCTAATACTCCTGTGGCTATGAGTGTGGGTATGGGGCTAAATGCGTATTTTACTTTTAGCGTGTGTAATACCTATCAAATTCCTTGGCAAAGTGCTTTGGGAGCTGTATTTTTATCGGGTATTGTTTTTACTTTATTATCTTTTACTAATTTTAGAATTTGGGTGATAAAAAGCATACCAAATGATTTAAGAAAAGCCATATCAGCAGGTATTGGAACCTTTATAGCTTTTATGGGACTTGTGCAAATGGGGATTATCACCAAAAGCGAAGCAACTTTAGTGGGTTTGGGCGATTTTTCAAGCACTAAAGTGCTTTTTGGATTGTTTGGCTTGTTTTTGGTTTTTGTTTTTTGGGCTTGGAGGATTAAAGCCGCGTTTATTTTAGCTGTTTTTGTAAGTGCTTTGTGTGCTTGGATTTTTGGTATTGATGGAGCTAAATTTCCTGAGCAACTTTTATCTTTACCAGTTATTAGTGGAGATAATGGTTTAAGTACTATATTTGGTAAGCTTGATATTAAAGGAGCTTTAGAGCTTAGTATGATTCCTATAGTACTTACTTTTTTTGTTACTCAGCTTTTTGATAGTGTGGGCACAATCACAGGTGTAGGCTCAAGAGGAAAAATATTTGATGATCCAAAGCAAGGTGAAAAAAAATTAGGTAAAACCTTGGGCGCTGATGCAGCAAGTTCAGCCATGGGGGCAGTTGTTGGAACTTCTACTGTAACTGCTTTTGTGGAAAGCTCAGCAGGGGTAGAAGCAGGAGGTAGGACAGGACTTACAGCTTTAGTTACTGCTATATGTTTTGTTTTTACTTTATTTTTACTGCCAGTATTTAAAGCCATTCCTGCAAATTCTATTTATCCTATTTTGGTGCTTGTTGGTGTTTTAATGTTTATGGAAGTTGCAAATATTAATTTTAAAGATAAAGCTATAGCAGTAAGTGCGTTTTTTATTATCATCATGATGCCACTAACTTACTCTATTACTACAGGTTTTGCTTTTGGATTTATTGTGTATTTATTTATGCGTATCATGCAAAAAGAATTTGATAAAATTAATCTTGGTATTATTGTATTAAGTGCGATTTCATTGCTAGTATTTTTATTACAATTTTTATAGGAAGTGATTATGTATTATTATGCTTATGAAGAATTTCAAAAAGAAATTATCCCTTTTACCCGCAAAATTAAGGAAGAATTTAATCCTGATGTGTTACTTGCCATTGCAAGAGGTGGTATGACTTTGGGTCATTTTTTAGCAGAAGGTATGGGTAATAGAAATTTATTTTCTTTAAATTCCATTCATTATGAAGACACTCAAAAACTAGATACGATTAAAATTTTTAATATCCCTGATCTTAGTTCATATAAAAAAGTTCTTTTGATAGATGATATTATAGATAGTGGTGAAACTATGATAGAAATCAAAAGAGTTTTAATGAAAAAATATCCTCATTTAGAACTCAAAGTAGCAAGTGTTTTTTATAAACCTTCAGCATTGTTAATCCCTGAGTTTTATATAAAAGAAGCTAAAGAGTGGATTGACTTTTTTTGGAGTATTAAAATTTAGCTTTAAATCAAATACAAATGCTATAATATATATTGACTTTATTTTGTTAAGAAAGGATGTCTTATGAGTTTAACAAGAAGAAAATTTCTAAAAGGAATTGCTGCTACTTCAGCGATTGCTTCGGTTAATCCTTTAATAGCCGCAAGTGAGGGAACTAAATTTTATGATACTAAAAAAATTCCTCACGCTACTCACTTTGGTGCTTTTTGGGCTGAAGTAAATTCAGAAGGAAAACTTGTAAAAGTTACACCACAACAATCTGACAAACATCCTTCTATTATCACTGATGCTATCATTGATAGAACTTATTCAGATACTAGGGTAAAGTATCCTTGTGTTAGAAAAAGTTTCTTAGAAGGTAAAAAAAGACCTAAATTAAGAGGTAAAGAACCTTTTGTAAGAGTAAGCTGGGAAAAAGCTTTAGAGCTTGTATTGCAAAAATTAAAAGAAACTCCTATTGAAAATTTATTTAATGCAAGTTATGGTGCTTGGGGGCATGTAGGTTTATTGCACAATTGTAACTCAGTAGCAGGAAGATTTTTTAATACAGCTTTAGGTGGTCACATCGGCACTGATGGAGAGTATAGTAATGGAGCTGCTGGTAAGGTTAATGCTAGTATAGTAGGGGATTTAGAAGTTTATTCTTTACAAACTTCTCATGAGGTGATTTTAGAAAATACCCAAGTTTATGTTTTATGGGGAGCTGATCTTTATAAATGTAATCAAATTGACTTTAAAGTTGCAAATCGTGGTAATGATGAGTATTATAAAAAATACAGCAAATCAAATATCAAATTTATTAGTATTGATCCTCAATATACTCAAACAGCAGAGATTTTAAATGCCCAGTGGATTAAAATTCGTCCAAATACTGATGTGGCTTTAATGCTTGGTATGATGAATTATTTATATAAAAGTGGAAAATACGATAAAAAATTCATTGAAAAATATACTGATGGTTTTGACAAATTCTTACCTTATTTACTTGGAAAAACTGATGGTATTGATAAAACTCCAGCTTGGGCTGCAAATATTACCGGTGTTGAAGAAAAAGTTATTACCGCATTAGCAGATACTTTTGTGAAAAATAGAACCTTTTTAGCAGGTAACTGGGCTATGCAAAGAGCACACCATGGCGAACAAGCTGATTGGACTTTAATGGTTTTAGCTTCAATGATAGGTCAAGTGGGTTTACCTGGTGGTGGATTTGGTTTTTCAATGCACTATTCAGGTGGTGGACAAGCATTTTCAGGTGTAAGATTGCCAGTAGGTTTACCGCAAGGTAAAAATAATCTTGATACTAATATCCCTGCAAGTAGAATTTCAGAAGCAATATTAAATCCAGGCAAAACAGTTAAGTTTAAAGGTAAAGAGATTACCTATCCAAAAATCAAACTTATGTATGTAGTAGGTGCTTCTGTATTGGGTCATCATCCAGATACAAATGAGCTTATCAAAGCTTTAAGAACTCTTGATACGCTAATCGTACATGAGCCTTGGTGGACTCCTATGGCAAAAATGGCTGATATTGTATTGCCTTCAACTACAACTTTAGAAAGAGATGATATTAGTTTTGGTGGTTCTTATTCTCAAGATTATGTTTATGCTATGAAAAAAGTAATTGAGCCTTATTTTGAAAGTAGAAATGATTATGATATTTTTGAAGAATTAGCAAAAAGAATAGGTGAAAGAGAGCATAAAAAATTCACCGGAAATAAAACAAAAGAGCAGTGGCTTGAAGGTTTTTATGGCAGAAGTGATTGTCCTTATTATATGGAATTTGCTGATTTTTGGAAACAAGGATTTATTCATTTTGAAGCTCCAAAAGAAGCTTATAATTTCGTAAGACACTCTGAATTTAGAGCTGATCCTGTGGCAAATAAACTTGCAACAGAAAGTGGAAAAATTCAAATTTATTCACCAAAATTTGAAAAATATAATTTAGAAGATTTTAAAGCACATCCAACTTGGTTTGAACCAGCTGAGTGGTTAGGTAATGAAAAATTAGTTAAAAAATATCCTTTCCATTTGTTAAGCCCGCATCCAAGATATAGAGTGCATTCTCAGCTTGATAATACTTGGGTAAGAGATTTGTATAAAATTCAAGGTAGAGAGCCTGTGGTGATTAATACAAATGATGCTAAAAAACTTGGTATTACTCATGGGGAAGTTGTAGAAGTATATAATGATCGTGGTTCACTTTTAGCAGGTGCTTTTGTAACAGATAATATTATGGAAGGGGTTATTAGTATTCAAGAGGGTGCTTGGTATGATCCTGAAGATGTAAGCGATAGCAAGCCAAGATGCAATGCAGGTCATGTAAATGTTTTAACAAGCTCAAGACCAACTTCAACTATGGCTCAAGCAACTAGCGTTAATACTTGTCTAGTGGGTATTAAAAAGCTAAAAGAAGTTATAAAACCTTATAACTCAACTACACCACCAGAAATTATAGGAGCTTAATAATGAAGAAGATTATATTAGTATTGACTTTTTTAGCTAGTGCTTTATTTGCTAAAGATATGTTTATTTTTAATGAAAAAGTAGATCTTTTAGATAGTGCTAACAAAAAAGTGGTAGGACAAATTTATGAAGGCTCTAAAGTAGAGCTTATAAAAGAAGAGGGTGAATATTCTTTGATTAAAGTTAAAGGTGAGGTTGTAGAGACAAATCCAAAAAGCCTTGCTTATACTAAAGATGGAATTTATCTTTTACTTACTTTAAATGCTAAAAATGCAAGCAATGAAATGGAATTTTTAGTTAAGAGTAAAGATTTAACTGATCAAGAAATTCTTGCTTGGGATGAGATAGAATTAACTTATTATGATACTTGTACAAGTTGTCACGCAGCACATAAACCAAAAGAACATTTAATGGAAGAATGGGATGCATACTTATCTGCTATGCAAGGGTTTGCAAAAATTACTGATGCAGAAAAAGATAGAATTTTAAGATTTTTACAATCTCACGCAAGTAATGGTCCTGTAAAACTTGACTAATCAAAAATGAAAAGGTATTTGCTAGCCGTTTTATTTTTTGATTTTTGTGCTTTATTATATGGCATAAGCACTTTATCTATAAGCTACAATGAAGCACAAATTTATTTTTATGATCATAGCTTAATTGCTATGATCGCTAGATTTGGCACCACTCTTTTTGGTCAAAATGATTTTGGATTAAGACTTCCTTTTGTTTTATTGCACTCTTTAAGCTGTGTTTTATTATACATTTTAGCTTTAAAATATACCAAAACTTCTTTTGATGCTTTTATTTCTGTGGTGCTTTTTATATTGCTCCCTGGTAGTGTAGCTAGTGCTTTACTTATTAATGAATCAAGTATTGTGATATTTTTTACACTTTTGATTTTAGTATTATTTGAATATAAGAAAATATTTTTATTTTATATTTTATTGGTTTTAGTTCTTTTTGTAGATGGAAATTTTGCAATTTTATACTTATCTTTTTTCTTTTTTGCTATTTATAAAAAAGATAAATTACTTATTATATGTTCTTTGATTTTATTTGCTATCGCAATGAGTGTTTATGGATTTGATGCAAGTGGAAAGCCTAAGGGGTATTTTTTGGATACTTTGGGTATTTTTGCAGCTTGTTTTTCGCCTTTGATTTTTCTTTATTTTTTTTATGTTGTTTACAGAATTCTTTTACAAGATGATAAGCCACTTTTATGGTTTATTAGTGCAAGTACTTTTGTTTTTTGTTTAATTTTTTCTATAAGACAAAGACTTTTTTTAGAAGATTTTTTACCTTTTTGTGTGGTTTGTACGCCTTTGTTGATTCGCTATTTAATGTCTTCTTATCGTTCAAGAATGCCACAATTGCGCCTAAAACATAAAATTTTTATAGAATGTTCTTTGGTATTTTTATTATTTTTTTATCTTGGTATTGTTTTTAATCAAAGTTTTTATTATTTATTAAAAGATCCCAAAAGACATTTTGCCTATGATTATCACATAGCTAAAGAATTAGCTCTAAATTTAAAACAACACAATCTCACACATATTGCTACACAAGATAAAGAACTAGCCTTAAGACTTAAATTTTATGGTATTTCTAAGGGTAAACTAGAGCTTCATTCTAGTAAAAAAGCTAGTAAAATCTATGTTAGTTTAGGTAAGCATAAAATATATTATTCTATAAAATGAAACAAGCTTTTACTTTAATAGAACTGGTTTTTGTTTGTATAATATTATCCTTATTATTTTCTATGGCTTATGTTTATTATAAACCTGATTATTTGCGTTTGGGAGCTGAGCAAGTTTTAAATGATATTAAATACACAAGACATTTAGCTTTAATGCAAAATGATTTTAGGGTTAAAGAATTTAACATTGCTAAACGAGAGTGGTTTAAGGCTAAATGGCAGCTGTATTTTATACGCTCAAAATCTGCCACTAATAATGAACAAACCTATACCATTTTTTTAGATAAAAACGGCGATGGCAATGCAAACATAGGTAAAAATATGATCAATAAAGACAGAGAAATAGCTGTTGATCTTATCAATCCAGATATATTAATGAACTCAGGTCAAAGTGGAGTGATAAATCAAAATGATTTCAAAGCAAATTTAAAATATAATATAGAAAAAACTTATGGTATATCTAAAGTTTTGTTTGAAGGTGCTTGTAAAGGAAGTACGCGTTTAGTTTTTGATGGTTATGGTCGTTTATATACACCTTTAAAAAATGCTACACGTGCTTATGATAAACTTGCTTCTTTTAATAATGATTGCATTATAAGATTATCTAATAATCAAAATGAGCATATATGCATTATTATAAATCCCATTAGTGGCTATGCTTATATCCCTAAATTTTCTTCAAATAAATCACAAAATATTATACTTAATAATAAAAACACCTACTGTCATGCCTTATAAGATATATTGATGTTATATCACCCTGCCCAGTTTCCAAACATTAACTATCAAAGAGCATAATTACATCTGTAAAAGCAAACATTCATAGATAACTCCTTAGTTTTTAAAGATCTAGTTTTTGCTAGATCTTTAAAGATATATAGTTTTAAATATGAATGAGATTATTTATAAAATATAAAATTAGGAATAAAATTAAATTATAATTTTAAAGATTTAATTTAATATAGGTTAATTATCTAAGCTATAATCATTATATACTAATAATTTATAGTATAACAACATACTATAACTTCAAATATATATCCCAATAAATACATATTTTTGTTTACTTTAAGAATTCTCATATAAAACTATGATATAATACAAGCCATAGTTTTAATTTTAATAAGGAGAATTCTCATGAAACTAGTTAAACTTAGTTTAGTAGCAGCTTTAGCTGCAGGTGCTTTTTCAGCAGCTAACGCTGTTTCACTTGAAGAAGCTATAAAAGATGTTGATGTATCAGGAATGATGAGATACAGATTCCAGTCTGATAGAATGGATGTTGGAAATAATGCTGGAAAAGAAATCCGAGATGGTTTTAACAGCTCAAAAAACAATGAGCATAAATTTAAAGCTCAATTAAACTTCAAAGCAGCTTTAGATGATAACTTCAAAGCTTTCGTTCAATTTCAATATGATGCAACTGATAAAGGTTTTGGAAGCATAGTGGCTGATGAAAACACAGGAACAGATACTCATACTTCATTTGCTGTAAATCAAGCTTACTTAGAATACACTAACGAAGCTTATGCTACAAGTGTAACTTTCGGTAAAATGGAAGTTGGTTCTATTTGGACTGATGACTTAGTAGGAACAGGAGCTAAAGTAGTAAATACTTCTATCGAAGGTTTAACTTTTGCAGGTTATTGGTTTGACGCTTTCAACTGGGATGATGATGGTGATACTTCTATAGGTAAAACAATTGTAGCTTATAATGCTAATTCAGAGACTTATAATTTAGCAAATAGTCCAGTAACCCTAGCTAAATCATCACTATATGGTGCTGCTGTATTAGGTGACTTTGATCCATTTGCTTTCCAAATTTGGGCTGCTTACTCAAATAACTGGGCATTCTTATATGCAGTAGATGCTAGTTATAAATTTGCATTTAACGATGCTAATTTCAAAATCCAAGCTCAATACTTAGGAAATAGCCTAGATAGTGACAAAGAAAAATTAGGCTTAGACAATGGTAACTTCTATGCTGGACAAATTCAAGCAAATATCTATGCTTTTGATTTCCAAGCAGGTGTAGTTGGCTATGGTGAAAAAGATAAAGGTAGCGTAGTTGTATTAGAAGATAAAGGTAGAGTAATCGCTCCAGGTGAGCAAATTTTCTACTCTCACGGAAGTAGATTAACAGGTGACACAGGTGAAAACTTCTTCTATTTTGCAGGTTTAGGTTATACTTTTGCTGAAACTTTAAGAGTAGGATTTGATTATGTTGGTGGTACAACTGAATTAAGTCATGGTTACAAAGATATAGATAAAAATGAATACATTGCAAGAGTATCTTACGCTTATAGTCCAAAACTTACATTTAGTGGATTCTATTCTTACTTAACTGAAGATTTCAATGAAGCTGGTGTAGATGACATTAAAGATCAATTCATCAGACTTGAAGCTCTATACAAATTCTAATTATAAAAGCTAAGCCAAAAGGCTTAGCTTACTATATCTAAAATTATCTCTTCTTTTAATCCTTGTATTTTAATTTCTTTTATTTTTAAATCATTAGGTAGATTTTCTAGCAAAGCTTCTTTGCTATGTATATTTTTACTTGCTAGTATTCTTAATATTTTACCCCTATAAGCTTTTGCAAAGTGACTTAAAGTTTTGGAATTTTTTAAAAAAGTGAGGGTAATAAAGGGTTGTTTAATGGTGTAAAATTTTTCATAAAATTTGGCTCTAAGATCGATTATTAATTCATTTTCTAAAAAATCATCAAGTTCACTGGAAAAATTTTCTTTATAAAATTTTTCTATATTAAAATCTTTGATTTTCTCTCCTTGTTTTAATTTATAATAAGGTATTAAATCTTTTGCTAAAATAGGACCAAAAAGATTTGAAAATATTAATACATTTTCATCTATATATTTTTTAGAAATTTCACCCAAACTCTCATAATCTAAATATTCAAAAGCAACACCATTGTATCTTTGAATTGCTTTAGTTGTATCTTTTTTTAATATATCTTGACTAAGATCATATAATTCATCTTTGTCTTTGATACCAAAAAATTTTTCAAGAACATTTTCATCACATTCTTTAATAAAATTTTTGTATTTAGCAATTACTTCAAGTCTTTTATCGTATAACTTGTTAAATATGAATGATTTTTCATTTAAACAACTATGTGTATTTATTTTACTTTTTCCCTCACTAGGTGAAAATAAAATTTTCATAATAAATCCTTTATTTTTTAAAAATTATACAAAATTATTTAAAACACTTGACATTAATTCAAAATTACATTATAATTCAACTTTATTTTTTGCTGGTTTAGCTCAGTTGGTAGAGCAGCTGCCTTGTAAGCAGCAGGTCGGGGGTTCAAGTCCCTTAACCAGCTCCATTGTTAATAGCAGTGTTTGACCAGAAATAAAAAGCATTATTATTCATGGTGAGTTACTCAAGTGGCCAACGAGGGCAGACTGTAAATCTGCTGGCTTTCGCCTTCCGTGGTTCGAATCCACGACTCACCACCATTGCTTTGCGGGAGTAGCTCAGTTGGCTAGAGCATCAGCCTTCCAAGCTGAGGGTCGCGGGTTCGAGTCCCGTTTCCCGCTCCAACCTGATTTTGGTAGAGTGAAACTGGGAGCTGTTTTTAAATTCAGAATTTCTAGCAGTTTCAAATTTCCAAAATTTTATAGTTTATGTTTTTAATTTTTCTGAGCGCTCGTATGGCTCAGAGGTAGAGCACTCCCTTGGTAAGGGAGAGGTCGCGGGTTCAAGTCCCGCTATGAGCTCCATTGATTTCAAAAGATTATAAAACATAAATTAGTATTTGTTTGTAAATTTTATATGGAGGAAAAAGATGGCTAAAGAAAAATTTTCACGTAATAAGCCTCACGTAAATATTGGTACTATTGGTCACGTTGACCACGGTAAAACTACTTTAACAGCTGCTATCTCTGCTGTTCTTTCAAGAAGAGGTTTGGCTGAGCTTAAAGATTATGATAATATCGATAACGCTCCTGAAGAAAAAGAGCGTGGTATTACTATTGCTACTTCTCACATTGAGTATGAAACAGAAAATCGTCACTATGCTCACGTAGACTGCCCAGGTCACGCTGACTATGTTAAAAACATGATTACTGGTGCTGCTCAAATGGACGGTGCTATTCTTGTTGTTTCTGCAGCAGACGGCCCAATGCCACAAACTAGAGAACACATCTTGCTTTCTCGTCAAGTAGGTGTACCATATATTGTTGTTTTCATGAACAAAGCTGATATGGTTGATGATGCTGAGTTATTAGAATTAGTTGAAATGGAAATTAGAGAATTATTAAGCTCTTATGATTTCCCAGGAGATGATACTCCGATTATTTCAGGTTCAGCTTTACAAGCTCTTGAAGAAGCAAAAGCTGGACAAGATGGTGAATGGTCTAAAAAAATCTTAGATCTTATGGCAGCAGTTGATGAGTATATTCCAACTCCAGCTCGTGATACAGATAAAGATTTCTTAATGCCTATCGAAGATGTATTCTCAATTTCAGGTCGTGGTACAGTTGTTACTGGTAGAATTGAAAAAGGTATTGTTAAAGTTGGTGATACTATTGAAATCGTTGGTATTAGAGAAACACAAAGCACTACAGTAACTGGTGTTGAAATGTTTAGAAAAGAAATGGATCAAGGTGAAGCAGGAGATAACGTTGGTGTTCTTCTTCGTGGAACTAAAAAAGAAGATGTTCTTCGTGGTATGGTTCTTGCTAAACCTAAATCAATCACTCCTCACACTGATTTTGAAGCAGAAGTTTATATTTTAAATAAAGATGAAGGTGGACGCCATACTCCATTCTTTAACAACTATAGACCACAATTTTATGTAAGAACAACTGATGTTACTGGTTCTATCCAACTTGCAGAAGGCGTTGAAATGGTTATGCCAGGCGATAATGTTAGAATTACTGTAAGTCTTATTGCACCAGTTGCGCTTGAAGAAGGTACTCGTTTTGCTATCCGTGAAGGTGGCCGTACTGTTGGTTCAGGTGTTGTTTCTAAAATTATTAAATAATTATAAGCGAGATTTAATCTCGCTTTTTAAGGAATAAAAATGAGAATTAAAGTTGGTTTAAAATGTGAAGAGTGCGGTGATATTAATTATAGCACTTTTAAAAATAGTAAAAATACAACTGAAAAGTTAGAATTAAAAAAATATTGCCCAAGATTGAAAAAACATACAATTCATAAAGAAGTTAAATTAAAAAGTTAAGGCTTTTATAAAAAAGCCCTTAGGGCAATAGCTCCAACGGTAGAGCGCCGGATTCCAAATCCGATGGTTGGGGGTTCGAATCCCTCTTGCCCTGCCACAAAATAAGGTAAAATATGGAAAAACTAATAACTTATTTTAAATTGTCAAAAGCTGAATTAGGAAAAGTAATTTGGCCTTTGAAAGAGCAAGTTAGAAATGCTTATATTACAGTTTTTGTAGTTGTTACTGTTGTTTCATTATTTTTAGCATTAGTTGATTTGATTATGTCATTTTCATTATCTAAGATTATAGGATAGAAAAATGAATCATAAATGGTATGCAATTCAAACTTATGCAGGTAGTGAGATGGCTGTAAAAAGAGCCATAGAAAATTTAGTTAGAGATCATGGAATTCAAGAGCAATTATTAGAAGTAATTGTTCCAACTGAAGATGTGATTGAATTTAAAAATGGTAAAGAAAAAATAAGCGAAAGAAGTTTATATTCAGGCTATGTATTTGCTAATATAGACTTATCAACAGAGCTTTGGCACAAAATTCAGTCTTTACCAAAGGTTGGTCGTTTTATAGGTGAAAGTAAAAAACCAACTCCATTAAGTGAAAAAGATATCAATCTTATTTTAGAAAAGGTGAAAAATAAAGCAGCACCTAAGCCTAAAATTTCATTTGATAAAGAAGAAAGTGTAAGAATAACTGAAGGTCCTTTTGCAAACTTTGTTGGTATTGTAGAGGAATATGATATGGTTAGAGGCGTTTTAAAGCTAAATGTTTCTATATTTGGTAGATCAACTCCAGTAGAAATCTTATACTCTCAAGTTGAAAAAATAGTTTGATTATATAGTAAGTAAAGGAGAAAGGTTATGGCTAAAAAAGTCGTAGGAGAAATTAAATTACAAATAGCTGCTACTAAGGCTAATCCATCACCTCCAGTTGGTCCTGCTTTAGGTCAACAAGGTGTTAATATTATGGAATTTTGTAAGGCATTTAATGAAAGAACAAAAGATATGGCTGGTTTTAATATTCCAGTTGTTATTACTGTTTATGCAGATAAAAGCTTTACATTTATAACAAAACAACCACCAGCTACAGATTTAATTAAAAAAGCTGCAGGTATTTCTAAAGGTGCGGATAATCCTTTAAAAAATAAAGTAGGTAAATTAACTAAAGCACAAGTTTTAGAAATTGTAGATAAAAAAATCGCTGATATGAATACAAAAGATAGAGAGCAAGCTGCTAAAATTATCATGGGTTCTGCTCGTTCTATGGGTGTTGAAATCGTAGATTAATACTCTTTACCGCCAAGAGTTTAAAAAGGCGGTAGCACTTTATATAAAATGCGGAGAAAATTGATGTCTAAAAATACTAAAAGATTTACAGAATTATTAAAAAAAATAGATTCAAATAAAAATTATTTAATGGATGAGGCAATCAGTACAGTAAAAACTCTTGCTTCTGCTAAATTTGATGAAACAGTTGAAATTGCTTTAAAATTAAATGTTGATCCAAGACATGCAGATCAAATGGTAAGAGGTAGTGTTGTTTTACCTTGCGGTACAGGTAAAAAAGTTCGTGTTGCTGTTATTGCAAAAGATGCAAAAGCTGATGAAGCGAAAAATGCAGGTGCTGATATAGTTGGTAGTGATGATTTAGTAGAAGAAATTCAAAAAGGTAATATGAATTTTGATGTTTTAATTGCTACACCAAATTTAATGGGTCTAGTAGGTAAAGTAGGTCGTATTTTAGGACCTAAAGGTTTGATGCCAAATCCTAAAACAGGTACAGTAACAATGGATGTTGCTCAAGCTGTTAATAATGCTAAAAATGGACAAGTTAATTTCCGTGTTGATAAACAAGGAAACATCCATGCAGGTTTGGGTAAAGTTAGTTTTACTCAAGAACAATTAAAAGAAAATATGACAGCATTTGTAAAAGCTATTAATAAACATAAACCAGCTGCTGCAAAAGGAAGATATATTAAAAATGCTAGTCTTTCTTTGACTATGAGTCCTTCTCTTTCTCTTGATACTCAAGAATTGCTTGATACAAAATAAAATTAATGAGAGTTTTTCTCTCATTAATAAAAATTAGATAAGATAATAACTTTTATTTTATCTAATTTTTATCTTAGATTGGAGATAGCCGAGGTCTTAGGACTTAATTAGATTTTCTGCTCTGCTTGAAATCACCGGTCGGAAAGGAGTAAAGATGACTAAAAGCCAAAAAATTGAACTTGTTTCTAAGCTTGAAGAGGGTTTTAAGGCTAGTGAAGCTGTTGTAGTTTGTAATTACAAAGGTTTAAACACTAAAAAACTTGAAGAGTTAAGAAATAATGCGAGAGAAATGGATGTTAAAGTTCAAATTATTAAAAATACTTTAGCAAGTATTGCTCTTAAAAATGCCGGCAAAGATGGAATGGAACTTAAAGATACAAATATTTATCTTTGGGGTGAAGACCAATTAAATGTTTCAAAAGTTGCTGATAAATTTAGCGAAGCTAATCAAACATTTGAGATCAAAACCGCATTTATTGATGGTGAAGTTGCTTCAGTAGATAAAGTTAAAGCTTTAGCTAAAATGCCTTCTCGCAATGAATTACTTGCTATGCTTTTGCAAGTTTGGAATGCACCAATCACCAATTTTACAATTGGATTAAATGCATTAAAAGAAAAAAAAGAAGCTGAATAAAATTTAAAAAGGATAAAAAATGGCAATTACTAAAGAAGATATATTAGAATTTATTTCTAATCTAAGCGTTCTTGAACTTTCAGAATTAGTAAAAGAATTTGAAGAAAAATTTGGTGTTTCTGCTGCTCCAGTTATGGTTGCAGGTGCTGCTGTTGCAGGTGCTGCTGGCGGTGCTGCTGAAGAAAAAACTGAATTTGACATCGTATTACAAGATGGTGGCGATAAAAAAATCAATGTAATTAAAGTTGTTCGTGCTTTAACTGGTCTTGGACTAAAAGAAGCAAAAGATGCTGTTGAACAAACTCCATCAGTTCTTAAAGAAGGTGTTAGCAAAGCTGAAGCTGAAGAAGCTAAAAAACAACTTGAAGAAGCTGGCGCTAAGGTTGAGCTTAAATAATTTTTTTTGTTTTAAAAGAAAGGATTTTATATCCTTTCTTGTTTTCCTTTAATTAGGATTCTTTCTTTCAATACTTTTACCATGGGGTATAATAATATGTTAAATTCACAATCAGGAAATCGTTTAAGAATAGACTTCTCGAATGTTCCACAACAAATAGACATTCCAAATTTATTACAATTACAAAAGAAAAGTTTTGATTATTTTTTAAACATAGATGCTAAAAATTCAGAAAGTGGAATTGAAAAAGTATTTAAATCTATTTTTCCAATTCATGATCCACAAAATAGATTAAGTTTAGAATATGTAAGTAGTGAAGTAGGTAAACCTAAGTACACTATTAGAGAGTGTATGGAAAGAGGTTTGACTTATTCTGTAAATTTAAAAATGAAAATCCGTTTAACTTTACATGAAAAAGATGAAAAAACGGGTGAAAAAATTGGTATAAAAGATATTAAAGAACAAGAAATTTATATTAGAGAAATCCCTTTAATGACAGATAGAATTTCTTTCATAATTAACGGAGTTGAAAGGGTTGTAGTAAATCAACTTCATAGAAGTCCGGGTGTTATATTTAAAGAAGAAGAAAGTTCTACTGTTGCAAATAAATTAGTATATACAGCCCAAATCATACCAGATCGTGGTTCTTGGCTTTATTTTGAATATGATGCTAAAGATGTGCTTTATGTGCGTATTAATAAAAGAAGAAAAGTGCCTATTACAATTTTATTTAGAGCACTTGGTTATAAAAAACAAGACATTATAAAATTATTTTACCCTATACAAACTATTCATGTTAAAAAAGATAAATTCTTAACTGAATTTAATCCAAATGACTTTTTAGATAGAGTTGAATATGATTTAAAAGATGAAAAAGGCAATGTAATTCATCAAGCTGGTAAAAGAATGACAAAGAAAAAGGCTGAACAGCTTGTAAAAGATGGGGTTAAATGGGTTGAATATCCAGTTGAAATTTTAACAAATAGATATTTAGCTAATCCTATTATTAATAAAGAAACTGGTGAGGTTTTATTTGATTCTTTAACGCTATTAGATGAGGGAAAACTAGCAAAAATTAAAGAGGAAAAACAGTTTGATATTGCTAATGACTTAGCTAATGGAGTAGATGCTGCTATTATTAATTCTTTCATTCAAGATAATGAAACTTTAAAATTATTAAAACAAACTGAGAATATAGATGATGAGAATGATTTAGCAGCTATTAGAATTTATAAAGTAATGAGACCAGGCGAACCAGTAGTAAAAGATGCTGCAAAAGCTTTTGTGAATGATTTATTTTTCAATCCTGAAAGATATGATCTAACAAAAGTTGGTCGTATGAAAATGAATCATAAATTAGGCTTAGATACGCCTGAATATGTTACGGTTTTAACCAATGAAGATATAGTAAAAACTGCAAAATATTTAATTAAAGTAAAAAATGGTAGAGGTCATATTGATGATAGAGACCATTTAGGTAATCGTCGTATAAGATCAATTGGAGAACTTTTAGCAAATGAACTTCATGTAGGTCTTGCTAAAATGCAAAAATCAATTAGAGATAAATTTACGGCTTTAAATACAGATATTGATAAAGTAATGCCTTATGATTTGATTAATCCTAAGACAATTACTGTAACAATTATGGAATTTTTTACTGGTGGTCAATTATCTCAATTTATGGATCAAACAAACCCATTGAGTGAAGTGACTCACAAACGTCGTTTATCAGCGCTTGGTGAAGGTGGTTTAGTAAAAGAAAGAGCAGGTTTTGAAGTACGTGATGTTCATGCAACGCATTATGGAAGAATTTGTCCTGTTGAAACTCCAGAAGGTCAAAACATCGGATTAATTAACACACTTTCAACTTATGCTAAAGTAAATGATCTAGGCTTTGTTGAAGCACCTTATAAGAAGGTAGAAAATGGAAAAGTAAGTAATGAAATTGTTTACTTGACTGCTACTCAAGAAGAGGGCTTAGTGATTGCAGCCGCTTCAACTAAAATTGATGAAAAAGGTAATATTGTTGAGGAATTTGTTGAAGCAAGACAAGATGGTGAAACAATCCTAGCAAGAAGAGAAGAAGTACATTTGATTGACCTTTGTTCAGGTATGATAGTAGGGGTTGCAGCGTCATTAATCCCATTCTTAGAGCATGATGATGCAAACAGAGCTTTAATGGGTTCAAACATGCAACGTCAAGCAGTGCCTTTACTAACCGCACAAGCACCTATAGTAGGTACTGGTATGGAAAAAATCATTGCTCGTGATGCTTGGGAGGCTATTAAAGCTAAAAGAGCAGGGATTGTAGAAAAAGTTGACAATAAAAATATTTTTATTTTGGGCGAAGATGAAAATGGACCATTTATTGATCATTATAAAATGGAAAAAAATCTAAGAACTAACCAAAATACAACTTTTACACAGCATCCAATTGTGAAAAAAGGCGAATTTATTCAAGCAGGTCAAATCATTGCAGATGGCCCAAGTATGGATCAAGGAGAGCTTGCTATTGGTAAAAATGCCTTAATCGCATTTATGCCATGGCATGGGTATAACTATGAAGATGCTATTGTAATTAGTGAGAAAATTTTACGTGAAGATACTTTTACTAGTGTTCATATTTATGAAAAAGAAGTAGAGGCTAGAGAGCTTAAAGATGGTGTAGAAGAAATTACAAAAGATATTCCAAATGTAAAAGAAGAAGATTTAGCGCATCTTGATGAGAGTGGTATTGCAAAAATAGGAACTCATATAAAGCCTGGTATGATTTTGGTAGGTAAAGTTTCACCTAAGGGTGAAGTAAAACCTACACCTGAAGAAAGATTATTAAGAGCTATTTTTGGTGAAAAAGCTGGACATGTTGTAAATAAATCTTTATATGCAACCGCCTCATTAGAAGGTGTTGTTGTAGATGTAAAAATCTTTACTAAAAAAGGTTATGAAAAAGATGCACGTGCTATAAAAGCTTATGATGATGAAAAATTAAATCTTGAAAAAGAACATCATGATAGACTTTTAATGATGGATAGAGAAGAAACTTTAAGAGTATGTTCTTTACTTTCTAAATCAGCTTTAAATTCAGATGAAGAAATAAATGGTGTTAAATATAAAAAAGGCTCTAAAGTAGAAATTACAGAATTAGAAAAAATCAATCGTTTTGCGTTAAATTCTTTAGTTAAAGCTTATTCTAAAGAAGTACAAAAAGAATATGATGATTTAAAAAATCATTTCCAAAATGAGAAGAAAAAACTTAAAACAGAGCATGATGAAAAATTAGAAATTTTAGAAAAAGATGATATTTTACCAAGTGGGGTAGTAAAACTTGTTAAAGTATATATCGCGACTAAGAGAAAATTGAAAGTTGGGGATAAAATGGCAGGACGCCATGGAAATAAAGGTATTGTGTCTAATATCGTTCCAGAAGTTGATATGCCATATTTACCTGATGGAAGACCTATTGATATAGCCTTAAATCCTCTAGGGGTTCCAAGTCGTATGAATATAGGACAAATTCTTGAAAGTCATTTGGGGATTGTTGGTATGAGACTAGGTGATCAAATTCAAGAAATTTTTGATAGAAAACAAAAAGATTTTGTAAAAGAATTACGTGAAAAAATTCTTGAAATTTGTAGTGTATCTAGACTTGAATTAGAAAAGAAATTTGTGCAAACTTTAAATGATGAACAGCTTATTTCTTATGCTAGAGATTGGGCTAAAGGAGTGAAATTTGCTACTCCTGTATTTGAAGGCGTAACGGTTGAAGAATTTGGTAAGCTTTTTGAAATGGCTAAAATAGCTATGGACGGAAAAAGCGAACTTTATGATGGAAGAACTGGTGAAAAAATGGCAGAGCGTGTGCATGTTGGATGTATGTATATGCTTAAATTACACCATTTAGTAGATGAAAAAGTTCACGCAAGAAGTACTGGACCTTATAGTCTTGTAACACAACAACCAGTTGGTGGTAAGGCTTTATTTGGTGGACAAAGATTTGGTGAGATGGAGGTTTGGGCTCTTGAAGCTTATGGAGCAGCTCATACTCTAAGAGAAATGTTAACCATAAAATCTGATGATGTTGAAGGTAGATTTAGTGCTTATAAAGCTTTAACAAAAGGTGAGAATGTTCCAGCAACAGGTATTCCAGAGACATTCTTTGTACTTACAAATGAATTAAAATCTCTTGCTTTAGATGTTGAGATTTTTGATAAGGATGAGAATAATGAGTAAATTTAAACCTATCGAAATAAAAGAAGATGGTAGACCTAGAGACTTTGAAGCTTTTCAATTAAGACTTGCAAGTCCTGAAAAAATCAAATCATGGTCTTATGGCGAAGTAAAAAAACCAGAAACAATTAATTATAGAACTTTAAAGCCTGAAAGAGACGGGCTTTTTTGTGCTAAAATTTTTGGACCAGTAAGAGATTATGAATGTCTTTGTGGTAAGTATAAAAAAATGCGTTTTAAAGGCATTAAGTGTGAAAAATGTGGTGTTGAAGTTACTAGTTCTAAAGTACGCCGCTCAAGAATGGGGCATATCGAGCTAGTTACACCAGTAGCACATATATGGTATGTAAATTCTTTGCCAAGTCGTATCGGTACTTTACTTGGTGTAAAGATGAAAGACTTAGAGCGCGTATTGTATTATGAAGCATATATAGTAGAAAATCCAGGTGATGCATACTATGATAATGAAAATACTAAAAAAGTTGAATTTTGTGATGTATTAAATGAAGAGCAGTATTTAAATTTAATGCAACGCTATGAAAGTAGTGGATTTAAAGCTAGAATGGGTGGTGAAGTTGTTAGAGATTTACTAGCAAATTTAGATCTTGTTGAGCTTTTAAATAAATTAAAAGAAGATATTGCAGCAACTAATTCAGAAGCAAAGAAAAAAACTATCATCAAACGCTTAAAAGTGGTGGAAAATTTCTTAAATAGTAATTTAAATACTAATACAAATAGTGATGAAGTAGTTCCAAATCGTCCTGAATGGATGATGATTACAAATTTACCTGTGTTACCACCTGATTTAAGACCTTTGGTAGCTTTAGATGGTGGAAAATTTGCAGTTTCTGATGTGAATGATTTATATAGAAGAGTTATTAATAGAAATACACGTTTAAAAAGACTTATGGAGCTTGATGCACCTGAAATTATCATTAGAAATGAAAAAAGAATGCTTCAAGAAGCAGTCGATGCTTTATTTGATAATGGTAGAAGAGCAAATGCAGTTAAAGGTGCAAATAAACGTCCATTAAAATCTTTAAGTGAAATCATCAAAGGAAAACAAGGTCGTTTCAGACAAAATCTACTTGGTAAAAGAGTGGATTTTTCAGGTCGTAGTGTTATTGTTGTTGGGCCAAAACTTAGAATGGATCAATGTGGTTTACCTAAAAAAATGGCTTTGGAATTATTTAAGCCACATTTGTTAGCTAAACTTGAAGAAAAAGGTTATGCTACCACTGTAAAACAAGCTAAAAAAATGATAGAAAATAAAACCAATGAGGTTTGGGAGTGTTTAGAAGAGGTTGTTAAAGGTCATCCTGTAATGCTTAATCGTGCACCAACCTTGCATAAGCTTTCCATCCAAGCTTTCCATCCTGTGCTTGTAGAGGGCAAGGCAATTCAACTTCATCCATTGGTGTGTGCAGCATTTAATGCTGATTTTGACGGGGATCAAATGGCTGTGCATGTGCCTTTATCACAAGAAGCAATAGCTGAGTGTAAAGTATTAATGCTCTCATCTATGAATATCTTGCTTCCAGCAAGTGGTCGTTCTGTGACTGTACCTTCTCAAGATATGGTTTTGGGGATTTATTATCTATCTTTAGAAAAAGATGGTGCTAAGGGTGAGCATAAAATTTGTACAGGTATTGAAGAGGTTATGATTGCCCTAGAAGCAAAATCTTTAGATATTCATGCAAGTATTAGAAGTGTAGTTGATGGTAGAAAAATCACTACGACTGCTGGAAGATTAATTATTAAGTCTATCTTGCCTGATTTTGTTCCTGAAAATATGTGGAATAAAGTCATGAAGAAAAAAGATATTGCAGCTTTGGTTGATTATGTTTATAAAGAAGGTGGCCTTGAAGTAAGTGCTAGCTTTTTAGATAAATTAAAAGATCTTGGTTTTGAATATGCAACAAAAGCGGGTATTTCTATTTCAATTGCTGATATTATTGTGCCTGATCAAAAGCAAAAAAGCATAGAAGAAGCTAAAAAACAAGTAAGAGAAATTCAAAATTCATATAATTTAGGTTTGATTACTTCGGGTGAAAGATATAATAAGATTATCGATATTTGGAAAAGCACTAATAATATCTTGTCAAAAGACATGATGGAGTTAATTAAAAAAGACAAAGAAGGATTTAACTCTATTTATATGATGGCAGATTCTGGTGCTAGGGGTTCAGCAGCTCAAATTTCACAGCTTGCTGCGATGAGGGGTCTTATGGCTAAACCTGATGGTTCTATTATTGAAACACCGATCATTTCGAACTTCCGTGAAGGACTAAACGTTCTTGAATATTTCATTTCAACTCACGGTGCTAGAAAAGGTCTTGCAGATACAGCATTAAAAACAGCAAATGCAGGTTATTTGACAAGAAAACTTATCGATGTGGCACAAAATGTAAAAGTTACAATGGAAGATTGTGGTGCACATGAGGGTGTTGAGATTAATGAAATTACTGCAGATGGTGTTGTGATTGAAACCTTAGAAGAAAGAATTTTAGGAAGAGTTTTAGCTGAAAATATTATTGATTCTATTACTAATGAGATTTTATTCTCAGAAGGTACTTTAGTAGATGAGGAAAAAGCTAGAATTATTGTTGAAAGTGGAGTAAAGAGTGTAAGCATTAGAACTCCTATTACTTGTAAAGCTAAAAAAGGAGTTTGTTCTAAATGCTATGGTATTAATCTAGGCGAAGGAAAATTAGTTAAACCAGGTGAGGCTGTAGGTATTATATCTGCTCAATCAATCGGTGAGCCGGGAACGCAGCTTACACTAAGAACTTTCCACAGCGGTGGTACTGCTAGTACAGATTTACAAGATCGTCAAGTGGTAGCACATAAAGAAGGTTTTGTAAGATTTTATAATCTTAATACCTATGAAGATAGACAAGGTAAAACTATAGTGGCCAATCACCGCAATGCTGCTATTTTACTTGTGGAGCCAAAAATCAAAGCTCCATTTAAAGGAACTATTCATATTGAACATGCATATGAGGATGTGGTGGTTAGTGTTAAAGCAAAAAATAATGAAGCTAAGTTTATATTAAGAAAGTATGACTTAGCAAAAGCTAATGAGCTTGCGGGTGTAAGTGGTAATATTGAAGGTAAATTATATATTCCATATAGCGATGGTGCTGAAGTAGCTGAAAATGAAAGTATTGTAGAAGTAATTAAAGAGGGTTGGAATATACCAAACCGTATCCCTTATGCGAGTGAATTGCTAGTAAAAGATGGTGATCCTATCACTCAAGATATTGTAGCTGGTGCAAAAGGTACCTTGAAGTTTTATATGCTTAAAGGGGATGGTTTAGATAGAATTAGAAATCTTAAAAAAGGTGATGTGGTTAAAGAAAAAGGTGTTTTTGTTGTTATTGCTGATGAAAATGATAGAGAAGCAAAAAGACACTATATACCAAGAGATTCTGTGATTGAATTTGATGATAGCACTTTTGTGGATAATCCTAAAACTATCATAGCAAAATCAAGCAAAGAAGATAAAACTATCATTGCTGAATGGGATGCATATAATAATACTGTAATTGCAGAAGTTGCAGGTGTAATTAACTTTGAAGATATTGAATCAGGCTATAGTGCTGATGAACAAATTGATGAAGCAACTGGTAAAAGATCACTTGTTATTAATGAGTATTTACCAAGTGGAGTGCGTCCAGCGTTGTTAATCATAGGTGAAAATGATAAAGTGGTGCGTTATCAACTCGAACCAAAAACTGTTATTTATGTAAACGATGGTGATAAGGTTAAGCAAGCTGATATCTTAGCTAAAACACCAAAGGCAGCAGCTAAATCAAAAGATATTACTGGAGGTCTTCCAAGGGTATCTGAATTATTTGAAGCAAGAAAGCCAAAAAATACTGCTGTTGTGGCTGAAATTGACGGGGTTGTTAGATTTGATAAACCTTTAAGATCAAAAGAAAGAATCATTATCCAAGCAGAAGATGGAAGTAGTGCGGAGTATTTGATAGATAAATCAAAACGCATTCAAGTAAGAGATGGTGAATTTATTCATGCGGGTGAAAAATTAACCGATGGGGTTATTTCAAGTCATGATGTGCTTAGAATTTTAGGTGAAAAAGCATTGCATTATTATCTTATTTCTGAAATTCAGCAAGTTTATCGTGGCCAAGGTGTTGTGATTTCTGATAAGCATATTGAAATCATCGTATCGCAAATGCTAAGACAAGTAAAAATTGTTGATAGTGGTCATACAAACTTTATTGTAGGTGATTTGGTTTCAAGAAGAAAATTTAGAGAAGAAAATGAAAGAATTTTAAGATATGGCGGTGAACCTGCTGTAGCTGAGCCTGTGTTGCTTGGGGTTACAAGAGCAGCTATTGGAAGTGATAGTGTGATTTCGGCTGCTTCATTCCAAGAAACAACAAAGGTTTTAACAGAAGCAAGTATTGCAGGTAAATTTGACTATCTTGAAGATCTAAAAGAAAATGTAATCTTAGGTCGCATGATTCCTGTTGGTACAGGTCTTTATGGAGATCAAAATTTAAAGCTTAAACAACAAAATTAATTTTCAATCCTAGCAATTTTGCTAGGATTTTTTAAGTATTTTATGTTTAAAATAATTGATTTAGAACAATATAAAAGAAAAGAACATTTTAACTTTTATACTCAAAATATTCCTTGCTCGTTTGAAATTACTGTTAAATTAGATATTAGTTCTTTTTATTATTTTATTAAAAACAATAATTATGAATTCTACCCTTGTTTTATCCACACTATTAGTAAAAGTATAAATACTTTTGATAATTTTAAATTTAGTTTAGATCAAAACAAACAACTAATATGTTATGATATTATCCATCCTTCTTATACTATTTTTCATAAGGACTCTAAAACTTTTTCTGTTCTTTGGACTTTCTATAAAGAAAATTTAAATGATTTTTTATCTTTATATGAAGAGGATAAACAATTAATAAGAAACGATAAAAGTATGTTTTTAAAAGAGCCTATAGATAATCTTTTTAATATTTCTGCCATTCCTTGGGTGGCTTTTGAGAATTTTTCTTTACACTTGCCAAAAAAAGAGCAGTATTTCTTTCCTATTATAACAAGTGGAAAGATTATAAAAGAAAATAAAAAAATTCTCATTCCTTTTAGTATTAATGTTAATCATGCCAGCAATGATGCTTATCACATTTATTTGTTTTTAGAAAAACTCCAAGAAAACCTTAATAGTTTATAATTTTATAAGTAAAATTTAGATACTATCCAAAGTTTATTATTTTATTAATGAAAGGAATTACTGTGCCAACCATAAATCAATTGGTTAGAAAAGAGCGCAAAAAAGTTTTAGAAAAATCTAAATCACCAGCGCTTAAAAATTGCCCACAAAGAAGGGGAGTTTGTACTAGGGTTTATACAACAACTCCTAAAAAACCAAACTCAGCGTTAAGAAAAGTTGCCAAAGTAAGACTTACAAGTGGCTTTGAAGTTATTAGTTATATCGGTGGTGAAGGTCACAACCTACAAGAACACAGCATCGTTTTAGTGCGTGGTGGTAGAGTAAAAGACTTACCAGGTGTTAAGTATCACATTGTTCGTGGTGCCTTAGATACTGCAGGTGTTGCAAAAAGAACTGTTTCTCGTTCTAAATATGGTGCAAAACGCCCTAAAGCAGCAGCTAAGTAATAAGATTGCAGACAAATCCGTTAGATTTGATTTTGTTTGAGTAAAATTATAAATTTGAAGGAAAATTATGAGAAGAAGAAAAGCTCCGGTAAGAGAAGTCTTGCCAGATCCGATTTATGGAAATAAAGTAATCACAAAATTCATTAATTCTTTAATGTATGATGGTAAAAAAAGCACAGCTACTACTATTATGTATGGTGCTTTAGAAGCTATCGATAAAAAAGGTGGAGAAAAAAAAGGTATAGAAATTTTTAATGATGCTATTGAAAATATCAAGCCTTTATTAGAAGTTAAATCTCGTCGTGTTGGTGGTGCTACTTATCAAGTTCCAGTAGAAGTGCGTCCAGCTAGACAACAAGCTTTAGCTATAAGATGGATTATTTCTTTTGCTAGAAAAAGAAGTGAAAGAACTATGATTGAAAAATTAGCAGCTGAATTATTAGACGCAGCTAATAGTAAAGGCGCTTCATTTAAGAAGAAAGAAGATACTTATAAAATGGCAGAAGCTAATAAAGCATTTGCTCATTATCGCTGGTAAGAGGAGTAAAACATGTCAAGAAGTACTCCTTTAAAAAGAGTTAGAAATATAGGTATCGCAGCTCACATTGATGCTGGTAAAACAACTACTAGTGAAAGAATTCTTTTCTTTACAGGTATGAGTCATAAAATTGGCGAAGTACATGATGGTGCAGCTACAATGGACTGGATGGAACAAGAAAAAGAAAGAGGTATTACAATTACTTCTGCTGCTACAACTTGTTTTTGGAAAAATCACCAAATCAACCTTATAGACACTCCAGGCCACGTTGACTTTACAATCGAAGTTGAAAGATCAATGCGTGTTTTAGATGGTGCTGTTGCAGTATTTTGTTCAGTAGGTGGAGTTCAACCACAATCAGAAACTGTTTGGAGACAAGCTAATAAATATGGTGTTCCAAGAATTGTTTTTGTAAATAAAATGGACAGAATTGGTGCAAATTTCTTTAACGTAGAAGAGCAAATTAAAAATCGCTTAAAAGGTAACCCAGTTCCACTTCAAATTCCAATCGGCGCTGAAGATAATTTCAAAGGTGTAATTGATCTTATTACCATGAAAGCTTTGGTATGGGAAGATGAAAACAAACCGACTGATTATGTAGAAAAAGAAATTCCATCTGAGCTTAAAGAAAAAGCTGAAGAATATCGTATAAAAATGATAGAAGCGGTTTCTGAAACAAGCGATGAATTAATGGAGAAATATTTAGGTGGTGAAGAGCTTACTCAAGAAGAAATCAAAGCAGGTATTAAAGCAGGATGTTTAAGTCTTTCTATGGTTCCTATGCTTTGTGGTACAGCTTTTAAAAATAAAGGTGTTCAACCATTACTTGATGCTGTTGTTGCTTATTTACCAGCTCCTGATGAAGTTGCTAATATCAAAGGTGAATATGAAGATGGTACAGAAGTTTCTGTAAAATCAACTGATGATGGTGAATTTGCAGGTCTTGCATTTAAAATTATGACCGACCCTTTTGTTGGACAATTAACTTTCGTTCGTGTATATAGAGGAAGTTTAGAAAGTGGTTCTTATGCATATAACTCAACAAAAGATAAAAAAGAAAGAATTGGCCGTCTTTTGAAAATGCACTCTAATAAAAGAGAAGAGATTAAAACTTTATACGCAGGAGAAATCGGAGCGGTTGTTGGACTTAAAGACACACTAACCGGTGATACTTTAGCAAGCGAAAAAGATAAGGTTATTTTAGAGAGAATGGATTTCCCAGATCCTGTTATTTCAGTTGCTGTTGAGCCTAAAACAAAAGCAGATCAAGAAAAAATGTCTATTGCTTTAAATAAATTAGCTCAAGAAGATCCAAGCTTTAGAGTTTCTACAGATGAAGAAAGTGGTCAAACCATCATTTCAGGTATGGGTGAGCTTCACTTAGAAATTATTGTTGATAGAATGCTTCGTGAGTTTAAAGTTGAAGCAGAAGTTGGTCAACCTCAAGTTGCTTACCGTGAAACTATCAGAAAAACAGTTGAGCAAGAATACAAATACGCTAAACAATCAGGTGGCCGTGGTCAGTATGGCCATGTATTCTTAAGACTTGAGCCGCTTGAGCCAGGTAGTGGATATGAGTTTGTAAATGATATCAAAGGTGGGGTAATTCCAAAAGAATATATTCCAGCTGTTGATAAAGGTATACAAGAAGCATTACAAAATGGTGTTTTAGCGGGATATCCTGTTGAAGATGTTAAAGTAACTGTTTATGATGGAAGCTATCACGAAGTGGATTCTTCTGAAATGGCATTTAAACTTGCTGCTTCTATGGGCTTTAAGGAAGGTGCTAGAAAAGCAGGTGCGGTAATCTTAGAACCTATGATGAAAGTTGAAGTTGAAACTCCAGAAGAATATATGGGTGATGTTATTGGAGATTTAAATAAACGTCGTGGTCAAGTAAATTCAATGGATGAAAGAGGTGGTAATAAAATTATTACAGCATTTTGTCCTTTGGCTGAGATGTTTGGTTACTCAACTGATCTTAGAAGTCAAACTCAAGGCCGTGCTACTTATTCTATGGAATTTGATCACTATGATGAAGTTCCAAAAAACGTTTCTGAAGAAATTATCAAAAAAAGAAATGGTTAATCTATCAAGATGAGCAAAAAGCTCATCTTGAATTATTTATGTCCTTTTGAATTAATTAAATTAATTATTCCTTCATTAATTTCATATGCTTTTCCAAAATCTTTAACATATCTTCCATTTTTTAGTATCAGCTGAAATAAATGAAAATCTTTCATATTTTTAATGACTTGGATTATTTCTTTATTGTTTTCATTTTCATAAGTATTTAATACTAGCTCAAAGAGTTGATTATCTCTTGTTATTTCTACACTCTCTACTCTAAATTTAAGTCTTTTTCTTGCAAAGATTGACACGCAATCTTTTTCATCTTCTATAAACATAATTTCTATGTTTTTATTATTGTATTTTACTCCTTCAAAGTGTTCAGCAATTTCACTAATATAAATATAAAAGTCATTTTTAATTTTTATAATAGGTGTATATGAACATATGGTTTGATTATTTAAATTTGAAGAAGATATCATAATGCTTTTGCGTTCTTGCATAAATTGATTGATTTCATCATGTAATTGCATATATTTTCCTTATAGGTTAGAATGGATAAGATTGAGGATTGTATGAAAGTAAAAGAAGAGTTTATCACTCTTCTTCATCGGTATTTTTGCGTACAACTTTAATGCGTTCTATACTATTTCCATCCATCTTTTTGACTTCGTAGTAGCAGAATTCATCTTCTATTCTATCTCCAACAACCGGTAAGCGTCCTAAGAGATTAAAAACATATCCACCTATAGTGACTTGTTCTAGCTCTTCATTAAAGCGTATATCAAGCATTTCTTCTACTTCGCTAATTTCATATCTTCCTTGAAATTCATAAATGTTTTCTGCAAGTTTTTTAAAATGTGGACTAGAATCATCATGCTCATCGTTAATATCTCCAACGATTTCTTCCATAATATCTTCCATGGTTAAAAGTCCAGCTGTGCCACCATATTCATCTACTACTAATGCTGTGTGCACTTGTTCTTTATTCATCATGAAAAGGACTTTGGATATGCTGATATTTTCTGGAACTAAGATCATTTTGATTAAAAAATCATCTAAATTTTTCTTATCTTTACTAAGTTCATTTTGCATGATGTCTCTAATGTGTACCATACCCAAAATGATATCTTTAGAACCATCTATATATGGAAAGCGTGTGTGTTTGTATTGACAAACTATTTGCATATTTTCTTCATAGCTTTTTTGTTTGTTAAGACATATCATATCTTTTCTAGGTGTCATGATTTCTTTTGCTACTGTATCTGAAAAATCAACAGCATTACGTATGATTTCAGTTTCAAACTCATCCAAAACTCCACCTTTTTGGCTTTCACTTGCAATAAATTTAATTTCTTCCTCAGAGTGGCTTAATTCATGTTCTTTAGCAGGTTTGATACCTATAACTTTTAAAGAAATTGCAGCTAAAAAGTCAAATGTTTTGATGAAAGGTAGGAAAAGTAACCAAAATAAATGTAATGGTCTTGCAACCCATAAAACAGCTTTATCTGCAATAGCGATAGCAACGCTCTTTGGAACTAATTCACCTAATACAACATGCAATAATGTGATAATAGCAAAAGCGATAACAAATGCTATAGTATGAATTAATGCTGGAGCTAAGCCTAAATTTGCCAAAGGAACTTCAAGAATTTTGGCAATAGCAGGTTCACCTATCCAACCAAGAGCAAGAGAACTTAGTGTAATACCAAGTTGGCAAGCGCTTAAATAAGTATCTAGTTTTGAGGTTACTTCTAAAGCTTTTTTTGCATTACGTTTTTTTTCTTTTACCATTTCTTCGAGTTTTGATCTACGTACTTTAACAATAGCAAATTCAGATAAAACAAAAAATCCATTTAAAAGCACTAAAGCTAATGCAACAAGAATCATAAAAGTAGAATAGCCTACATCAATTGAGGCAACAGCGGGTAATGTTTGATTTAAGTCTAAAGATTGACTGGGGTCCAAAAAAACTCCTTTAATAAAATTTTTGCAAAATTATATCAAATCAAAACTATAAAATTAGCTTAAAATAAATGATATATTTTAAACTAATTTATGTTTTCTATATTCAATATTTTTTTCAAATTCATCTAAACGTTTATAAATGCTACGCAATTGCGTGATAGTTGTCCAATTGGTGATAAAAATACTAAATGAAGATCTAACTTGATCAAAAGCATTGCCAACTTGTATGATAATTCCAAGTTGTATAAGTCCTAAAAACAAGCTTGGAGCCATGATTAAAAAAGGCACTATAACCATGATTTGCTCAAATAGATAAAGCCATATATTAAAATATCCATAATGCAAAAATAATCTTTTATAATTGATTTTAAGTCCAGTAAATAAACTTAAAATACTTTCATCGCTCGCATAATTTTTTCTATCATCTTCAGCAAAAACAAGTTCTTTTCTAAAAGCAGCTTCAGCTTTTTGATTATTATATTCAAGACCGGGTAACTTAATGCCAACAAACCATGATATAACAAGACCTCCTAAAGAAACCAAAAATGCAATCCATACCAAAGAGCCATTAATGTCTTTTAAGATAGGTAAATTAACATGCGTGCTTAACATCCACAAAATTGGTACAAAAGCAATTAAAGTCATAATTGCCTTAACAAAAGCTAATCCTAAGCTTTCTATGATTTTTGAAAAATTATAAATATCTTCTTGAATTCTTTGTGAGCTACCTTCTATGTTGTCATCTTTTTTTTGCCAAAATTTAATATAATCAAAAGTCATAGCCTCACGCCATTTAAAGGCATAAATACTTCCAAAATATTGCGTGATAGTAGCAATTAATACATAAGGCAATGCTAGATATAAAAATTGCTTAATAAAATGATAAAAGTCATCTATACTATGATTTTTTACATCTTGTAAAACATCATAAAATTCTTTATACCATTCATTTATTGCAACATTAATGGAAGTTTGAGCAAGTAAAGAAGCTAGTAAAAAAAACAAACCCAAATAAGCCCACAATGCCCATTTTTTTGAATAAAAAAAAGATTTAAACATTTAAATTTCTTTTAACATTTTTTCATAGTGTTTTATTGTATGTTTTTTTGCTTTAAAAATCACACTAAAAATCACAATAAAACAACTTGCAACTAAAAATCCAGGAATGATTTCATAAATTGCTATAAAATTTGAACCAAAATGTTTATAAAATATAACAGTTAAAGCTCCACTAACCATTCCAGCTATTGCACCTTCTTTGCTCATATTTTTATAAAATAAAGAAAATAAAATAACACTTCCAAAGCTTGCACCAAAACCAGCCCAAGCGTAAGAAACTATACTTAAAATTTGACTTTGAGTATCAAGTGAAAGCATAAAAGCTATGCAAGCAACAGCTAAAACACCTAGACGTGATAATAAAGTAATATTTTTATCATTTGTTTTTCTTTTTAAGATTTGTGTATAAAAATCTTGCACCAAGCTAGAAGCACACACTAGTAGTTGAGAACTAGCTGTACTCATAATAGCTGCTAAAATCGCACTGAGTAAAATTCCTGCCACCCAAGGGTTAAAAAGCACTTGAGACATTACGATAAATATTCTTTCAGGGTCATTTAAAGTAAGATTAAATTTAGCTATATAAGCAATACCTAAAAATCCTATCATAGCAGCACCAAATAAAGAAATTACCATCCAAGTTATGCCTATAAAAGTTGCAGTAGGAATTTCTTTTACATTTTTTATAGAGATAAAACGAATTAAAATGTGAGGTTGACCAAAATAACCAAGCCCCCATGCTAGGGTTGATACTACAACTAGCCAACCACCACCATCTAAACCAAAGGCTTGAGGTTTTACATTATTTATAGTAGAAAAAGCTTCGCCAAAGCCACCAAGTTCAAAAATCATCACAAAAGGAATGATGATTAATGAGCTCATCATTAAAAGTCCTTGTATCATATCAGTCCAGCATACAGCTTTATAACCACCTAAAAAAGTATATAAAACAATAACTAAAAATCCAATACTCAAGGCAAAAATATAAGGCAAATTAAATACACTTTCAAAAAGTTTAGCACCACTTACTAATCCAGCGCTAATGTAAATAGTAAAAAATACCAAAATAACTACCGCACAAATGCTTCTTAAAATATGCTTATCATCATGAAAGCGACTTTCGAAAAAATCAGGAATTGTAATACATTCTTTGGCTATTTGAGAAAAAATCTTTAATCTTTTAGCAACAAAAGTCCAGTTCAAAAACATACCAAAGCTTAAACCTATGGCTATATAAATTTGTCCCAAACCAGCTGCATATAAAGCACCAGGAAAAGCCATTAAAAGCCAACTACTCATATCAGAAGCACCTGCACTTAAGGCAGATATTACAGGCCCCATGGAAGCATTACCAACAAAATAATCTTTACTGTTTTGATTTTTTTTGTAAAAATAAAAACCTATAAAAAGCATTAAAAATGCATAGGTAATAAAAGTAATAACAATAGGATAAGAAAGTTCCACACTTTGTAAATTCATAAGTGTCCTTAAAAAATTTAAAAAACTATCATTTTACTTGTTTTATTTTAAAAAAACATTATAAAAATTATTTTTTGTTTTTTTATTTCAATGCTTTATAAAGTTTTTTTGTTACAATTTTCTAAAAAATTTAAGGAAAAATGATGAAAAATCTTTTGATTATAGGTGCAGGTGGTGTAAGCCGTGTTGCGACTGTAAAATGTGCAATGAATAGTGATGTCTTTAGTAAAATAACCCTAGCAAGTAGAACTAAAAGTAAATGTGATGAAATAGCAGCTTTTATAAAAGAGCGTTTGGGTATAGAAATTCAAACTGAGCAAATAGACGCAGATGACACCGCTGCTGTTGTAGAACTTATCAAAAAAACAGGAGCTGAAATTTTATTAAATGTGGCTTTACCTTATCAAGATCTTACTTTAATGGATGCGTGCATTCAAACTAATATCCACTATGTAGATACTGCAAACTATGAACATCCTGATTTGGCTAAATTTGAATATAAAGAACAATGGTTAAGAAGTGATAAGTTTAAACAAGCAGGAATTTTAGGACTTTTAGGCAGTGGATTTGATCCTGGTGTTACTAATGTATTTTGTGCTTATGCACAGCAAAATTTGTTTGATGAAATTCATTATATAGATATATTAGATTGTAATGCTGGAGATCATGGCTATGCCTTTGCAACTAATTTTAACCCTGAGATTAACTTAAGAGAAGTTTCTGCTAAAGGTCGTTACTGGGAAAATGGAAAATGGATAGAAACTGCACCTATGGAAATAAAAATGGAATGGGATTATCCTGAAGTAGGGGTAAAGGATAGCTATTTACTTTATCATGAGGAGCTTGAAAGCTTAGTAAAAAATATCAAAGGTTTAAAAAGAATAAGATTTTTTATGACTTTTGGGCAAAGCTATTTAACTCATATGAAATGTCTTGAAAATGTTGGTATGCTAGGTATTAAGCCTGTTATGCATCAAGGCAAAGAAATAATACCAATAGAATTTTTAAAAACACTACTTCCTGATCCTGCTAGTTTAGGTCCTCGCACCAAAGGTTATACTAATATAGGTTGTGTGATTCGTGGTGTAAAAGATGGAAAAGATAGACAAGTTTATATTTACAATGTTTGCAATCACGAAGAGTGCTTTAAAGAAACTGGAGCGCAAGCTGTGAGTTATACTACTGGAGTTCCTGCAATGATAGGAACAAAGCTAATTGCTAAAGGAATTTGGCAAGGAAAAGGTGTGTTTAACATGGAAGAATTTGACGCTAAACCTTTTATGGATGAGTTAAATACTCAAGGACTTCCTTGGAAAATTATAGAAATGGAGCCAAATTTAGGAAAATAATCTCAAGTCTTTTTTGACTTGAGAAAGTTTTAATAATGATGCAATTATTATTAAGTATAGATTGGACACCTTTTTTAGTTTCCATAAAACTTTCTATTATTACTTGTATAATTTTGTTTTGTTTTTGCATACCACTTGCTTGGGTTTTTACTTTTAAGCAATTTAGAGCAAAAAAAATTCTAGAAACTATAATAACCTTACCTTTAGTTTTACCACCATCTGTTGTTGGTTTTTACTTATTGATTTTATTTTCAAAATACTCTTTTTTTGGTAATTTTTTAGAAAAATATTTTAATATCACTTTAGCTTTTACTTTTGAAGGTTTGGTGATAGCAAGTTGTATTTATTCTTTACCTTTTATGTTTAATCCTTTATATAATGCAATGTCTATGATTTCTAAAAATGTTATAGAAGCTAGTTTTTCTTTGGGAAAAAATTCTTTCATCACACTTTTTAAAGTAATCTTACCTAGTATTAAACCAGCTATATTAAGTGCTTTGGTAATAAGTTTTGCACATACTATGGGCGAGTTTGGTATAGTATTAATGATAGGTGGTTCTTTAAGCGGAGAAACAAAAGTAGCTAGTATTGCTATATATGAAAGTATGGAAAATTTAGATTTTGTTACAGCTCATATTTATAGCCTCATACTTTTAATTTTTAGTTTTATTGTTTTACTAAGTGTAAATCTTCTTAATAAACAAAAAAGATAATATACCTATATTATCTTAAAACATAATCCATTTATTGTTTTCAAGTATTTTGAGTATAAATTTATCTAATCATATTTTATCTTTAATTATTTGTTTTTTATTTTACTTTCTTATTTATTATCTATATTTAAGATATTATTTTCTTTATATTTGACACGAATTTTTTCATATTTTATAATAACTCATATTCTATCATTTCCCACTATTTTTCTAAAAATTTACCACATGTTATAAACCAATATCCACAGTCCTTTTTTATCCCCCCCCCT